>NZ_SMJW01000189.1 GCF_004348335.1 Actinomadura bangladeshensis | reverse complement strand
CGTCGCCCCCCAAGGGCCCTGCCGACCAGACGGAGGTGTGCCGTGCGACGTCTCGTCCGCCGGTCCCGGAAACTCATGCGGTACTCGTCGGTGCTGCTGCTCCCCGGCTCGCTGGCGCTGCTGCTCGCGGCGGCCGCGGCCGGCGCGCCCGGCTGGTTCCTCGCCGCCGCCGCGCTCTGCTACGCGGCCGAGCCGGCCGTGGAGCGGCTGATGCCGGACGCGGCCAGGCCGCTGCGCTGGGGCCAGCTCGGCGCCGGCGCCCGGGTGCTGGTCCGGCAGGGGGCGTTCGTGCTGCTGCTCGTCCGGGCGGGCGACGTCGACTCCCCGGTGGTCTGGACGGCGGCCCTCGGCTTCCTCGCGCTCGACTGGATCCGCGCCGCGGTGCTCGCGGGCTCGGTCGCCGCGCGGCGCATCAACCGGGTGCCCTACCTCACCCGCAACCTCGGCAAGGGCGAACCCGCGTCCCCGGCCGAGTGCCCCGCGTGGCAGTCGCGCCTGGTCGCCCTCCTGGAGAACTACGCCGACCTGCTCCCGCTCGTGGCCGGCACCGTCGGCCTCCTCGTCGGCCTGCCGCCGCTGCTGGCCGCCGGCCTCCTCGCCACCGCCCTCGTCGCGGCGGCCGCCCAGGCCGGGCAGTCGGCCCGGCTGCGCCGGATGCGCGTGCTCCTGAACGGCAACCGCGTGGGGCGCGACGTGCAGCGCCGCGTGAACGGCTACAAGCCCGAGGTCGTCCTGTACTTCACCGGGCCCGCCACCACCGTGTACCAGGCCAACATGTGGCTGAGCGCCCTGGAGCAGCTCGACCGCAAGGCCATGGTCCTCGTCCGCTCCCCCGAGGTCGTCGCGGCGATCGCGCCCACCACGCTCCCGGTCGTGTGCATCAGCAAGGCCGAGGACGTCATGAACTTCGACCTGCCGACGGTGAAGGTCGCGCTCTACCCCGGCAACACCGGCAAGAACCTGCACCTGCTCCGCGAGGAGCACATCAAGCACGTGTTCGTCGGGCACGGCGACAGCGACAAGGGGCCGAGCTCCAACCCGGTCAGCAAGATCTTCGACGAGGTCTGGGTGGCCGGCCCGGCCGGCCGCGACCGCTACCACAACTCCGACGCCGGGGTCCGCGACGAGGCCATCGTCGAGGTCGGCCGCCCGCAGCTCGGCGAGATCACCACCGAGCCGTCCGGCGGGCCGGTGCCGACCGTCCTGTACGCCCCCACCTGGGAGGGCTGGGACAACGAGCACGGCTACAGCTCGCTGCTCGGCATGGGCGACAGGATCGTCTCCACCCTGCTGGAGCAGGGCGACCGGCTCCGCGTGATCTACCGCCCGCACCCCTACACCGGCCGGCGGCTGCCCTCGGCGGCGGCCGCGCACAACCGGCTGATCAAGATGATCGAGGACGCCAACCGGACCGGCAACGGCGGCCACCAGGTCGTCACCGGCGCGGACGCCTCCCTCTACGAGTGCTTCAACCGGTCCGACATGCTGATCACCGACATCTCCAGCGTGATCTCCGACTACATCCCGAGCCTGAAGCCGTACGTGGTGACCAACCCCGAGGGCATGGACGAGGCGGTGTTCCGGGCCGAGTTCCCGTCCGCGTCCGCGGCCTACCTGCTCGGCCCGGACTGCGCCGAGCTGCCGGACATCCTCGCCGTCGCCGCGACCCCCGGCCAGGACCCGCTGGCCGGCGAGCGGCGCACGCTCCGCGACTACCTGCTCGGCCCCGAGCACCCGGACGCGATGACCCGCTTCGCCGCCGCCGTCGACGCGCTCGCCGAGGCCGGGCCCCGCGCGACGATGTACGGGAACTCCGGCAGGACGATCCGCACGGCCCGCGAACCCGCATAGAGTTGGTCCTCATCTGCAGCTCGACGGTAGAGGGGCCATGCCGCAACTCCTGGTCAGCGTGATCATCCCGGTCTTCAACTGCCGGGACACGGTGAGCGAGGCGCTCGACTCGGTCTTCACCCAGACCATGCCCGCCGAGCGGATCGAGACCATCGTCGTGGACGACGGCTCGACCGACGGCAGCGCCGAACTGCTCGACGAACTGGCCCGCGCCCACGACCGGCTGACGGTGCTCCACCAGCCGAACTCGGGCGGCGCGGGCGCCCCGCGCAACCGGGGCCTGGAACGGGCGTCCGGGAAGTACGTCTTCTTCCTGGACGCCGACGACCGGCTGGGCCCCGAGGCCCTCGAACGCATGGTCGCGATGGCCGAGCGCAACGGCACCGACATCGTCCTCGGCAAGCAGCTCGGCCTCGGCGGCCGCACGACCCCCAAGGTGTTCGGCGAGAACGTCGAGCGCACCCACGTGCTCGAACCCGGCTCCGAGCTGTTCCGGCGCATGTCGATGGCGGCGCTGCAGCTCTTCCGCCGCTCCCTGATCGAGGACGCGGGGCTGCGGTTCGCCGAGGGCGTCCTGTCCCACGAGGACCAGCTGTTCACCGCCGGCGCGCACCTGCGCGCCCGTGCCGTGTCCATCCTGGCCGACTACGACTGCTACCACTGGATGGCCCGCTCGGACGGGACGAGCAGCACCCAGCTCGGCGGCGCCCACGCGTCCGACGTCTACGCGATCATCGCCCGGGCGATGGACCAGGCCGCGGAGTACGCCGAGCCGGGCGAGATCCGCGACCGGCTGCACCGGCGCTACCTGGACCTGGAGGTGTTCGGACGGCTGGAGCGCCTGTACCTCGGCGCCCCCGACGACGAACGCAAGATCACCTACACCGCGGGCCGCGAGCTGCTGGAGAAGTGGCTCACCCCGACGCTGCTGCGGCAGCTCCCCCCGCTCCGCCGCGTGGTCGCCCACTGCCTGCTCAACGACCTCGCCGAGGAGCTGGAGGCCGTCCTCCGCTTCCACAACGCCACCGGGCGCCCCGCCCTCCATCTGGAGGACGGGCGCTGCTTCCAGAAGTACCCGTACTTCCGGGACGAGGCGACCGGCATCCCGGACGACTGCTACGAAGTCGCGACGACGCCGCGGATGCTGCACCGCCTGGAGCCTCCGGCCTGGGCGGACGACGCACTCCTGGTCAGCGGCACCGTGGTGGTGCGCGATACCGACGAGGGCACCCCCGAACTGCACCTCATCCTGGAGGACGGCGAGGGCGCCGGACACCGGGTCGCGTGCACCAACGGCCCCGCTGAGCACACCGGTGAGGGGATGGCCACGTCCTACACCGCCACGCTCGACCCCGCCTCGCACGACTGGCGGGACGGCCGCTGGACGGTCTCCGTGGAGGTGTCCATCGGGGGGCATTTGCAGACCGTCCCCATCCTCAAGCCCCGCGACATGCACGTCCCGGCCGTGATCTGCACCCGTCCGGCGGGCGGCGCACGGCTCGTCCGCGTCCTGCCGGTGCGCGGAAAGGGCGCGCTCGCGCTGGAACTCGGCGGCGCGCCCACCCACGCCGACTTCCCCGACGCCGAGGTCGGCCTCGGGTCGGGCAACCGGCTGCGGGTCCGGACCGGGTTCCCCGCCGTCCACGGACCCGGCCCGGCACCGGCCATGAGCGTCGTCCTCCGGCACTCCCGCCGCGACGACGCGGTGATCCGCGCCGCACTGCGGCCCGACGAACCGGCCCGCCTGCGGGCCGAGGTGTCCCTCGCCCGCGCCCGGACCGGGCGCTGGGCGGCGTACCTGGAGATCGACGGCGTGGGCGGCCCCGTCCGGGTGCGGTTCACCGAGGAATCCGGCGTTCCGGGACCGGTGACCGCCTCGTGGGTGCCGCCGCGCCGTGTGCACGTCCGCCTCGACGACGCGCGGCTGACGGCCCTCGTCACCGATCCGGTGCGGCGCCGGCTGGGGGGCCTCCGGCGGCGCTGGTCCCGCAAGTCGTGACGGCGGCCGGGCCGCCGTACATCCGCCAGCTCGATCGAACCCGCCAGGAAGGCAACGCATGACGCACCGCATCCTCCCCAGCGCCCAGGTGGACCCGTCCGCCGAGCTCGGCGACGGGACGACCGTGTGGGACCTCGCCCAGATCCGCGAGGACGCCCGGCTCGGCTCCGGCTGCATCGTCGGGCGGGGCGCCTACGTCGGCTCCGGGGTGCGGATCGGCGACAACGTCAAGCTGCAGAACCACGCCCTCGTCTACGAGCCCGCCGTGCTGGAGGACGGCGTGTTCGTCGGGCCCGCCGTCGTCCTCACCAACGACCGCGCGCCCCGCTCGGTGTCCCCGGACGGGACCCTGAAGCGCGCCTCCGACTGGGAGGCCGTCGGCGTGCACGTCGCCGAGGGCGCGTCCCTGGGCGCCCGCAGCGTGTGCGTCGCACCGGTGCGCGTCGGCCGCTGGGCGATGGTCGCGGCGGGCGCGGTCGTGACCCGCGACGTCCCCGACTTCGCGCTGGTCGCCGGCGTCCCCGCCCGCCGGATCGGTTGGGTCGGCCGCGCCGGCGTCCGGCTCACCGAGCGCGCAGGCGAGCCGGGAACCTGGGAGTGCCCGCAGACCGGCGAACTCTACATCGAGGAACCGGCCGCGGACGGCTCCGGCACGACGCTCACGGCCAAGCGGGGCTGAGCCGGTCAGGCCTTGGCGTCGAGGCTCTTCAACTGCCGCGTCGTCACGACGATGTCCGGCCGCATCCTGGCCAGCCGCCGGCCGAGCGGCACCGACGTCCGGTCCATCACGACCACGCGGACGACCTGGTCCGTGTCGATCTGGCTGAGCACGCGCCGCCGCGCGATGCGGGCCAGCACGTGCGGCCGGACGTGCCGGTAGAACGGCACGAAGAGCCGCCGGTGGACGGCGCGGGAGAACCGGCTCCGCGCGCCGTTCAGCAGCGCGCCGGGCCGGCCGAGCCCCGCGAACGGACGGACGATCACCCGCGGCAGCCGGACCACGAGCGTGTGCTCCAGCCAGGGCAGCGGGTGCCCGGCCTCCGCCTTGTCGAGGCGGTGCAGGCGCACCCGCTCGTCCAGGGCGTCCCAGCCGCCCGGTTCCGCCGTCACCAGATCGACCTGCGCCCCCTCCTCCATCGCGAAGTGGCCGGCCAGCCCGATGATGCGCTTGTACTGGCGCTTGACCGGCACGGCGGGACGGGGGTCCATGGTGAGCCTCGGGTCCATGGCCAGGACCAGCACCCGGGGCGCCCGCGCGTTCATGTCACCGTCTCCCAACACGTTCACCCGGCCACGGCGCGCTTGCGGGAGGCCAGTTCGGTGAGCCGCTCGACGAGCGGCTGCAGCGTCACGTTCCGCTCGAAGCGGTCCGCGTAGGCGCGGGCCGCCGCGACCTGGCGCTCGTCGAGGCCGGCCGCGGCCTTCGCCGCCTCGACCATCGACGCGGCGATGTCCGCCGGGTCGAGCCCGCCGGGATTGAACCACAGCGGGTAGCCGCGCAGCAGTTCCTCGGCCGCCGACCCGGGCGTGTGGACGGACACGATCGGCCGTCCCGCCGCCATGTACTCGAAGATCTTCCCGGAGGTGACGTAGCGTCCGCCGCCGTTGAGGAACACCAGAACGTCCGAGCCCTGGTAGACGCCGGCGAGCTCCGTCTTGGGCACCGCACCCCGGTGGTACACGCCGGAAGCGAGGATCTGCTCGTCGCCGTCGCCGCTCTCCGGGACGGTCTCTTCCCCGGCCGCGGCGGCGAAGCGCTTGCGGAGCTTGTTGCCGGTGCCCTGGAAGAAGCCGAAGTACCCGTAGAAGTTGAGGGTCGCGTCCGCCATGTCGGGATGCGTCCGCGCCTTGGTGAACCCCTCGATCAGTTCCTCGATGGGCTGCTTGTCGGTGACCGTGCCGACGAAGGAGAAGCGGGGAGCGGCCTCGCCCGACTCGCCCCGGGCGGCCGGAGGCGGCTCGGCGCTCTCCGGGAGAGTGTCGGCGTCCCACCCGTTCAGGACGGTCATCATCCGGTCGGCCGCACGCGGGTAGCGGTCGGCGTGCCAGGCGCGCTGGGCCTCGTTCACGTACAGCGAGTTCGCCGCGGACCTCAGCACCCGGCGCTCCCAGCGCCAGGCGGGATGCCCGTCCTCGAACATCGGCTCCTCGCTGAACTGGTCGAGCGTCCAGGAGTCGCGGTAGTCGATGACGTACGGGGTGCGGGTCAGCTTGTGGAACAGCCAGGCCGCGGCGAACGAGGCGTACGGGTTCCCCGTCGCGAGGACCACGTCGAACCTGCGGCGCGCGTGCATGCGCAGCGCCCGCCGCACGCTGGCACGGCCCCACGAGGCGTAGTGCTCGGGGAAGACGTGCTTCTGCCCCCACGTGTACAGGGACTGGGCCAGCTGCGGGAACGCCCCTCGGAACCGGCTGTACTCCCGCAGGTCCGTCTGCCACACGAACCTGTTCAGCTCCGGCCGCACCAGTGTGATGCGCGGGTCGACCGTGTCCAGCAGCTTGTCGTCGACCGAGCCGATCGTGTCGTACAGGAACGGCAGCGGCGCCGCGAAGACCGTCACGTCCCAGCCCAGCTCGGTCAGCCGGTTGGCGGTCGCCCGCGGCCGGAACACCCCGCTGGCCCGGGACGGCGGGAAGTAGAAGGCGAGGTACAGAAGGCGCGGGCGGCGTTCGGTCATGGATTCATCCTTCGGCGTTGCCTGCCAGGGGCCTTTCATGAGCGATGGAGTAGGACAGCCGCGCTCCCGCGCCCGTGATCGCGTCCGCGAGTTCCGCGACGGTCACCAGCGATTGCGGGTCTCCGATGACGACGAGGTCGATGGACCGGCCGCGCAGGAGCTCCCGCTCGACCATCCGCCGGCGGACGGCGGCGCGGTCGCGCCGGTAGAGGCGCGCCAGCCGGCGGTCGATGGGACGGGCGACGCGCCGGCGGTAGGCGCCCTCGATCCGGTTCCCCAGCCCGCGCAGCGGCCCGGGCAGGCACACCCGCACCAGCAGCTGCGGGATCCGGTACAGCGGGACGCGCACCGCGGCGGGCCGGTAGCGGCGTTCGAGCGCGGGCAGCTCGACGGCGTCGACCCCGTCCGGCAGCGGGTCCTTCGCCCAGGCCGACTCCTTGCGGACCAGCACGGTGGCGCTGCCGCCGTCCGCGCGGACCTGCGCGGACTCCCGGACGACCGCGGGCCGGCGGGAGGCGCCGAGCGCCACGAACAGGACGTTCACGCTTCTTCTCCCCCTGCGGTCCTCGTCGCGTCTCCGCCGTCGTCGGGGAACCAGTGCCGGTGGTGCGCGGCGGCGACCGTGCGGTAGCCGAAGCGCTCGTCCAGGACGGCACGGGCCTTCGGCAGGTCGAGGTCGCCCGGGAAGCGGTCCCGCAGCCGGCGGTAGCCGGCGACGATCGAGGACGCGTTCTCCTCGACGTCGATCATCTCGCCGGCCGCGCTCTCGATGCCGGCCAGGGTGCGCTCGGGGCCGCCGCAGCGGGTGACGAGCACCGGCAGGCCGGCCGCCACCGCCTCGATGATCGACACGCCGAACGTCTCCCACCGGGCCGGGTGGACGAGCAGGTCGTGTTCCCGCATGAGCCGGGTGGCCTCGTCGGGGGCGACCGCGCCGAGGAACGACACCGCGTCGCCGAGACCGAGTTCGGCCGTCCGCTCCACGAGCTGCCGGGTCATCACGCCCGGCCCCGCCATGGTCAGCGTCAGGTCGGGATCCTCGTCGTGGCACTCGGCGAACGCCTCCAGCAGCCAGTCGACGCCCTTGCGCTCCACCAGCGTGCCGACGTACAGCCAGCGGCGCAGCTCGGTGACCGGACGCGGCCGGGTCAGCTCGAAGGAGATCGGGTTGGAGATCATCTCGATCTTGTGCGCGAGGGACGGGAACGCCGCGGCGAGGGTGTCGCGCAGCACGTCCGTCACGACGAGGAAACCGGTGCAGCGGTCCAGGACCTGCTCGTACATCTCGCGCGAGTCCGGCTGCTCCAGGACCTTGTCGAGGAAGGACGCGTGCTCGGTGACGAACACGCGCGCGTCCGGGCGGGCGTTCTCCAGCGCCGTCCAGCCGCCGCGCAGCCCCACGTGGGCATGCACGACGGGGGCCGGGATCGGCTCGCCGCCGAGCGCCTCGCGCAGCCACGCCGCGTGCTCCCGGGCGAGTTCGGCGAACGTGTAGTCCGGCACCGTCGGCACCGGCACGCGCAGCAGCCGGGCGCCCGCGGCGGCCGGCGCGGGGTGCAGCGCGACCGGCAGGAGCCGCCGGTGCGCGTCGCGCGCCGCCTCGACCTCCGCGGCCGGCTGCCTCATGAGCCACGCCTCGGTGTGGTAGACGGTGACGTCGCCGCAGCCCGGCGCGGTCGCCTCGACCATCGCCTGGACGAACGCGCCGGCCCACTCCTGCTTGGGGTTGGGATACCAGGGGGTGACGACGGCCACGTCCCGGTCACCGCTCGACCGCGTCGCCATGTCAGTCCTGAGCGCCGATGAGGCGGTCGTCGGACGCCTCCGAGCCGGCTCCCGCGGCCGGGGCGACCCCGGCGGCGGAGGGCAGCAGCTCGGTGTAGACGCCGTCCAGGACGTCGGCCTGCGCCTCCCACGTCCACTCGCGGAGCAGGTCGGGCCGCGCGTCGTACACGGCGCGGTACCGCTGCGGATCGCCGAGCACCGCCTCGACCGCCCGCACGTAGTCGTCGAGGTCCTCGGCGCGGAAGACCTCGCCCTGCCCGGTGTCGCGCACCATGTCGCCCATCGCCTGCACGTCGCTGACGATGATCGGCAGCCGCGCGTGCGAGTACTCGAAGAACTTCGTGATCAGGGCGATCTCGTGGTTCGGCCAGTGGTGGATCGGGATGACGCCGATGTCCGCCGCCGACAGGAACGGGACGACCTGGTCGAACGGCACGTAGGGCAGCGTGTGCACCCGGTCGGCGACGTCCAGTTCGGCGGCGCGGGCGAGCAGGCCCCGCACGTAGTCGGACCGCGCCGAGGAGACCACCAGGGCGACGTGCAGCCCGGGCAGCCGCGGCAGCGCCTCGATCATGATGTCGAGGCCGCGCTGCACGGAGGCGCTGCCGCTGTAGACGGCGATCGGGGTGTCCGGGCCGACGCCGCACAGCTCCCGCATGTCCGGGACGGGCTCGTCGGTGGTCGGCTCACCGCCGGTGATCGGGGCGTTCAGCACGACGGTCGGCTTGTTCCGCAGGCCGTGCCGCTCGACGAGCCGGTCGCCGAGCGCCGCCGAGACGGTCACGACCGCGTCGGCGTCGCCGGAGTACTCCAGCTCGTGCGCGCACATGGCGGGCAGCCAGCGCGGGCCGGCCCCCCACGGACGGATGCCGGGCAGGAACTCGTGGGCGTCCCACACCAGCTTGACCTGGCGGCCCTTGGCGCGCGCCCGCCGCACGGCCCGCGCCCCGACACCGAGCATCCGGAAGTCGTTGGCGTGGACGATGTCGGGTTCCAGCTTGTCGATGACCTTCCCGTACGCGCTGTCCCAGTCCCACAGGTTGCGGTCGAGGACGCGCCAGGCCCGGTTGCCGAGGACGCCCTGCCAGAACTTGATCGGCAGCCGCTCCAGCGGTGCGCGGGGGTTGTTGCGGGCCGCGGTCAGCGAGTCGGTCTGGCGGACGCGCAGCGCCACCCAGCGCGCCTGGACCTTCGCCGTCACGCGCCGCGCCAGCAGCCAGGCCTTGCGCGCCGGGCCGCCGCCCCCGGGGGCGAGGCGGCTCGCGGCGAGGTCGGCCCGCCGGGACTGGACGAGCCGGCGCCGGTAGTCCGCCACGTTCGGGTGCCCGTACGCGAGCGGGCGGCGGAGCGTGGCGCGCAGGACGCCGTGCCTGTTGCGCAGGAGCGTGTGCTGGATCGGGATGAGCCGGACCCTGGCCTCCCCCAGCTTCCAGGAGCGGCGCTTCTTGGCCGACGTGCAGCCGAGGAGATGGACCTCCCAGCCGGCGTCGGCGGCCGACTTCGCCGCCTTCTGGACCCGGGAGTCGCGGACGACGTCGTTGTCGACGAGCATGACGACGCGGCCGCGGAACGAGCCCGGGCCCGTCTCGTCTGCCTCTTTCTGCATGCGATTCTCCAGTTGCGGTCGGCCGGGCCGGCTCAGCGGGACGCTCAGCCGGCGGGATGCACCGGGGCGTCCTCATGGCCCGGAGCGCCGATGACGGTGTGGTGGACGCCGGGCCAGCGGGACGGGTCGGTGATGCGGCGGCCGTCGACGAGGGCCTTGACGCCCGGCAGGTCGTCCGCGCCGAGGTCGCGGTACTCGGCGTGGTCGGCCTGGATGATCGCGGCGGTCACCGGCTCGCCCCGGTGCGGGGGCAGGTCGAGGGCCTCGAGCTCCTCCGCCGTGTACATCGGGTCGGACACGTAGGGGACGGCGCCGCGCTTGCGCAGGGACTCGACGGTCGGGAAGACGCCGGAGAACGCCGTCTCCTTCACCCCGCCCCGGTAGGCCGCGCCCAGCACCAGGACCGGTGCGCCGTTGAGGTCGCCGTAGGCGTCGGCGAGGAGGCCGACGGCGTAGTCGGGCATGGCCGCGTTGGCCTCGCGGGCGGCGCGGACGACCGTCGCGGACGGGTCGTTCCACAGGTACATCCGCGGGTAGATGGGGATGCAGTGGCCGCCCACGGCGATGCCCGGCCGGTGGATGTGGCTGTACGGCTGGGTGTTGCACGCCTCGATGACCTTGGTGATGTCGACCCCGGCCGTGTCGGCGTAGCGGGCGAACTGGTTCGCGAGGCCGATGTTGACGTCGCGGTAGGTCGTCTCGGCGAGCTTGGCCAGCTCGGACGCCTCCGCCGAGCCGAGGTCCCAGACGCCGTTGGGGCGGTCGAGGTCGGGGCGGTCGTCGAAGTCGAGCACCTGCTCGTAGAACTCGACGCCGTGCTTCGCGGACGCGTCGTCGATGCCGCCGACGAGCTTGGGGTAGCGGCGCAGGTCGGCGAAGACCCGTCCGGTCAGCACGCGCTCGGGGCTGAACACCAGGTGGAAGTCCTCGCCGGCGGTGAGGCCGGAGCCCTCCGCCAGCATCGGCGCCCAGCGGCCCCGGGTGGTGCCGACGGGCAGCGTCGTCTCGTAGCTGACGAGCGTCCCGGGGCGCAGGCCCTCGGCGATGGCGCGGGTGGCGGCGTCCATCCAGCCGAAGTCGGGGGTGCCGGCCTCGTCCACGAACAGCGGGACGACCACGACGACCGCCTCCGACTCGGCGACCGCCGCCGCCGTGTCGGTCGTCGCCGTCAGCAGGCCCGCCTCGACCGCCGCGCCGAGGTGGAGCTGCAGGTCGGTCTCGCCGGGGAACGGCTCGCGGCCGGCGTTCACCTCGGCGACGACCCGCTCGTTCACGTCGGCGCCGATCACCCGGTGGCCCTTGCGGGCGAACTGCACCGCCAGCGGGAGACCGATCTTGCCGAGCGCGACCACGCAGATCCGCATGTGCTACTTACCTCCAAGGGACGCCGCGCGCTTGATCCGCCGGGCGGCCGCGCGGGCCGGGCGGACCGGGCGCGTTTCGATGACCGTGCCGTACCGGTCGTCGCCGGTGACCGACAGCCGGTGGGGCCTGGCGCGGTGCCAGACCAGTTCGCCGCCCGCCGCCGGCAGCCCGGCCGGGACGGCGACGTCGTGCGTCTCGCCGGACGCGGTGAAGACGAGCCGGAGGTCGTGCCGCGTCCGGGCCGGGCCGGTGAGCAGCGCCACGGGGATCCTCGCGGTCAGGTGCAGGCCGTCCTCGCGGGCCTCGCGGGTGACGACCGCCTCGTCCAGGTGCACGCGCTCCTTGCCGGCGCCCTTGCCGGTGCGCGGGGCGAGCGCGAGCCGGACGACCGCCGGGTCGCCGGCGTCCGGGCCGGTGAACGGCGTCCGGACGGTCACCTCGACGGTGTCGCGGTCGCGGCGCGCGGCGACCGTCCGGACCTCCTGGGAGAGCCGCTTGCGCATCCCCTTGGTGATCTCGAACAGCTCGTCCGGCAGGTTCAGCCCGGGGTCCTCGAACCCCTGGTAGGCCAGGTAGGTGCGGCCGTTCTTCACCGCGATCGGGTAGGGCCGCTCCTCCACCGCCGCCTTGATCGCCTCGCACAGCAGGTCGATCCGGCCGTGCTGGGCGAGCCGCAGCCGGGCCCGGCGGACGATCGGCAGCGTGTAGAGGACGTCGTCGGTCACGTACTCCTCGACGAGCCTCCCGACGCGGGCGCACACGTCCTGCTGGGCGTCGCGGTCGAGTTCGAGGAACCCCTCCCGCGTCGGCATCGTCAGCTCCCAGCGGGTGTGGCGCGTCAGGATCGCGTCCCGCCGCGGCCCGGGTTCGAGGAGGCCGGCGACGACGCCGAAGAGGCTCTCCGCGCATTCGAGGCGGGTGTGGACGTCGACGGCGCCCTGCGTGATGTTGCCGCCGTCCTCGCGGAGCACCGCGTAGTAGCAGGTGTAGTCGGCGAGGACGGAGATCCGCGCGGCGCGGACGCACGCTTCGAGGGTGAACGGCTGGTCGCTGCCGATCCGCATGTGCTCGGGGAAGCGCAGCTTGTACCGCTCGACCAGGTCGCGGCGGAACAGCTTGCAGTTCGACAGCACCCACGGGAGCACCGAGTCGTACAGGTCGATCTCGGGACGGTTCTCGGCGAACAGCTCGGGGCGCCGCACGGCCCGCCCGTTGACGCCCTCCATCTTGCCGACGAGGACGTCCGAGCCCCACTCGTCGGCGGCGGCGACCATGCGCTCCAGCGCCTCGGGGCCGAGGTGGTCGTCGGCGCCGACGAAGTAGACGTAGCGGCCGGACGCGACGTCCAGGGCGCGGTTGCTCGGTGCGGCCGGGCCGCCGGAGTTCGGCTGCCGCAGGACCGTGACGACGTCCGGGTACTCGGCCGCGAACCGGTCGAGCTCGGCCCCGCTGCCGTCGGTGGAGCCGTCGTCGACGGCGACGACCTCCATGCGGTCGGCGCCGATGGTCTGCCCGACCAGCGACTCCAGGCAGGTGGTCAGGTAGGGCATCGTGTTGTAGACCGCGACGACCACCGTGACATCGGGAGCCGCGGCCTCAGACGGCACCTGCCACCTCCGACGCCCGCAGCGAGACCGTCGTCCCGAGCTTGGCCGACTCCAGCACGGCGGCCGAGACCTCGACCGTCCGCAGGCCCTGCCGCAGCGTCACGATGTCGGCGTCGCCGCCGGGCCCGGCGAGGACCGCGTCGCGGAACCGCTCGTGCTCGGTCAGCAGCGGCTCCCGCTTCGGGATCGCGTACCGGATCATGTCGCCCTCGGACACGCCGCGGAACGCCCGCAGCGCCTCCCACTCGGTGCTCATCTCGCCGTTGGCGTAGAACGTCAGGTCGGCGGTGAGCGTGTCCGCGACGAAGCAGCCGCGGTCGCCGGTGACGACCGTGGTGCGCTCCTTCAGCGGGCTCAGCCAGTTCACCAGGTGGTTCACCATGGAGCCGTCGCTGAGCCGCCCGACGGCCGCGACCATGTCCTCGTGCGGGCGGCCGCTGCGCGCCACCGTGTGCGCGGAGACCGACACGTAGTCCTGGCCGGTCACCCACGCGGTGAGGTCGATGTCGTGGGTGGCGAGGTCCTTGACGACCCCGACGTCGGCGATCCGGTGCGGGAACGGCCCCTGGCGGCGCGTGACGACCTGGAACACTTCGCCCAGCTCGCCCGCCTCCAGCCGGCTCCGCATGCTCTGCAGCGCCGGGTTGTAGCGCTCGATGTGGCCGACGCCGGCGACCAGGTTCCGCGACTCGAACGCCTTCACCAGCCGCTGCGCGGCCTCGACCGACTCGGCGAGCGGCTTCTCGATCAGCGCGCCGACCCCGGCCTCGGCGAGGGCGAGCCCGACCTCCTCGTGCAGCGCGGTCGGGCAGGCGACCACCGCGTAGTCGACGCCGAGCGCCAGCAGGTCGTCGAGCGACTCCAGCACCGGCACCCCGTGCGGGGCGCCGCCCGGACTTCCCGCCGGGTCGACCACGCCGACGAGGTCCACGCCGTCCAGCCCGGACAGGACGCGCGCGTGGTTGCGTCCCATCACGCCGAGCCCGACCAGGCCCGCGCGCAGCGGGGCGCTCACGACGCGGCCCCGTTCACGGCGTCGGCGACCCGCGCCAGCTGCTCGCCGGTGAGCGACGGGTGCACCGGCAGCGACAGCACCTCGGCCGCCGCACGCTCCGTCTCGGGCAGGTCCCAGCGCGGATCCGGCCGGCCGTCCTTCAGGTACGGCTTCAGCCGGTGGACGGGCGTCGGGTAGTAGACGGCGTTGCCGACCTTGCGCTCGTCCAGGTGCCTCTGGACGGCCTCCCGCTCCCGCACCCGGACCGTGTACTGGTGGTAGACGTGCCGGGCGCCGTCCGCGACCGGCGGCGTCACCGCCCCGGTGATCTTCGCGTTGAGGAGGTCGGCGTTGGCGCGGCGCCGCTCGGTCCAGCCGTCGAGCTGCGTGAGCTGCACGCGGCCGATGGCGGCGGCGACGTCGGTGAGCCGCATGTTCGCCCCGACGATCTCGTTGGCGTAGCGCTGCTCCATGCCCTGGTTGCGCAGCAGCCGCAGCGTGCGCGCCGTCTCCGCGTCCGCGGTGGTGATCATGCCGCCCTCCAGGGCGTGCATGTTCTTGGTCGGGTAGAAGCTGAAGCAGCCGACGGTGCCCATCGCGCCGGCCGGGGTCCCGCCGAGGGCGGCGCCGTGCGCCTGGCAGGCGTCCTCCACGACCGCGAGGCCGTGCTGCTCGGCGAGCGGCCCGATCCGGTCCATCGCCGCCGGGTGCCCGTACAGGTGCACCGGCATGATCGCCGCGGTGCGCGGCCCGATCGCCGCCGCGACGGCGCCCGGGTCGAGGCAGAACGACCCCGGTTCGATGTCGACGAACACGGGGTCGGCGCCCACCAGCCGGACGGCGTTGGCACTCGCCGCGAACGTGAACGAGGGCACGATCACCTCGTCCCCGGGGCCGATCCCGAGCGCCATCAGGCTGAGGTGCAGCGCGGACGTCCCCGAGTTGACCGCGACGCAGTGCCGTCCGGCCACCACCTCGGCGAACTCCTCCTCGAACGCGGCGACCTCCGGCCCCTGGACGACCCGCCCGCTGCGCAGGACGCGCACGGCCGCCTCGATCTCGGCGTCACCGATCACGGGACTCGCCGCCGGGATGGGCCCCTCCGATTCCACGGGCATGCACGGACTCCTTATGCCAGCACGGTGTGAGAGTGGGGCTTCCTCGCGTACGGAGCGCGACCACATGCGCACATCATGGTGGAAGCCTCGCCTAACGGACGGATTCTAGCCAAGTCAGTCGATCGTCAGGACGTTCGTTGATCTATCCGCCGCCATTCCGTCCGCCGCCGCCCCCTCGGCGGCGCCCCTTCACGCGGAGATAACTCCAGTAGAGGAGCCCGAAGAGGATGAGCCCGGAAAGGACCAGACCCGACCCCGTGCTCCACCCGGAGAACGGCAGTTCGTCCACGATCCCCCAGGCGACCCCGGCCCCGATCAGCGCGAGTCCCGTCAGGATCGATCCGGTGAGCCGCCACCAGGAGGTCACGCTCTCCTCGGCCGCCTGGATCGCCCGCTCCCGCACCGGTTCGACGTACCGGTCCACGGCCGGGAACTCCCGCGCGAGGATGAGCAGCCCCGCCAGCACCAGCAGCAGCCCGGGCCCGGGCAGGACCAGCAGCGCCGCCCCGAGCGCCAGCACGCCGCCGCCGCCGATGACCACCAGGACGCGTCTCGTGGACCGCCCGTACGACATCCCGCCCCTCCGTCCCCCACACCACCGTGCACCGCCACGCTAGATCTTGCGCACAGCGCACCGCCCAAACCCCGGCACGGCCCTTCGAGAGAATCCTCCGCCGCGGGCGACCGGGGGCGGGCATGGAGCGGCCCCGTCCCGGGGGCGTGATTCGGGACGGGGCCGCGGGCCGCGCGGGACCGGGCGACGGT
>NZ_SMJW01000188.1 GCF_004348335.1 Actinomadura bangladeshensis | reverse complement strand
CCCCGACCCCCACCCCGACCGAGCAGCCGAGCGGCACCTGGCAGGCGGGGACGGCCTACGCCGCCGGCGACCGGGTCACCTACGGCGGCGCGACCTACCAGTGCCTCCAGGCGCACACGGCGATCGCCGGGTGGGAGCCCCCGAACACGCCCGCCCTCTGGCAACCGGCCTGATCGGGGCACCATGAGGCGCAGCATCTCGACGTACGCGGCGCTGGTGCTGCTCGCGGCGTGCGGGCTGCTGCTGGCCGTGCAGTGCGGGGCCGTCGGCGGATCCTCGGCCGGCGGCTCCGCCCCGGCGGCGCCGCGCGGCGGGGCCGGGTTCAACGGCACCGACGTGATGTTCCTGCAGATGATGCTTCCGCATCAGGAGCAGGGCGTGGCGCTGGTCCGGCTCGCGAGGCGGCATCCCGTCCGGCCCGAGGTGCGGACGCTCGCCGCGGCGATCGAGACGACCGAGATCGCCGAGGCGCGGCAGATGCAGACGCGGCTGCGCGGCTGGCACCGGCCCCTGCGGGCGGACCCGGGCGCGCACGCCGTGCACGGCGGGATGCCGCAGACGACCGACGCCGAACTGAACGCCCTGGCCAAGACGCCGCCCGACCGGTTCGAGCGCGCGTTCCTCAACCTGCTCATCGCCCACCAGGACGACACCGTCCAGTTCGCCCGGCTGGAGATCGGCAAGGGCGAGGACGCCTGGACGCGGCAGCTCGCACAGCGCGTCGAGAAGTCCCGTTCCGCCGAGATCGACCAGATGCTGGCGCTCCTCGGCTCCCCGCCCCGGAACGAACTCCCCCAGAAATAGGTATTGGGTATGCGCAGATTAGTCGGAACCCTCCTTACCATCGTGGTCGTCGCGGCGCTGCAAGGCGGGCAGCCTGCCGATCATCGCGTACGAGGTCTACAACGGCTCGGCCCTCGCGACGACCGTCTCAGAGACGAACGCCACCGTCACCGGCGCGGACAGAGAGGTGCGGTTGACATGGTTCCCGGTTGTCGGGGACGATCGAGCTTCCGTGATCATCCAGAGGATCTGAGGGACCTGGCCCTGTGACGGTCCGGCAACCTGCCCATATCGGGCAAGGTGCCAACGCCAGGAACGATGAGGAAGGCCTGATGAGTATTTGGCTCGATGTCCCTGTGCTCGCTGGTTCATTGGTGCGGCTGGAGCCGTTGACGACGGAGCACGCGGGCGACTTGGCGGAAGCCGTGGAGGAAGACCGCGCGTCGTACGGGTTCACGCTGGTTCCGCGCGGCGACCAGGTGCTCGACTATGTGGCGGTGCAGTTGTCCCGCCGTGGGTTGACGCCGTTCGCGCAGGTTCGGGTGAGTGACGGGCAGGCGGTGGGCTGTACCGCCTTCTGGGATCCCCGGCCATGGCCGGATCGGCCGGGCCTACGCGCGGTCGAGGTCGGCTTCACCTGGCTGGCGGCGTCGGCGCAGGGCAGCGGGATCAACGCCGAGGCGAAACTCCTGCTGCTGGAGCACGCGTTCGAGACCCTCGGGGTCTCCCGGGTCGACCTGAAGACCGACGCCCGTAACCACCGGTGCCGGCGGGCACTGGAACGCCTCGGTATCGGCTTTGAGGGTGTCCTTCGCAACTGGTCGATGTCCTGGGCGCCCGGCGAGGAGGGGATGCTGCGGGACTCGGCAATGTTCGCCGTGGTCGTCTCCGAATGGCCGACTGTCCGGCAAGCGCTCCTGACCCGTCTGGCGTCCAGGGACGGGGTCGGTTGAGCGTCCGGCTCGGCGGTGTCGTGATCGACGTCATCGACCTTGATCGGCTCGCGTCGTTCTGGAGCGGCCTGCTCGACTTGCCGATCAGACTTCGCTCTCAGCCAGGCCTTCGGCGGCTCCAACACCCCGTACTCGTTCCACTTCAGCGTGGAGAACGCCGTCCAGCCGTATCTCGACGCGGGCGGCGACGGCCAGTGGTGGAGTTTCGACGACGCCTGGTCCATCCGGAAGAAGACCGCATGGCTGCGGAGCAAGAACCTGCTCGGCGCCATGATCTGGGAGATGTCCGGCGACCCGGGCGTCCTCACGAAGGCGCTCGATGACGGCCTGAACTGATCCCGGTCCCCGATCCCAGGGCCGGCGCCGCTGCCCCGCTCGCGGCGCCGGCCCTGCTCCATGCCTCCGGTCAGGGGGTCTTCTCCGGGGTGGGGACCGCCGCCCCCGGCTGCTGCTGCCGTTTGCCGTCCGGGTCGGTCATGCTCTCGTTCGCCGCGCCGACCGACGTCACGTCGGTGACCTTCCACGCGCCGCCCCGCCGGACGAGCCTCATGTCGAGGTACGAGCCGAGGACGCGGCGGGTGCCGGCCGTGCTGTGCACTTCGGAGTCCATGACGACGACGGCCTTGGCCGCCCCGTCCTGGATCTTCTCCAGGTACACGGCCTGGACCTCCGCCGTCGCGTCCGCCTTCAGCTTGGTGATGACGCCTTCGAGCCCGCCGGTGAACGCCTCGTCGTAGGTCTTGGCGAAGTCGTCGGTGGCCAGCGCGAGGACGCGGTGCCGGGCGTCCTGCAACTTGGTGTGGTCGTAGCTGAGCAGCGCCTGCCCGAACTCGGCGGCGCTGGCCCGCACTTCCTGCCGCTCCTTGTCGCGCTGCGCGGCCTGGTCGGCGGCGTGCCACTGGAGGCCCGCCGTCACGGCCGACCCGGCGACCGCCACCGCGACCGTGGCCCGCACCAGCCACGCCTTCACCGGCACGCCCCGCCATGACCGCCGCCCGCCGTCCGCCTTCTCCGAGCTACCGGCGACCTTGGCCACGGGTTTCGTCGAGACCGCCTTCGGCTCGTCCTCGATGCCCGGTTCGTCGGCGGCCTCGGGCTCCGGCGCGTCCTGGGCCTCGGCGTCCTCGTCGGCCGGGGCCTCGGTCTTGGGGACGTCGTTCGTGCGGGTGTCGGTCTTGCTCACGGGTCCTCCCAGGGCTATCGGGAACGGCGGCGCAGGGCGACGCGGAGGGTGTTGAGGACGGCGACGACGACGATGAGGCCGCCGAGCACGGGTGGCAGGAGGGGCAGCCAGCGCGATTCCGGCCGGTGCTCATCCGCCTTCACCGGGCGCAGGTCGCCGTCCGGTGACGTGCCTGCGGGCTTGTCGTCGGCGGCAGCGGCACCCGGCGTGGGCTTGACCTTGCCGGGGGCCTTCACGGCCTGCTGGTCCGCGGGGCCGTTGGCCTGGCAGTAGGTGAGGTTCGGGGCCTGCGGCTTGGCCATCGGGCTCTTGTACTCGGTCGCCGCCTTGGCCGGCCCCGTCAGCGTGATGACGGGCGTGACGCGCAGGTACTTGCCGCTCGCGTCGGTCGCGGTGACGTCCGAGACGAGCGCCTGCAGCGTCGGGACGAGCCGCAGCACGTGGTCGATCTTCTTCCGGGTGGCCGGGGTCATCAGCGGCGCGGTCGGTGTCGAGGCGGCGGTGAGCAGGCAGTCCAGGCCGGGACGCGCGTCCTGGAGGAGTGCGTGCAGGTTCTTCATCGCGCCGGGCCCCTGCGCGAGGACGCTGTCGAGGTCGCGGTTCGACTGCCGCAGCGATGCGGTGAGCAGCGCGAGGTCGCCGACGCCGGACGCGATGTCGCCGCGGTGGGCGGTGAGCGTCGCGGTGAGGCGGGTGAGCTCGCGCGACAGCGCGTCCAGCGTGCCGGCGTCGGCGGCGAGGGTGCCGGTCAGCCGGTGCGCGTCGGAGATCATGTCGTGCAGGTCGTCGCCGCGCCCCGCGAGGCCGGTGGCCAGTTCGTGGACGAGCGTCCGGGTGTCGCGCGGGTCGACCGCGTCGAGGGTGCGGCTGAGGCCGTCGAACAGCTGCCTGTAGTCGGTCGTCCCGGCGGTGCGGGCGAGCGGGATGTGGTCACCCGCCTCCAGCACCGCCGACCCGGTGGACTGCGACGCCGCCGGCGTCAGCTCGATGTACGGCTCGCCGATCGCCGACTTGCGCAGCACGCGCGCGCCCACGTCGGCGGGGATCCGCGCGCCCCGGTCGAGGTCGAGGCCGACGGCGACGTGGTCGCCGCGCAGCTTCACCGTGCCGACCTCGCCGACCCGGACGCCCCGGTGGGTGACCTCCAGGTCGCCGTGCAGGCCGGGCGAGGACGCGAAGTCGGCGGTGACGGTGAAGGGCCGTTCGAGCGCCTCGATGTGGATCACGCTGCGGACGGCCCAGACCGCGAGCACCACGCCGAGTACGGCGAAGAACACGAGGTTGACGGCGACGCGGGGGTATCTCATGGGCGCGGCCCCAGCAGTCCTCGAAGGTCCGTCCGCTTGCTGGAACTCCCGGCCGCGGCGGCGTTCGGATGGGGCAGGAAGCCCTTGATCCACAGGAACAGGAGGGCCTGCCCGCTGGACGACACCGACGGCCCGTTCAGGAAGTCCAGCACGGTCCCGGCGAGCGCCTTCAGCTCGTCGCGCCCGCGCAGCGCGGCGGCGAGCAGCTCGTCCGCCCGCTCCAGCAGGACGCCGAGCCGCTTGGCGTGCCGCTGCTGCACCTTGGCGTTGACCGAGGTGGCGAGCTTGAGCAGCGCCTGGATGGTGCGTTTGAGGTTGTCCCGGTCGTCCTGGAGCCGCCGGGTGGCGAGCTCCACGCTGCCGGGCAGCCGGTCGATCTCCTTGGAGCCCTTGCTCAGCGAGCGTCCGAGCCATCCGAGGGAGTCGAGCGCGCGGCCGAGGTCGGTGCTGGCGGCGGCGTACTGGTCGCCGACGTCGGCGGCCCGCGCGATGAGCGTGTTGAGCCGGTGGCCCTTGCCGTCCAGCGCGGTCGCGGACTCGGCGCTGATGGTGGCGATGTCCTGCCCGCCGAGCGCGGCGAGCAGCGGCCCGACCTTCTCGCTGATCTGCTCCAGGTCCGGTTGCACGGACGTGTTCGCGATCGTCGCGCCGGACGCCAGGAACGGGCCGGTGTCCAGGCGGGCCCCGGCGGGCAGTTCAAGCCGCACGTAGTTCTCGCCGAGCAGCGACGACTTGGCGATCGTCGCCGTCGTCCCGGTGGGGACGCGCTTGCGCAGCGACATGGTGACGCGGGCGCGGTAGCCGTCCAGCGCGATGCCGGTGACGGTGCCGACGCGGATGTCGGCGACCTGGACGCTGTGCCCGATGACGAGGCTCTGCACGTCGTCGAACGTGGCGTTCAGGGTGACGTCGCCGCGCGGCGCGCCGATCGTCTGCAGCGAGCAGCCGCCCGCGGCGACGGCCAGGACGCCGACCAGAACACAGGTCAGGAACGCTCTCATCCCCGTCCTCCCGGCGGTGGCTGGCAGTCGGCGAGCGCGGGCTCGCCCTTGAGGCACGGGATCGTCCCCCAGCCCATCGCGGTGAACAGCGGCTGGAGCCATGCCCGGACGGTGCCGTGCACGACGAGGCGGATGGTGGCGACGTGGTTGCGGCGGTCCCACGCCTGGACGGCGACGTCCGCGAACCGGCCGAGGCCGTCGATGGCCTGGGTGAGCCCGGCGACGTTGCCCTTGCGGCTGAGCACGATGTTGGACAGGTCCGCGACCGTGGCCGGCAGCTTCTCCCGGTAGGCGGTGATCAGCACGTCGCTCTTGCGGATCGCCGCCGCGAGCCCCGCCACGAAGTCGCGCAGCTGGGCACGCTCCTCGGCGAGGCTGCGGCTGGTGCTGGAGAAGGAATCCAGCAGGGCCGACAGCTGCCGGTCGCGGCCGTTCAGGTCGGCGGCGAGGCTGTGCAGGCCCTTAGCCAGCGACGCGATCCTCTGGTCCTGCGCGGCCAGGTCGCCGGTCAGCTCGGACGTGCTGTGCAGCGCGTCGTTGATGCCGCCGCCCCGGCCGCGCACGGACTCGGCGGCGCGGTGGATCGCCGGGCCGAGCGCGCCCGCGTCGATCGAGCCGTTGAGCTTGGCGAACGCGGCGAGCGCGTCGTCGATCTCCACCGGCAGCTCGGTGCGCTCCGGCGGGATGACCGTGCCGGGCCCCGCCTTCGGCATGCCCGGCTTCCACACCGGGTGCAGGCTGACGAACCGCTCGCCGAGCGCGTCGGACGAGTCGATCGCCGCGTGCACCCCGGCCGGGACGGGAATCGACCGCTTCACCTCGATGTCGACGCGGACGCGGTTCTTCTCGTCCTTGATGGACGTGATCGTGCCCGCGTCGGCGCCCATCACCTTCACCTGCGACTTCTCGTACAGCGAGGGCGCCTTCTCGAAGTACACGGTCATCGGGTAGGTCGGCTCGGAGGCGATGCCGCAGCCGCCGAGCGCGGCGGTCAGCGCGAGCACGGCGACCGCCGCCGCGGGACGCGCGCGGCGCCTCATCGCCGTGCCCTCTCCGGCGCGGCTCATCGTCCGGTCTCCTTCGGTGCGATGCGGGCGAGGTCGGCGAGGTCCTTCGGGGACAGTGGGCCGAGCCCGGTCGCGACGACCTCCAGCCACGGCCCCCGCCCGCCGGTGCCCGACAGGCCGGACAGCGTGGGCCCGGCCCAGGCGAGCAGCCGGTTGAAGTCGCCGGTCGCGGGGCGGAGTGTGCCGAGGGTGCCGCGCAGGTCGGCGACGAGCGTCAGCAGCTTCGCCTGCCGGTCGTCGATCAGCTCGGTGAGGCTCTTCACCGCCCTGTTGCCGCTGCCGAGGAACGCGGCCAACTCGGTGCGGCGCAGGCGCAGCTCGTCCAGCATGGCCTGGACGTTGGTGAGCAGGCGGGACAGCTCCTCGTCCTTGGCGTGCGCGAGCTTGAGGACGCGGTCGCCGCTGTCGAGCAGCTTCCTGATCTGCGGGTCGGCGTCGTTGACGGTCTCGGAGAGGCTCGCGAGGTTGGTGAGGGCGCGGCCGAGCCTGCCGCGGTCCTCGGCACCGATCCCGTTCAGCTCGGCCACGATCTTGTTGATGGCCTTGGTGTCGAGCTTGGAGATCGTGCGGGTGGAGGTGTCCAGCACGTCGTTGATCGTCGTCGGCACCTGGGTGCGGTCCAGCGGGATGCGGCGCCTGTCCTCGGGGACGTCGGCGAGGTGCGGGGCGGCGACCGGGCCGGACAGCCGCAGGTAGCGTCCGCCTAGCACGTTCGCGACCTTGATCTCGGCGCGGATGTTCGGGCCGAGGTCGACGTCGCCGTCCACCTTCCAGGTGATGACCACGTACCCGTGCCGGTGGTCCGGCCGGACGGCGCCGACCTCGCCGACCCGGACGCCGGCGACCCGCACCTCGTCGCCGGAGCGGAGCCCGCCGGTCGCGGCGAACGTGCCGGTGATGGTGTAGCGGTCCTTGAACAGCCCGCGCGTCCCGACCAGGTACACCGACACGACCAGCGCGACGAGCGTGCCCGCCGACACCAGCCCGACCGCGATCCTGTTGCGGTCGCGGAAGGATCTCATCGCCATGTGGTCCCCCCGACCATCAGGTTCTGCAGCTCTTGGGGCGTGTCGACGCTCTTCGCGCCCTCGCGGGGGCCGGGCAGCCGCGTCGGGTACGGGCAGGGCGGCGCGGCGAGCGACAGGCAGGGGATCGCCGCCTCCACGTACCGGCCGTTGTCGACGGCGGCGAAGATGTGCTGGAGCTTCGGCGTCACCGACCGCAGGACCTTCAGGAGCGTCCCGCTGTTGCGGTTCACGCCGGAGGAGAACACCGACAGCCTGTCGACGACCTGGCCAAGTTCGCGCTCGTTGCCCGCGAGCAGCGCGTCGGAGGTCCGCGCCAGGGCCGCGAGCTGGACGAGGGTGCCGTCGATCAGCCTCCGGTTGCCGTTGAACGCCTCGCTGAGGCTGACCAGGTCGTCCACGGCGGAGCCGATCTGCTTGTCGCGGCGGGCGATGACTCCGGTGACGGTGGCGTAGTCGTCCAGCATCTGCCGCAGCACCTTGCGCCGCTTCGCGATCGTGGCCGACAGCGTGTCGATGTCGGCGATCAGCCGGTCGATGTTGCGGGCGTTCCCGTCGAGCGCCTCGGACAGCGACACGAGGACGGTGTTGACCTGCTTCGGGTCCAGGCTGCGGACGAGGGGTCCGAGCTGGTCGAGCAGGGCGCTGCCGTCCACCGCGGAGCGCGTCTTCTCGATGTGCGCGCCGGGCCGCATCCTGGCCGCGCTCTTGCCGGGCACCAGGTAGACGACGCGGCGGCCCATGGCGTCGCGCCAGCGGATCGCCGCCTCGCTGTCGGCGGGGATCCGCACCGAGTCGCGGACGGTGAGGCCGACGCGGGCCTTGCCGTCCACGACCTTCACCTCGTCGACCCGCCCGACCGGCGCCCCGGCGATCTTGACCTCGTCGCCCTTCATCAGGCCGCTGGCGTCGTCGAACGTGGCGGTCAGGCGCCAGCCGCCCTCGGTGTTCACGCGGGCGATCTGCATCCCGATGACCGCGGTCAGGACGCCGGTGACGGTCACGAACGCCGCGAGCCGGACGACGAGCCCGATGCGGGCGCCGCGCGAAAGGGTGGAGGCCATGTCACCGTCCTCCCGCCGCGCCGCGGTAGGGCCCGCACACCCCGAGGAGCAACTGGCACGGGTCGGTCGGCAGGTAGCCCTGGGTGCGGATGTAGTTCTTGCCGCCGGTGCCCTTCATGGACGTCAGCTCCCCGTACAGGGGCAGCAGCGTGTTCCCGGTCCGGACGGCGTCGCCGACCAGCCCGAGCTGCGCGTAGATGATCCAGGCGGTGCGCTCGGACGACCGGAACGCCGCGCCGAGCTGCCCGCCGCGCTCGTCGAAGCCGTGCGAGACGAGCAGCGACACCTCCGACAGCCCGTCGGCGAACCCGGCGAGCCGGCCCCTCCCCCGCGCCGCCGTGCCGATCAGCGCGTTGGCGTCCCCGGAGATCGCGACGAGCTCGTCGCCCTTGTCGGACACGGCGCCGGACAGGGCGGCGGCGTCGCCGATGAACCTGCGGGCGTTCGCGCGGTTCTTGTAGGCGACGTCCAGCAGGATGCCGGTCTGGTCGATGGTCTCGCGCAGCCGCGCGCCCTGCCCTTCGAGCCCGGTCGCGACCGTGTGCACGATCGTGCCGACCTCCTCGGCGTCCACGGCGCTGAGCCCGGCGTCGGCGCGCGCGAGCAGGTCGGACAGGTCGCGCGGGTCGGAGGTGCGCGCGATCCGCGCGCCGGACGCCAGGTAGGGGCCGGTGTCGGCGTGCGCGCCGGGCACGAGGTCGACGAACTTCGGGCCGAACGCCGACGCGGGCTCGATGGACGCGGTGACGGTGTCGGGCACCCGCGTCCCGGCATCCAGCCGCAGGCTGATGCGCGCCCGGCCAACGCCGGTCAGCTCGACGTCCGCGACCGACCCGACCGTCACGCCGCGGACCTTCACCGGCGTGCCGGAGCCGAGGCCCTGCCCGGCGCGGCCGAACTCGGCGGACAGCACCGTGCCCGGATCCCGACCCGGCCGGGCGACCAGCACGTACAGCAGGCCCGCCAGCACGGCCAGCGTGACCGCGCTGATCAGCAGCCGGCGGCGCAGCGCCATCTCCTCATTGATCATCCGGTGAGCCTCACGGTCGCGCCGCTGCCCCAGAACACATAGGACAGCAGCAGGTTCAGGGCGACGATCACGATGATGGACAGCCGGATCGCGCGGCCCGCCGCGCGGCCCACCCCGGCCGGTCCGCCGGTCGCGTAGTAGCCGTAGTAGCAGTGGATGGTGATCACCGCGAAGGCGAACACCGCGACCTTGATCGCGCTGTAGACCAGGTCGATGGTCGGCAGGTACAGCCGGAAGTAGTAGTCGTAGACGCCGGGCGCGAGGTCGAAGAACCCGGTGCTGATCAGCCGGGTCGCGAAGAAGCTCGCGAACAGCGCGATCAGGTAGAGCGGGACGAGCGCGACGAGCGCCGCGACGACCCGGGTGCACACCAGGTAGGCGAACGACCCGATGCCCATGACCTCCAGGGCGTCGATCTCCTCGGAGATGCGCATCGCGCCGAGCTCGGCGGTGAACGCCGACCCGCACTGCGCGGCGAGCGCGACCGCCGCGATCACCGGGGTGATCTCCCGGACGTTCGCGAACGACCCGACGAGGCCCATGAACGACTGCGCGCCGATCGACTCCAGCCCGGTGTAGCCCTGCAGGCCCACCTCGGTGCCGACGAAGAAGGCCATCGTGAAGATCACGAAGATCATGCCGCCGCCGACGACGCTGGCACCGACGCCGACGACCACGTCCGACACGTGCCGGGCGATGGTCTTGGTGTACTTGCGGCGCAGGATCAGGTCGCGGAACGAGTACAGCAGGATCCGGTAGACGAACACCGGCCACTGGGCGAGGTCCCCGGACCGCCGCAGCGCCGCCGACCCGGCCCGGACGGCCCTCGGCGCGATCCTCTCCATCACGGGAAGGCCCGCCATCAGATCCTCGGCGGGAACGCGACGAAGTACACCGTCGTGATCACGTAGTTGAGGGCGAACACCAGCATGAACGCGACGACGATGGCGCGGTTGACGGCGCGTCCGACCCCGACCGGGCTCGCCGCGCAGCTCATCCCCATGTAGCAGGCGACGACGGCCGCGATCACCCCGAACAGCCAGGACTTCAGCAGCGTCACGACCAGGTCGGACGTCTGCAGCAGCGACACGGCGCCGTCGAAGTAGGCGCCCGGCGTGACGTCCTGGAGCAGGACGTTGAACACGAACCCGCCGGCCGCGCCCGCGACGATGACCAGCGAGGCGAGCAGCGTCGAGACCAGGCTCGCCGCCCACAGCCGGGGCGTGACGAGCCGGTGCACCGGGTTGACGGCCATCGCCTCCATCGCGGCCAACTCGTCCCGGATGCGCCGGGCGCCCATGTCGGCGGTCATCGCCGACCCACCGGCGCCGGCGATGATCAGTGCGGCGGCGATCGGCGCGACCTCCCGGACCAGCCCGACCACGACCGCGCCGCCGGTCGCGGACTGGGCGCCGAGCTGTGCCGCGAGCTGCCCGACCTGCAGCGCGACGGTCGCGCCGAGCGGCAGCGACACGAGGATCACCGGGAGGGCCGTCACCCGGGCGAGGAACCACGCCTGCTCGGCGAACTCCCACGCCCAGGTGCGGACGTCCCACGTCCGGCGGACGGCCTCCAGCGCGATGACGAACAGCTCGCCGACCTCGCCGAGCAGGCCGTGCACGCGGCGTGGCAGTTGGATGGCGGCCAAGGGGGTTCACTTCCGTTCGGGTACGGGGGACCGGCGGACCCCGCGTGCGTCTGGCGCGAAGACGTGGATCACGCGGGGCCGCCGGAGCTCGGGCCCCCAGTGCACACGGAAGACTAGAACACTTATTGGCGGGGTGGCAATAGCTTATTGGCGATCCGCCAATAAGAGCGCGAGAGCCCGCGCGCCGGGTCGCGCGCGGGCCGCTAGCGGAGCGGCGTCACCAGCGGTCGAGGTGGAGGACCTCGTCCAGCGGGACGCGCGCGGCGGGACGGAACGTCTCGCCGGTGTAGTAGGCGGTGGGGATGAGCGCGCCCTGCCGGACGTCCTCGGGCAGGCCGAGGATCTCCGCGACCTCCCGC
This sequence comes from Actinomadura bangladeshensis, assembly GCF_004348335.1. Classification (GTDB taxonomy): domain Bacteria; phylum Actinomycetota; class Actinomycetes; order Streptosporangiales; family Streptosporangiaceae; genus Spirillospora; species Spirillospora bangladeshensis. The sequence continues at coordinate 4,432 of NZ_SMJW01000188.1, read as the reverse complement.
TCGTAGACCAGGTGCAGGGACGTCCAGGCGGTGCCGAGCCCGCGGGCGCGCGCGGCGAGCGCGTAGTTCCACGCGGCGGGCAGCAGCGAGCCCCACAGGCCGGCCTGGTTGCCGCCCGGCAGCCGCCCGCTCTCCACCCGCAGGCACGGGATCACCAGGACGGGCACGTCGCCCATGCGCTCGGCCAGGTGGGCGGCGCTGTCACCGACGCGGCGCTGCACCTCGGCGCGGTCCGGGTCGTCCTTGTAGAGGACGGCCGCCGACTCCTTGGAGGCGGCGTAGGCCGCGAACGCGCGCCGGTAGTGCTCGCCGATCGCGGCGCGCTGCCCGGGATCGGTGACGACGATCCACTGCCAGCCCTGCCGGTTGCTGCCGCTCGGCGCCTGCAGCGCGATCTCCAGGCACTCGCGGACGAGTTCGATGGGCACGGGGCGGTCGAGGTCGAGGCGCTTGCGCACGGTGCGGGTCGTGGTCAGCAGCTCGTCCGGGCTCAAGGGAAGTGTCGTCATGATCCCCATCGTGCCCCAGCGGCTCCGCGGGGCACCCGCGAGTCAGTCGGTGTCGATGACGGGGTTGACGAACACCTCCTTGGCCTGCTGCGGGGTGAGGTCGGTGCGTCCGGTGAGGTCGTTGCGCGGGTCGGCGAACCGGAACCGGTAGCCGCGCGGCGGAAGGTGCCCGATCTCCCACCAGTTGCCGTCGAGGTCCTTCAGGTAGAACGAGTAGACGCCGTGCTGGCGGACGGGCTTGTTCAGCTCCTTGACGCCGTACTCGTCGGCCACCTCCGCGATCCGCCGGTATGCCTCGTCCACTTCGTCGTCGCTGCCGACGTCGAGGCCGTTGTGGTACAGGAGCGGCATGTCGGGGCGGTCCGGTTTCGACTCGACGCACACGTAGGTGTGGTCGCCGCCCAGCCGGATGTAGAGCGCCGCCATCATCGGCTGGACGACTTCCAGCCCGAGGACTTCCTCGTAGAAACGGCGCGTGGCCGTCACATCGGTGATCTTCAGCGTGCCGTGCGAAAGGAAGCGGGACTTGATCGCGGGTTCCTTGGCCGAGCGGTGCGTGATCGCGGGCATTGACCCTCCCATCCGGCGTCCGTCCGGGCGCCGCAACGGCATCCGTCTTCACCTATTTCACGGCAGATAGCCGTTTTAGGGAACCCTTGATGTTGATCGACTAGTCTGTCGGAATGGTTGCCGCTTCGGGGGTTTCCTCCGCTCCGTCCAGACTCGGGTGGCTCGACGCGCTGCGGGGCGGGGCGGCCCTGGCGGTGGCGCTGCACCACGCGAGCTACGTGTACCTCCCCTCGGTACGGGTCTGGCTGAAGGAGTGGTTCGATCCCGGCCTGTTCGGCGTGCTCGTCTTCTTCCTCGTCAGCGGCTACATCGTGCCCGCGTCGCTGGAGCGGCGCGGCAGCGTGCGCGGGTTCTGGATCGGCCGCTTCTTCCGCATCTATCCCCTGCTCGCGGTGACGTCCCTGCTCGCGATCCTGCCGTTCCTGCTCGGCGTGCTCGGGCTGCGCGCCGGGCTGGAGACCTACTCCCCCGCGACCGCCGTCCTGGCGCACATGACGATGCTGCAGGACCTCCTGAACGTCCCGAACGCGATGAACGTGCTGTGGACGCTGTCCTACGAGATGGCCTTCTACCTGCTGATCGTCGCGCTGTTCGTGGTGGGCGGGCACCGCAGATCGGCTCCGGCGGCCGTCGTCCTCACGGTGGTCGCCCTGGTCGCGATCACCCTCACGGCGACCGGCCTGCTGACCGGCGCCCATGCGCCCTCCGCCCTGCTCTCCCGGACCGCCGGGACCGGCCCGGTCGTCGCGGTGACCGCCGCCGCCCTGCTGGTGGCGATCGCGGCGGCGGTGTCCCGGCGCGCCGCGCCCCGGGTCGCGGGCGGGCTCCTCGGCGGCCTCCTCGCCCTCGTGCTGGTCTCGGTGAACGGCCGGATCAGCGCGTGGGAGGGCCTCATCATGCTCGCCACCATGTTCGCCGGGACCGCCGTCCACCGGGCCGAGCGCGGCCAGATCACCTGGCGGGCGGGCGCCGCGGCGGGCGGCGTCGTCCTCGCGGGCGCGCTCGCCGCCGGGACCTGGCACGCCGCGCCCTACGGCCGCAACGCCCAGGTGGTCTGGTGCGGCGCCGTGGTCGCGGCGGCCGCGGCGTTCGCGGCGGCATGGCGGTTGCGGCACCGGCGCTTCCCCGCGTGGGCCACCGGCCTCGGCACCATCAGCTTCTCCCTGTACCTGCTGCACCCGCTGCTGCTGATGGTCGCGACCCAGTTCCTCGGCGCGTCCGGCCGCGAGGACGCGGTGATGGGCCTGGCCGCCTTCCTGGTGGCCCTGGTAGCGGCCAGCTGGGCGTCCCAGCGCTGGATCGAGGCCCCCGCCCAGCGCCTGGGCCGCCGCATCACCCGCCCGCCCGCACGGGAGACCGCACGGCAACCGCAGGTCGCAACGACGTGAATTTAACCGTGTGCGCCGCTTTGTCGTTTCCTGTCACGATGACGCGGTGAGCATGGAGCTTGAGGAAATCGTCGTCCGGCATACGCATCGCATTCCGGCGCCCGAAGGCCCGTCCGGGGACGGGGCCGCGGTGGCGCGGCAGTTCGATGCCGCGCTGATGTCGGTCGGCTTCAAGCTGTCAGGAGACGCCCTCTCGGCGCTCTCCGGATTCTCCGACCAGACCGTGCGCGGGGTCGCGGTGCGGACGCTGGCGACCGTGCGGGAAATGGTCGGCGACCATGTGCGGCACAACACCTACTTCCGCGACTTTCCGCGGAATGTGCCCGACACCCTCGACTTCTGGACGGGCCTCCTGCGGGAGACACTGCGCGACCCGGTCGCGGCGGGCGGCGCGGCCGCATCGCTGAAGCGCGGTTCGCTGAACCTGCTCGCGCTCACCGGCTACGGCCGCTACCGGCACACCTACGAGGAGATGCTCGCGGCGCACGACAAGCTGATCGCGGGCGCCGGTGACCGGGTGACCGTCCTGCGGCTCGGGTCCGGCCTTGACGAGGAGGGCCGGCGGCTCTACCTGCGGCTCGCCGGCTGCACCACCCCGCTCGGCGGCGAGGACCTCGCGGCGCTGCGGACGCTCGCCGGGCATTGCGCGTCCGGCCCGCATCCCGAGCGGATCCCGGTGCGGGAGAACCGCGCCGTGATCAACCGGGCCCGCCTGTCGGTCGGCGCCGACCTGCTCGCCGACACCGTCACGGACGTGCTGCGGCTGGCGTGCGCGCTGTCGGACGGCGACGTGACGCTCGCCGAGCCGACCCGGTTCGCGTCGATGCCGCGCCCCGTCCGGCGCGCGCTGCTCGCCGCCCTGGACGGCCTGGTCGCCGCCGACCCCGGCAGACTCGGCGACGTCGCCGCCCGGCGCGAGCCGTGGAAGCGGCTCGGCGAGCGGCTGCACCCGCACGAGTACCCGCGGTGGCCGCGCGCCGCCGAGGTGTTCGCGGTCGCGCGCGGCGAGAAGCGGGCGCCGACGTTCGCGGCCCGCATCGAGGCGCGGCTCGCGTCCGGCGACGTCGCAGGCGCGGCGAACATCGCGAAGGGCGCGCCCGGCCTGCTGTTCCGGTCGCTGGACCGGCTGCTGCGGCTCGCCCCGGACGCGCCGGACGCCGTCCAGTCAGACCACGGACTTCGACCTTTCCGCCCTCCTGCTCGACGAGCATTACGGCAACCCGGAATGGCTGTCGTACACCAATCTCACAACGGACGCGGGCCGGCACTCCGGAGACGTCACGTTCGCACCCGACGGCGCCTCGGAGTTCATCGACCTGGCGCTCGACCGCGTCTCCGCGGACGTCATCGTCCCGCAGGTGAACGTCTATTCCGGGGAAGGGTTCGAGAAGGTCGAAGAGTCGTTCTTCGGGTTCATGCTGCGCGGCGCCGAGCAGCACGGACACCCGTTCGAGGCGCGGACCGTCCGGATGAAGTCGGACCTGCGCGGCCCCGGCCGGGTCGCGCTCCCGCTGGTGTTCACGCGCGGCGCCGACGGCCGCCGGCTCGCCAAGTGGCTGCACCTGCACCTCAAGGGCCGTCCGCACTTCAACCAGGTGGAGGGGAACCGGGTGACCGCCGCGATGCTGGTGCGCGGAATCGTCGAGCGCCGCTACCTGACCATCGGCTACCTGGCGGAACTGTTCGCCGCCGACAGGACGAGCCTGTGGGACGGTCGCGCGCCCGGCGAGCCGGTCACCTACATCGGTCTGGAACGCCCCGAAGGACTCCACCCGGATTCGCAGGTGTTCACCCTGCAAAACCTCGGTGACCTGATCCCGGCCTGACTGCTAGTGTCGGCCCGGCGAGGCCATGAGGGGGCTTCCTTCTCACTCATCTGTTAAATGATCCCAGTCCCTTCGCCTTCCTCGCCATTCGCATGACGGGCGCGCCCTCCGGGCGGCGCCCGTTCTGCCTTTCGGGGGC
>NZ_SMJW01000187.1 GCF_004348335.1 Actinomadura bangladeshensis | reverse complement strand
GCCCTGCCCAAGACCCCCGCACCACGTGACGCCGCCGAATCACGCGAGCCCCCCGACTCGCGCGAGCCCCCCACACCATTCGAGCCCCACACACCACGCGAGGCCCCGGCACTACGCGAGCCCCACGACCCACACGAGGCCCGTGCACCACGCGAGGTCACCGAATCGCGCGAGGTCCGCGCACTACGCGAGGTCCCCGCACCACGCGAGGTCGGCGAATCGCACGAGGCCCGTGCACCACGCGAGCCCCACGCACCACGCGTGGCCTCCGCACCACGCGAGGTCCGCGCATTACGCGAGGTTGGCGAAGCGCGCGAGGTTTCCGGGGCGCGGCGGGTCGTCGGCCACCGCGAGCCTCCGATCACGCTGGCCGACGACGTCCCGGCGGGCGCCCGCTCCTCGCGCGACACGCCCGCCGAGGAGGACGGCCCGGACGGCGAGCCCTGGATCTTCCTCGCCGGCGGCATGATCGGCGCGCCGCCGGTCCTGTACCGCGGCCTGGTGCTCGCCACCAGCCTCGACGGCGGCCTCTACGCCCTCGACGCCGCCACCGGGCGGCTCCGCTGGCGGCACGGCACCCCGGACATGATCGAGTCGGGGCCCGCGGTGCACGACGGCACCGTCTACATCGGCGGCCGGGACGGGATGCTGCGCGCGCTCGACGCCGCGGACGGCACGCCGCTGGACAGCCGGCACGTCGGGGACGTCCTCGGCTCCACCCCCGCCGTCGACGCCGACTCGATCTGCGTGGGCACCGGGACCGGCGAACTCCTCGTGCTGGACCACGACCTGCGCGTCCGGCACCGCGTCGGCGCGGGCGACATCGTGGACTCCGCGCCCGCGCTGCTCGGCGGCCGGGCGTACGCGGGCACGTCCGACGGCGTCCTCGTGGTCGACCGGGCGACCGGAGAGTCCCGGACGTGGCGGGTGGGCGACACGGGCGGCTGCGATCCCGCCGCGGCGGGCGGGGCCGTCTATATCGGCACCGCGGAAGGCGAGATCTACTCGCTCGACGCCGTGACCGGTGCCGTCCGGTGGTCGTTCGGCACCGACGGCGCGGTCGTCGCCCGCCCCACCGTCACCGCGGAGGCGGTGTACGCCGGCAGCAGCAACGGGTACCTGTACGCGTTCACCGCGGCGGAGGGCCGGGTGCGGTGGCGGGTGCGCACGGGCGGCCCGGTGACGGGCGGGGCGACGGCGATGTCCGGCGCCGTGTACGTCGGCAGCCGGGACCACCGCCTGTACCGGATCGAGGGCGCCACCGGCGTCGTCCGGTGGCGGTTCGACACCGGCGGCTGGATCGACCGCTGCGCGCCCGCCGCCGGGGACGGCCTGGTCTACGCCGGGACCGCCAACGGTCACCTGCACGCGGTCGGCATGCGCACCGGACGGGGGGTCCCCGCGCCGCTGCGCGAGACCGACGTCCGGCTGGAACTGTGACATCGAATGGGAGCCGAGATGTACGAAGCCGAGATCAATCGGGCGACGCCGACCTGCGTGGTGTTCCTCGTCGACCAGTCCACCTCGATGCGCGGGCAGATCGGCGGCGACGACCAGGCCAAGCGGGACGTCGTCGCCGGCTCCCTCAACCGGCTGCTGGACGAACTGATCCACCGGTGCGTCCGCAACGGCGAGGTCCGCGACTTCTTCCAGATCGGGGTGATCAGCTACGGCCGGACGGTGGGTCCCGCCCTCGGCGGCACGCTGGCCGGCGCGCAACTGGTCACGGTGAGCGAGCTGGCGCACAACCCGATCAGGATGGAGAGCCGGCGGATCCGCAGGTCCGACAACGCGGGCGGCTACTACGAGTACGACAACGAGATCCCCGTGTGGGTGGACGCGGCCTCCGACGGCATGACCCCGATGACGGGCGCGCTGAACCAGGCCCACGACCTGCTGAAGTCGTGGGTGGACGAGAACCCGCGGAGCTATCCGCCGATCGTGCTCAACATGACCGACGGTGAGGCCACGGACGGTGACCCGTCCCCCGCCGGGCAGCGGATCCGGTCGCTCACCACCCACGATGGCCCCGCGCTCTTGTTCAACCTGCACATCTCGTCGGAGAAGCTCTCCCCGGTGCAGTTCCCCGCCTCCGCGGACGACCTCACCCGCAACGGGCGGAGGCTGTTCGAGATGTCCAGCCCGCTGCCGGACCGGATGCGCGCCTACGCCGCCGCGGAGCTCGGCCTCGGCGTGCACCAGGGCAGCCGGGGGTTCGTCTACAACGCCGACATCGACTCGATCGTGCAGTTCCTCGATGTCGGGACCCGGCAGACCTACCACCAGAACGGGGCGCGATGAGCACCACGGCGGCCCGGCGGCGGGGCGGTGAGATCGCCGTGCTCACCGTGCCCAAGGACGGCTGTGCGGCGGCGGAGAACGAGGACGCCTGCTGGCCGCCGGAGTCCACCGCCGCGCACGGCCCGGTACTGCGACTGGCGCTCGCCGACGGGGTCGCCGACAGCTACCGGCCGGGCCCCTGGGCGCGGGAGATCGTCCGCGCGTTCGGGACCCGCGGGCCGCTGCGCGCCACCACCGACGCCGCCGAGTTCACCGAGGTCCTGCGGCGGCTCTGCGCCGCGTGGGCGCCGCGGCTGCGCGGCCAGGTCCGGGAGGAGGGCGCCGACCGGCGGATGGAGTGGTGGGAGAAGCGCAAGCTGCGGTCGGGGTCGGCGGCGACGGTGCTGGCGGTGCAGGTCCGCGGCAACGGCGTGTGGACCGCCGCGGCGCTCGGCGACAGCTGCGTCTTCCAGGTCGACCGCGACTGCCGTCCGGTACTGGCGTTCCCGCTGGACGATCCGCGCGACTTCGATGCGGCCCCGGCCACGGTCGCGAGCGCCGACGCCGACTGGGACGCGCTGCACCGGCGGGTCCGCCTGCACCGGGGGACGTGGGCGTCCGGCGACCGGTTCTTCCTCGCCTCCGACGCCCTCGCGGCATGGGTGCTGCGGCGGCACCAGCACCACCCGGGCGCGTGGCGGGAATTGGACGAGGCCGTCGACGCCGGAACCGCCGACTCCGCGGAGTTCTCCCGGTGGGTCGGCGACCGGCGCCGGGCGGGCGCGATGCGCGACGACGACGTCAGCGTGATCCGGCTGATTCCCGCGTAGCGCGATGACCGGCGACTCCTTCACCGCGACGTCCTACCTCGCGTCGTTCCAGAACCCCGGCAGGTGCCTGCGCGACCCGGAGCTGCGGGGCGGCACCGTGGACCGCCCCGGCGGCGGCCCGCTGCGGCCGATGGACGGCGGCGGGTTCAGCAGCATCTTCCGGGTCACCTCCGCTGACCGGCGCAGGAGCTGGGCGGTCAAGTGCTTCCTGCGTCCGACCGCCGAGCTGTCCGCCCGGTACGAGGCGATCGGGGCGGCGCTGGAGGGCGTCACCGACTTCTGGAAGGTCGGCTTCGGCTACGACCCCGAGGGGCTGTTCCACCTCCCGCAGAACCGGTGGGTGCCGACGCTGAAGATGGCCTGGGTGAACGGGACGTCGCTGATCCCGTGGTTGGAGGCCCGGCTCGGCGACGAGGCGGCGCTGCACCGGCTGGCGCTGGAGTTCACCAAGGTCGCGGGCGCGCTGGAACGGGCCGGCATCGCGCACGGCGACCTGCAGCACGGCAACATCATCGTGGTGGCGGGCGACCGGATCCGGCTCGTCGACTACGACGGCATGTACGTCCCGGCGCTGGCGGGGTTCCGGATGCCCGAGTGCGGCATCCCGCACTACCAGCCGCCCGACCGCGACCGGCGCGGGTACTTCGGGCCGGCCGCGGACCGCTTCTCCGCCCGGGTCATCCGGCTCAGCGTCCGCGCCGTCGCCGCGGAATCCGGGCTGTGGGGACGGCTGCACGAGCCCGGCGGCGAGTACCTGATCCTGCGGGACGGCGACTTCGCCGCGCCGGACGCCTCGGAGGCGTTCCGCCTGCTGGCGGCCAGCCGGGACCCGTGGGTCCGGGAGGAGACGGAGCAGCTGCTGCGGGACATCACGACCTCTCCCGAGGAGATCCCGCCGCTGCGGCCGCTGGACGGGGCGGGACCGGCCCCGAAGGTGGCGGGGCTGCCGGCCTGGATGCGCCGCCCGGACGAGCGCGCGGCCGCGTCCCCGCCGCCGTCGACGCGAGCCGAGCCCCCGTGGCCGACTCCGGAGCCGGACGAGGCCGAGCGGGCCACGGCCGAGGACGTGGTGACGCCGCCGCTCCCCTTCCCGGCATGGCCGCAGCTTCCGTACGCGCCCTCGTCGACCGACGACGAGTCCACCGCCGCGCCCGCCGAGTGGCGGGCGGCCGCCCCCGGCGAGCCCGTCGAGCCGCGAGCGGCCGCACCCGTCGAGCCCGCCGGGAGCGGTTCCGGCGCGGCGGTGTTCGCCCTGGCGGCGGTGGTCGTGGCGGTACTGCTGGCGGTGTGGTTCCTGGCCTTCTGAGCCGCGTCAGGCGTCGCGCACCTGGTCGCGGTCGATGCTCTGCACGACGTCGCCGGTCACGACGCCGCCGCTGGTGAAGGTGCCGAACCGGGACTGCTGATACACGGTGATCCGCGGGTGCGCCTGCTCGGACCGCAGCAGCGGGGCCAACTCCTCGTCCCGGAACCGGGCCAGGACCCGCGCGAGGTCCGGGTGCTCCGCCATGCGCGCGGACAGCCGGGACCCCAGGAACGCGGCGCTTCGCTCCGCCGCGTCCGGGCCCCTTTCCTTACGGGTCTCGATCAGGATCGCCCGCGCCTCGCGCAGATCATCGGGCAGTTCGTCGGCGTCCTGCGAGCCGGCGTCGCGCAGGGCTTCCGTCAAGGCGTACAGGATCTGGTGCCAGACGTCCGTCAACATGGCGGTCACCAGGGACCTCGCCAGCGCCGCGACCAGTGGCTCCACCGTCAGCTCCCGCTCTCGTCCTCGACCCCACGGTACGACCCGGCGAGCGAATCACGCAGCTGCCGCAGGGCCCGGGTTTCGTCATCATCCGCCCTGCCCCCGTCGGCGACAAGGTCGGCTTGGATGCGCATCGCCTCGTTCACGGCGTCCAGTGCGTCCGCTCGTCGGCCGGCGGCATCGAACTGGATGGCGGCATCTCTGAGCATCCTCACCATGGACGGCAGGACGAGAGGGTTCTGCGCCGCGAGCTCCCGACCTATCGCGATGGCTCTGCCGCTGCTCTCCAACGCCTCATCGAAGCGGTGATCGGCATGCAGTTGGAGGGAGAGCAGCATGAGGGAATTGGCGAGTGCGGGCCGGAGGCCGCCATGCCGTCCGACGGACTCCTCATAGATGGCCACGGCCTCTTGCGCGGCATCGATGCCCTCCCTGTAGTGGCCCAGCTCGCCCAGGCTGACGGAGAGATTCGTCAGCGCCGCCGCCAGGTCGGCATTGTCCCGAGGGTTGTCGAAGGTCAGTGCACGGAAGATGCCGACGGCTTCTTGAGCGCTGGCCCATGCCTCGTCCATTGACCCGACGGAGTTCAGCACCCGCGAGAGGTTGACCAGGCTTGTGCCGAGAAGGCCGGTGTACACGCCGGGCCGTTCGTGCGCCAGCTGCCGATGGGTGTCGACGGACTTTCGAGCCGCCCGCACCGCCTCATCGTTCCTGCCGACCCGTCCCAGAAGCACCGAGTGATTGTTCAGATTGCGCGCGAGGCCCGCCAGGAAGGCGGCCGGCCGCTCCGCGGCCAACCGCCTGTACACCGCTATTGCCTCGTTGGAGGACTCCAATGCCTCGTCCAGGCTGCCCACGCTCTTCAAAGCGGCCGCCAGGTTGTCCAGACACGTCGCCAGCGGGGGCCGGAAGGCCGCGGGATGGTCCGCCGCCAGCTCGCGATAGATCGTCACAGCCTCGCCCGCGGCGAGGAGCCACTCTTCGGACCGGCCCAGTTCACCGAGCCGGTTCCCCAGGTTCGCGAGTGAGGCGGCGAGGTCCGCCTTGAACATCGCCGGGTCGCTCTCGGCGAGCCCGCGGCGGATGGCGACGGCCTCCCTGATCGAGTTCAGGCCCGCCTCCGGCTCGCCCAGTTCCCCCAGCCGGACGGAGTGGTTGTTCAGCGCCGCCGCCAGAGCGGGGCCGTACACGCCGGGCCGCTCAGCCGCCAGGAGCCGGTAGGACACGACGGCCTCCTCGACGACGGCCAGCGAATCGCGCACGCGCCCCATCGCTCCGAGTTGCACCGAGTAGTTGTTCAGCGCGGCGGCCAGGTCGGGGCGGTGGCTCTCGGGCCGCCGGCCCGTCAACGTCCGGTAGATGGCGATGGCCTCCTCGCTCGCGCTCATCGCCTCCTCCAGGCGCCCCTGCTCCTCCAGCCGGACCGCCAGGTTGGCGAGCGCCCCCGCGAGGCCGGCCTCGTACGCGTCGGGGACGGCGGCGGCCAACTCGCGCCGGATCCGCACGGCCTCCGCCGCCGCCTCGACACTCCCCTCCAGCCGGCCCAGTGCCGCCGACCGCAGCGAGTAGTTGTGCAGGTTCGCGGCCATCGCGGGAAGGTGCTTGCCGGGGTCGTTCGCCTCCATGTCCCGGTGGATCGCCACGGCCTTCGCTATCGCCTCCAGTGCGTCCTCGCGCCGCCCGACCGCCGCGAGCCGCGCGGAGAGGTTGTTCAGGGCGGACGCCAGATCGGCCCGGTCGGTGTCCGGCCGGCGGCGGTAGATCTCGACGGCTTCCTGGACGGCTTCGAGACTGGGCCTGCGCCTGCCGAGTTCGGCCAGCGCGAGCGCCTGGGCGTTCAGGCTGGCGGCGAGCTGGGCTTCGAACGCCTCGGGGTGGTCGGCCGCGAGCCGGCGCATGACCGCGACACTCTCGGTGAGCTGCTCCAGGCTCTCCTCGTGCCGGCCCATCCGGCCCAGATTGGCGGACTGGACGTTGAGCGCCCGCCCCAGCCTGTTCACGGCGGCGTCGTCCCGGCTCGCGGCCGAAAGGACCCGGTGGATCGCGACCGCCGACGCGGCGGCCTCCTCCGCCTCCTCGTACATGCCGACGTTCGTGCGCCGCACGGCGAGCCGCTCGTAGAGTTCGGCCTGCCGGGCGGGGTCGCGCGCCGCGGCGGCGAGCCGGGGCCGGATGAGCCGCTCGGCCAGCACGGCGGCGGCGATGGCGAGGTCGATGCGGCCCGTTCGGGGGAGCCGCTCCTCGACGTCCTCCAGGACGTCCGGGTCCGCGTCCGGCATCTCCGCGAGACGGAGCAGCACCGCTCCACCCGCCTGGACCGCCGGGCCGGGGTCCTCCCGCAGGGCTTCGTTCAGCCGTCTCGCCATGTGCGGCCACCGGCGCGCGGTCTCCACGAGCGTCCCCATGGCGGCGGGCCCGGCCGGGCCGGCGAGCAGGGCCGGCAACGCACCGAGAGTCCATGCATCGCCGCGGAACGTGAGGGCGAGGTAGTCTTCCGCCAGCCGATCGGGGGAGATCGGCTGCAGGACCGTGCCGCCGGCGGCGGGCGGATAGCAGCGGGCATGGTCGCGCGCCACCCCCTCGGGGTCTTCGAAGCCCAGTTCCCGCAGCAGGTCCAGCCCCTCGTCCCTGCTCAGGGGACCGGCCAGCGAGGCGACGCAGACGGCACGGGCCATGACCTTGGGCTGGACGGTGATGCCGCCCTCCCGCTGTGCACGCCTCCAGAACGCCTCTTCCTCGGACAGCAGCGTGGACGCGATCGCCGGTCGCCGGTCCCCCCGTTCGAAGGGATCGCCGCCGAGCACCGCGCATAAGGCCGCCATCTGGACGACCAGGACCTGTTCGAAATCGATGTCGAGCCCGCTCGAGACGACCGACGCGGCCGAGTCGTACGGTACCCCGTAGAGGTTCGCGAACCATTCGGCCGCCGCTTGGAACCCCTCACGCCGAAGATCGAGGTCGTCCAGCAACGGCCCCAGCTCCATGGCGGAGGTTCTGATCCGCTCACGCCCGAGGCGGCTGGCCAGTGCCCGCCACCAGGCACCCGCCGGCCGAGCGAGGAACAGGACGCGTACCGGCCGCCGTTCGCCTTCCCCGATGTCGGCGAGCATCTCCAGCAGATCCTCGACCTGCCATGTCTCGGCGTCGTCCACGATGAGGAGCAGCCCTGACGCCCCGTCTTCCACCGGCATGCCCACCGGCTCGGTGCGACTCCGCGAATCCCACTCCCGGGCCGGACGCGCCGCGCGGACCTGCCAGCCCTCCTCACGGCTCACGCGCGCGAACGCCGCGGCGAGCCTCGTCTTGCCCTGCCCGCCCGGCCCGTGCATGAGCATCGCGCGGGTGCCGTCGCCGACCAGCCACTTCCGCAGCGAGTGCAGTTCCATCACCCGCCCGGTGAACGAGACGGACTGGGCGGCCACCGTGAGGACCCGGCTGGGCGCCATGCTCGAGACGTCCAGTGGCTCGGGGCGCTCGGGCGGATAGGGGACGAGGAAGTAGGGCCGCCGGTGCTCGGCGTCCTCGTCCGTCCAGAGCATCCCCGTGGTGGCCGGGACGGGACGCCGCACGTTCAGCGGGATGGTCTGGAACGGCACACCGCCCTGCGTGAGCAGGGTGAGCCGGAGCTCGTCCCCCGGGGCGTCCAGTGCCCGCGCGACGAAGGACACGGGGCCGTACGTCCCGCCGAAGCGATGCACGACGAGGGTGGTGTCACCGGCCGACTCCACGGCGAAGCCCGTACCGCCGTCCAGCACGCAGCCGACCGCGTACTCCTCCTGGGGGTACCGCCAGGAGTCGAGCGGCCCGCCGGTCTCCAGGTCCACGGTGACGCGGTAGCTTCCTCCGGGTTCGACGCGCTCCGGCCATCGCACGACGGGCCGCAGCAGGATCTCCTCGGGGTCGGACATCACGCGTCCTTCGGGGACAGGTGAAGAGTGGTGTCCGGGTGCCCGAAGTAGACGTACATGAAGCTCCAGAAGAACGTCCTGTAGTCGGCCGCGTCGGGCCCGCCGGACTCGCCCGGCGGGCGCCCGATGTGCTGCGCGATGGCCCGCCGATGGTCGCGGAGGTACTCCGCCGGGTTCAGGACGTCCTTCCCCGCCTTCTCCACGAAATCGCTCCCGAAGACGTGGGAGTAGTCGCGGCCGATCTCTCCCGTGGTCGCGATGACGCCGCTCGCCCCCTGGCTGAGGAACTTCTCGACGAAACTGCGCGTCGGGGGCCAGAAGCCGCCTTCACCCTCGGCCGGACGGCCGCTGCCGCAGGCGTTGAGCAGCACGACCGCCGAGTTCCGGCGAAGCACGCGCAACTCGTTCTCCACGAGCCTTTCGAGAAGGACGCCGTTCAGCATGAGGCGGTTGTACTTCGTGCGCTCCCCATGGCAGCGGATCACGAGGAGGGCGAAGTGCGGGCCGTCGTCCATCTCCAGGCGCCGGATGAGCCCCACGAGCGTCGGTTCGCGGTCGGCGACCTCGTACTTGCCGTAGGCGTCCCCGGTGCCGTTGAGGCGCAGCCCGGCATCCTCCATCATCAGGAGGCCGCCCTCCGCCTGCCACGGCACCCCGGCGAACTCCCACTTCTCCCTTCTGTAGGGGACGCTCGTCCAGCGGGTGACGGGGATCATCGTGCCGATCCACCCGGCGGGCCCGGGACGCCCGTCGGTCGGCCAGTGGTGGAACAGCTCCCACGGAAACTCGAAACCCGTCACATCGAACACGATGAGCTTCGCGTTCTCGTTCTTCAACAGGTCTTCGAGCCAGCCGTTCAAGGCGCGCTGGTAGCCGCACCACTCCTTCAGGGTATGGAACAGCTCCTCCCACGTCTCGTCGGAGGCGTCGCCGCGCAGACGGCCCAGCACCAGTTCCAGGGGGGCCTGCCGGCACTCCGGGTCCGCGTCCCCATTGGCGGTCCACAACTTGCCCCGGTAGTGGAAGCAGAGCTCGAAACCGCGCGTCTGCTCCCGGTACGCCTTGACGCAGAGCATCGCGGTGTCCGGGGACCACTCGCCGGCGAGCTTGACCCGGTTGGGCCCGAAGTCCCCGACCAGTTCGCCGAGCACGTTCTCGGCCCGGTCCACCGCGGACTCGGGACGGACGGCGGTCTCCGGCGGCCGGCCGCCGTCGGCCTCGATGTGGCCGCGCATCGTCATCGGCGCCCACCGCCCCGGCGCGGCGCGAGCAGCACCGAGCCGCCCATGGCGTCCGCGAGATCGAACGGCAGCCCGCCGTACAGGCCGGAGTCCGGCGCGAGGACCACGGTCCGGACGCCCGGCAGGGTGCGCAGCGGCGCCGCCGCGGCGAGCGCGTCCCGCACGCCCCGGTCCCGGACGGGGTCGCGGACCTCGCCGAGCTGGCTGTCGTCGAGCGGCACGTTGCCGCGGCCGTCCGTCGCGACTACCAGCGAGACGGGCGTGGGGCCGCGCCGCAGCAGCCGGCGCAGTTCCGCCACCGCCAGCTCCAGGCCGTGCGCGAGCGGCGTCGCGCGGCCCGGCGCCCGCCGCAGCGAGGCCGCCACGCGGGGGTCCAGCAGCGTGCGGGCCCGGTAGCGGACGGCGGACAGCTCCGCCGGGTTGTCCTCGTGCCCGAGTTCGATCACCGACAGCGAGGCGTCGTCGCGGTGGGCGTCGCGCAGGAACGCGGCGAGGCCCGGGGCGCGGTCGAAGTCCCGCCAGCAGGAGTGGTCCAGGACCAGGACGAGCGCGGCGCCCGGTTCCGGCTGCCGGCGCGGACGCCGCAGGTCCGCCGGACTGATCAGCAGGCCGGGGCCCGCGTCGGGGCGGTGGGCCCGCCGGACCCGCTGGAACTTCACCGCCTCCACCACGGTCGCCACGACCGCGATGTCGCGCAGGTCCGGCGCGGGCCGCACGCCGAGGGGACGGCCGCGCAGCCGTCCGGCGCGGGTCCGGCGGCCGGCCGGGATCCGCAGCGCGCCGAGCCGGGGCAGGGCCGCCGGATCGTCCTCCGGATACGGCCAGGGGTCGGGGGCGGCGCCCGGCAGTGGGACGGGGTCCCCGCTCCGCCCGGCCGCCTCCGGCGCGCCCGGTCCCGGCGGCGCCGGCCGCCCGCCCGCGCGCGGCGGCCGGGGCCGGGCCGGCGGCGGGGCGGGCCCCGGCCGCCGCGGCGGCGGTTCCGCAACCGCCGCCGCCGCGGGATCCGGGGGCGCCGCGACGATGCCGAGCAGTGCCGCCGCCTCATCGACGTGCGCCGGTCCCGCGGCGCCGGCCCCCGCCAGCCCCGCGACCATCCGGGCGATCCGGGCCAGCGCCAGGTCGCGGCGCCGGCTGGGGCCCGGCCGCACGAGCGCCACGACGCGCCGCAGGGCGTCGCGGGTCAGCGCGGGCGCGGGCGCGGGTTCCGGCTCCAGCGGCGGCAGTGCCCGCAGCAGTCCCGCCTCCTGCGCGGCGAGGGTCGGCCACGCCGCCGCGTCGGCCGCGGGCGCCCACTCGGCGTGCAGCCCGGCGGCGTCGACCCGGATCGGGAACCGGTCCAGCAGGTGCGCCGACAGGTGCGCGACCTCGGCGCGGCGCGCCGTCGCGAGCCACCAGGTCCGCGGCGCCCAGCGCCGGCTGAAACCCTGCATCTCCACCGCGGCCGTGTCCGCGCCCGCCATCGTCACGATGGTCCGCGCCGCCACCGGGTCGGCCTGGCCCAGCCCCGGGACGATCACCACCGCGCCGTGCTCGGCCGCCAGCGGGCCGGGTTCCATGCGCAGCACCGGCCCGTCCGCGCCCTCCGCGAGCCGGGTCCGGACCCACAGCCCCGCGTCGCCGGACCCGGGGCCGAGCACCACGGTCGCGGGAGGCCCCGGCAGCGTCTCGGCGAGCCGCCGCGCCAGCGGCGGCAGCAGCGACGGGTCCAGGTCGTAGAACAGCACGCCGCCCAGCCGGGGCTCCGCCGCCAGGCAGCCCAGCAGCGTCCGCACCTGGTCGAGCGTGGCCGGCCTCACGCTTTGCGCAACTCCTCCGCGACCCGTGCGTCGTCCTCGCGGCGCCATGGCGGAAGCCGGCCGGAGTCGTCGCTCATCCTGCGGTGCACCAGCGCGGGGCGGGCGACGAATCCGACATGCTCGGTGGTGACCACCTTCGCCCCGGTGATCGCCGCGCGGGCGCGGGCGGCGCGGGCGAGGACGAGTTCGCCGCGGTGCCCGGCCAGCCCGAACGCCTTGGCCAGCCCGGCGCAGGCCTTGAGCACCCCCGGGGCGAACGTGATCTCGCCGACCCGGCCCTTCGCCGCCTCCAGCAGCCTCCTCAGCCTCGCGTCCCGCTCCCTGGCCTCGCGGACCTTCGGCGAGCCCGGGTCGTCCTGGAAGGCCAGTACCGCCTCCATGATCGCGGCGCGGCGCTCGGCGTCGTTCTCCGGCCGCACCTCGGCGACCAGCCCGAACCGGTCGAGGAGCTGCGGGCGCAGGCTGCCCTCGTCCGGGTTCATGGTGCCGACCAGCGTGAACCTCGCCTCCTGCGGTTCCAGCGCGAGGTTGTCGCGGTGCACGTTGAGGATGCCGGTGGAGACCACGTCCAGGATGATGTTCACCAGGTAGTCGTCGAGCAGGTTGACCTCGTCGATGTAGAGGATCCCGGCCTCGGACGTCGCCGCCTCCAGCAGCAGCCCCTTGCGCGGCTTCGCCGTCCCCCGCATGAGCTTGTCGACGTCCCAGCCGCCGAGCACCCGGTCGTCGGTCGCGCCGATCGGCAGCGTGACCGGCAGCTTCTCGGTCAGCATGAAGGTGAACGCGCGGACCGTGGTGGTCTTGGCGGTGCCGCGCTGCCCGGTCGCGAGGACGCCGCCGACCGAGTCGGCGACATAGGCGATCTCCAGGGCCGACCTCAGCTCCTCCTGCCCCACGATCATCGAGTACGGCAGGACGATGGACGCGGGATCCAGGGCGTTCACTTCTGTTCCTTATGCACGAGGTAGCTCTCGTTCGGGTTGCCTGCGAAGGGCAGGGCGTCGCGCAGTGGAACGCCCTGCCGCCAGTGGTCGCACCACGCTTCATTCAGCTCCCGCTCCGCCTCGTGGGTGGTCGGGAGGTCCACGCGCAGAGCGCCGAACAGCTCCGCGCGGTGCAGGTCGAACGCCACCGTGACGCTCTCGGCGTACGCCAGCGCGGCGTGCACGGCGCCGCGGTAGGACGTCCACGCCAGCACCACCGGGATCAGCGTCAGTGACCACCACGGGCCCGACCCCGACAGCAGCGCACCGGTCGCGACGGCGGTGAGGGCCATGGTCACCGCCATCCGGCCCGCCAGGTCGAGGCTGTCGCGGCGGTCGTCGACGAGTTCGCGGACCCGCTCGCCCAGCAGCGGGTACAGCCGCGGCCACGCGACCACCGGGTCGATGCCGTAGGCCCGTCCGGCACCGTCCTCCATGGCGGTCAGCACGTTGCCGAGGGCGGTCGCGCGGAGGAGATGCGCCGGCCGGGGAAAGCGGCGCCGCAGCTCATGGCCGCTCTCGCCGGCCTCTTGGAGCTGCGCGGGAGTCAGCCCGGGGCCGGACACCACCGCCCTGGCCATGAGTTCGTTCTTGCGGGCCTGCTGCCCCCTCAGCAGCCTGCCCCGTCCGGGCCAGGCCGGCCCGGCGCCCTCCAGCATGCGCATCATCGCGAGCTGGAACGGCTGGAGCACGACCGCGACCACGGTCAGCGCGAGGATCAGCAGGAGGACCTCGCCGAGGCCGAGCCCGGACGCGGTCTTCCACGCGTCCGCGAACCGCAGCGGCCCCCACGCCCCCGCCCAGACCAGGAGCAGCAGCCACAGCGCCGCCGCGTAGACGGGGAAGTAGCCGATCAGGAAGAAGCGCCGTCCGAACCCCGCCTCGGACGATGCCTTGGCGACCGCGTCCAGCTTCACCGGACGACCTCGACGGACTCCATCGGCCCGTGGCCCGCCGCGCCGCACACCGGCAGGGAGCGGTCGTCGTAGTAGAGCCGGTACGCGCTCTCCGGGCAGCCGGCCCGCCCGCACTCGAAGCGCAGCAGCGCGTAGCGGGTGGAGCGGCCGGGCAGCCCGGCGCGCTCCGCCGACCCGAGGTCCCCGGCGGAGGCTCCGGCGGTCCCGGAGTCGGTGACGCACTTCTCCCGGACGGCGACCGCCACCGGTTCCCCATCGCAGCGGATCAAGATGCGCTGGAGCGCCGGATCCCGCTCGAACCGGGCCTTCAGCCGGTTGGCCAGCAGGAAGACCTCTCCGTTGTCCCGGCTGTAGGCGGACTCCGCGTCACAGGCGGCGGCGGCGAGATCGGCCCGGCCGCGGACCGACGGATCGGTCCACGGGGCGAGCTTCAGCTGCTCGTCCGCCAGCTCACCGTCGTCCATCCGCATTCCCCCGGCCGCGCACGCTCACGGGCGACACTCTGCCACCCCTTGGACGGCCGGACACGGGAAAAGGACTCACACCGTAACGGCCGCTATCGGCCTCGCGCGCCGGGCTGGACGACGGCCCGCCGGCTATTGGGGGCGTTGGAAGGCGAAGCCGTCGCCGACCACGGCGGCCAGGGTGAGGTACGCCTCGCGGGTCGCGGGGGCGAGCTGCTCCAGCTCGACCTCGGCGCCCTCCTCCAGGTGGTCGTCGTAGGGGATGCGGACGACGGCGCGGCAGCGGCTTTCGAAGTGCGCCTGGAGCTTGTCGAGGTCGACCTGGCTGCGGGTGCGGTTGCGGACCATCGACAGGACGACGACGCCGTTGCGGACGAGGTGGCCGTGGTCGTGCGCCTCCAGCCAGTCCAGGGTCGCGCTCGCGGAGCGGGCGCCGTCCACCGACGGGGAGCTGACCAGGACGAGCTGGTCGGCGAGGCTCAGCACCCCCGCCATCGCCGAGTGCAGCAGGCCGGTGCCGCAGTCGGTGATGCAGACCGAGTAGTACTGCTCCAGGACGACGGCGACCGCGGCGTAGTCCTCGGCGGAGAACGCCTCGCTGACCGCCGGGTCGCGGTCGGACGCGAGGATCTCCAGCCGCGCCTCGTTCTGCGAGGTGAACGCGCGCACGTCCGCGTACCGGTGGATCTGGTCGCGGTTGTTGAGCAGGTCGCGGACGGTGGCGGCCGTCTCCAGCCGCACCTTGTCCGACAGCGTCCCGCGGTCGGGGTTGGCGTCGACCGCGATGACCCGGTCGCCGCGGAAGGAGCCGAGCATCGAGCCGAGGCCGGTCGTGGTGGTCGTCTTGCCGACGCCGCCCTTCAGCGACATGACCGCGACCCGGTGGTGGCCGCCCGCGACGGGCGTGCGGGCGCGGCCGATCAGGTCCTTGCGGCGCAGCTCGCCCTGCGACTCGCCCGGGTGGACGTTGCCGGCGGTCGCCTTGTAGATGGCGCGGCGCCACCCCGACGACGGCGCTATGCGCCGCTCGCCCAGGAGGTTCTCGGAGCTGAGGCTGTCGGTGTTCTGCGGCTCCTGCGGCGGGGCGGGCTGCCCCTGCGGGGCCATCTGGCCGTGCGGGCCCCCGGCCGGGTAGCCGTACCCCTGGTAGGGCTGCCCGGTGTTCGGGTCGATCGGCACGTACGGCTGCCCGGTGTTCGGGTCGATCTGCTGGTACGGCTGAGCGGCGGCGTTCGGGTCCTGCGGGTAGGGCTGCCCGGTGTTGGGATCGATCGGCTGGTACTGCGGGTACGGCCGGCCCGCGTTCGGGTCCGCCGGCGGGGCCGGGGGGAACTGCGGCGGCGCGCCGTTGGCGTCCGGAGGGTAGGGCCGGCCGGCGTTCGGGTCCATCGGCGGGTACGGCTGGGCGCCCGCGTTCGGGTCCATCGGCGGGAACTGCGGCGCACCGGCGTTCGGGTCCGCGGGCGGGAACGGCTGGGGGCCGGCGTTCGGGTCCATCGGCGGGAACTGCGGCGCGCCCGCGTCGGGGGCCAGCGGACGGCCCGTGTTCGGGTCGATCGGCACGTAGGGCTGCCCGGACTCGTCGGTGTCCTGCGGGTAGGGCTGCCCGGTCGCGGGGTCGATCGGCTGGTACTGCCCGCTCGCGTCCTGCTGCGCGTACTGGTCGGACGGGTAGGGCGGCAGCTGGTCGAACGGCGGGGCGGCGTTGCCGTTGGCGTCGTACGGCGACTGCTGCGGCCCC
>NZ_SMJW01000186.1 GCF_004348335.1 Actinomadura bangladeshensis | reverse complement strand
GGATGGGGCGGGTGTGGCGCGGCCACGACGACGTGCTGGACCGTCCGGTTGCGGTCAAGCAGATCCTGCTGCACGGCGGACTCACGGACGATCAGCGCCACGAGTTGACCCAGCGGCTGCTGCGGGAGGCGCGCGCCACGGCACGGCTCACCCATTCAGGGATCGTCACCGTCCATGATGTCGTCGCGCACGAGGGCGCCCCGGCCATAGTGATGGAGTTCCTCGCCGGCCCGTCGCTGGGCTCTCTGATCGAGCAGGAGGGGCGACTTTCGGTTGAGCGGGTGGCCGAGATCGGTGCGGCCATCCTGGACGCGCTCCGAGAGGCGCACACGGCGGGCATCGTGCACCGGGACCTGAAACCCGACAACGTTCTCCTGGCAGGGCGGCGGACCATCATCACGGACTTCGGCATCGCCAGTATCGCCGACGCCACCAGGATGACCTTCACCGGTTCCATCCTGGGCACCCCGGCCTTCATGGCCCCCGAACAGATCGAAGGGCAGGACGCCACTGAGTTGTGGGACCTCTGGTCGCTCGGCGTGACCTTGTACCAGGCGGTCGAGGGAGTCACTCCGTTCACCGGACCCACCATGGCCTCACTTTTCAACGCGATCCTGACCAGAGAGCCCCGGCCGGCCGAGCACGCGGGGCCCCTCACCGAGGTACTGGCCGGGCTTCTGGTGAAGGATCCCGCCGGCAGAGCCACAGCCGAAAAGACCACCGAAGCCCTTGAGGCGATCTCCCGTCCCGCCCCTCGGCCGCCGGTGATCCGGGCTCATCCCGTGTGCCAGTACCGACGAGCCGCAAGTCCGCCACAGCACCGTCCGCAGACCACTCCGACACCCGCGTCCTGGAAGGCCACACCGACACCGTCCGTGCGGTGGCGTTCAGCCCGGACGGCACCACTCTGGCCACCGCGAGCCACGACTCGACGGTGCGGTTGTGGGACATTGCCACGGGCCGCCCGATCCGAGAACTACTCAGCCACGCAGGCTCTGTGGGAGCAGTGGCTTTCAGCCCGGACGGCAGAACCCTGGCCACCGCCCATGGCGGTCGGGAAACGCGGCTGTGGGATGTGAACACAGGCGACCAGACCCACACGCTGCCAGTTGGCACGACAGGGAACCGCTCAGTGGCGTTCAGCCCGGACGGCACGATCCTGGCCACCGGCGGTCAGGCGCGCTTCTGGGACACGGCCACAGGCGAACCCGTCAAGCTCCTCAAAGACAACCCCGACAGTGTCAGTGCGATCGCGTTCAGCCCGGACGGCGAGCTACTGGCCAGCGCCGGCAAGGACAGCACGGTCCGGCTGACGCCGATGCCGTGAGCCGCCGCCCGTTGCGGAGTGTCCTGAGTCGGCCACAGGATTCTTACCAGGGGTTGAATCCCCCCTGCCTCGAACCACTACGAATTGAGTATGGGCATTGGGCTGAACGTCACTGTCAACGAAAGCCCCGATGGGCGCCGCATCGTCCACTACGACGGGCAGGCGTTCGAGCTGCGTCGCTCCCCCGGCGAAGTGTTCTGCTCTCCGCACGGCGGAGGGGCGATCCATCACGACAAGGTGTGCGGACACCTCACTGACAGGCCGGAGCCACCGATCGTCTATGCGGATCCGGACGAGGACCTGTGGCAACGCCTGCTCGCGTCCGCCCCGAGGGACGACAGAGAGGGACGACTGGCGTTCGGCGCCGGCGCCGGGCTGCGCAACGGGCAGGGCGGCGTCGTCTCCCAGGTCTGCCGGACGTGCACCCTCGTGCCGCTCACCACACTGGGCGGACGCAGGATCCCGAAAGAAGCGCTGTCGACCGCCCTTGCCCGGTTCGACCGCGCGGCGCACGCAGAAGCGCTTGCCAAGATCAAGGCGGCGATCGTCCAGGTCGTGAATGACTTCCCGATGGAGGCCTGGCCCTCCATGCCGCTCGAGAACTACGCGCTGGGGACCCCCCGCTCCAAGGAGTCCTTCTGCTACCGGATGGAGTTCGGGACCCCCGAACTGGGCAGTCTGGGCGGCAGGCACGCCGGGAAGCACCTCATCTACTGGCGCAAAGCCGAGAGCTCGTGGTACTACCCCGCAGAATACGACGATGAGCGGGAAGCCTGGCGGCGGGTGCGGGACGGATTCCTGCAGGCCTTCCAACTAGCCACCGACGGCCGTATCAGCGATATCGACACCATCGGCTCCCTGCGCTCCGGATCGGCACTCATCGCCAAAGCGATCTCCTGCTACATCCCCGACGCCGTCATCCCCGTTTTCAGTCGCGAGCACGTACGTTCCTTCCTGTTTCATCTCACCGGAGAGAACGCTTCGGCGCTGGAGGCATTCGGGGCTCATGAACGCCTCAAGCAGGTCATCGACGCCGACGAGCGTTTCGCGGGATGGCACCCTTACGAGGTGGGGATGGTCCTCTACGAATGGGCGGACCCGCGTCCCATCACCACCAGGATCCTAAAGGTCGCCCCCGGCGACGAGGCCATGTACTGGGACGACTGCCTCACAGGCGGATATATCTGCGTCGGGTGGGACGATGTCGGAGACCTCACCGCCTTCGCCTCCGAAGAGGACTTCCGCTTGGCCTTCGAAGTCGCCTACTCCGGCGAGTACAAGGGCTACAAGAGCAAGATCTCAGCCAAGGCCAACGAGCTGTGGCAATTCTCGCAACTCAAGCCCGGCGACCTGGTGGTGGCGAACAAGGGCACCAAGGAGGTCCTCGCGGTCGGCACCGTGACCGAGCCCGGATACGAATGGCGGTCCGACCGCACGCGATACAACCACACCGTTGCGGTCAAGTGGGACACGAGCTTCGCGCAACTGCTGCCGGAGCCCAAGGCGGCGTGGGGGATGGTCACCGTCTCAAAAGTCTCGGCGGACATGTGGAAGACCCTACGAGAAGGAAAGGCCACGGGCGGCGAGAGTTCGGCACCATCGGTCATCTCGGTGAACCCGCTGTTCGAGCAGATCGCCGACCTCCTCGCGCGCAAGGGTCAGGCCGTCCTGTACGGGCCGCCGGGCACCGGCAAGACCTACACCAGCCTCGGATTCGCCTTCTGGTGGCTGGCGACGAGGCTGCCGGGCATGGGCCTAGACGTTCTCACCGAATACGGGACACCCGAGTTCCGGCACGGTCTGGATACCTTGCAGAAGGCCGGATACCTGACGCAGGTGTCGTTCCACCCCGCGTACGGATATGAGGACTTCATCGAAGGGTTCCGTCCGGCGGAGGGTGAGGGCGGCGGACTGCGGCTGGTGCTGCGGGACGGGGTCTTCAAGAGGGTCTGCGGGGCGGCCTCGGCGAACCCGGAGCGGCCGTACCTGGTGCTGATCGACGAGATCAACCGGGGCGACATCCCGAAGATCCTCGGGGAGCTGATCACGCTGCTGGAGCCGGACAAGCGGGGCATGCACGTCACGCTGCCGTCCGGCGGGCGCTTCGCCGTGCCGTCCAACGTCTACCTGCTGGGCACGATGAACACGGCGGACCGCAGTATCCGGCTTCTGGACTCCGCGCTGCGGCGCCGGTTCGCGTTCCACGAGTTGCTGCCGGACACCGATGTCCTCGACGGGCAGAAGGTCGGGGACGTCGACCTGGGGCTGCTGCTGCGGGAACTCAACCGCCGGGTCGTGAAGGAACTGGGGCGGGAACGGCAGATCGGGCACTCGTTCTTCATGCCGGGCGGGGAGCCGGTCGACAGCGAGTCCGATCTGGCGGCCATCGTCCGGACCGAGGTGCTGCCGCTGCTCCAGGAGTACGCCTACGACGATTACTCGATGCTGTCCCGGTTCCTCGGCCAGGAAATCGTGGACGTGCAGGCGCACACCGTCGCCGGGCTGAGCGATGAACGGCTTGTCGAGGCACTGTCGTCGGAACTCCAGGCGAACGCGGGCGAGTAGTGGACACAGTCACGGTCGCCGAATATGAAAGCCGGCGGGTACCGGGCCTTGAGCCCAGCGCGGCGGACCTGGCCGTTGTCGAGTCCGAGGAAGTGGCCAAGCGGATCACACTGCGATGGCTCCGGGACGGCGCTCTGGAAATCGTCGCCGGGTCGCATGTGGGGGTGGTGGAACTCGACTGCGTGTCCGTCCATGTCGAGCCGAAACTCGCCGGGTCTGAACTGGGTGTTCTGGAAATGCTCGACTACGCGGCCGGGCTGCGTTCCCTGCGCGAACTGCCGCTGCTCCGGCGGCTCGGGGCCGGGTTGAATCTGCGCGACCTCGTGTGCCTGCTGCTGACCCGGGAATGCGAGTGGCTGCTGCGGCACGGGTTGCGGCGCGACTATCTGCGGCGGGAGAACGTACTGCCGGTCGTCCGGGGGCGGCTGCTGGTGGAGCGGCAGGTCACGCGGCGGTTCGGGATGCTGGACCGGCTGGAATGCCGGTATGACGAGCGCAGCGCCGACATCCTCGACAACCGGTTGTGCGGGGCGGCTCTTCACCTCGCGGCCCGCACGGCGAAGGACCCTGATGTGCGTGCGGCGGCTCGGCGGCTGGCCGCCGACTTCGCCGGCGTTTGTGCTGTCGGTGTTTTCGATGTGCGGTCGGCGGTGGAGCGTCTCATTTACCACCGGGCCAACGAGCATTACCGCAACGCCCATCGATGGGCGCGGATGCTGCTGGAGGGTTCGTTCTTCACCGATCGCCATGCGCGGCACAGCCGGACGACCCACGCCTTCATGGTCGACATGAACCAGTTGTTCGAGGATTTCGTCACGCAGATACTGCGGGACGCCTTCACCGGATCCGGTGTCATCGTACGGGCGCAGGAGAGCCTGCCCAGCGCGATCCGGGGCGAGGGAGGCGGCTCCTACACCGACATTCGGCCGGATGTTCAGATCGTCCAGGGGCGGCGGCGTTGTTCGGTGGACGCCAAGTACAAGTTGTACGCGGAACGGAATGTCTCCTCCTCCGATCTCTTCCAGAGTTTCGTGTACGCGCAGGCGGCGGGCGGCTCGGAGGAGACACCGGCCGCCTTCATCGTGTACGCGAGTGATCGCGACGTCGCACCCAGGACGGTCGCTCTGCATCGCGGGGACGGGAACGCGGCGGCTCGCGTGACGTACGTGGCGGTCAACCTGCCGAAAGTGCTGCGGTCGGTGGCCGAGCGGGAAGCATTGTCCGGCGAACTGCGCAGGCTGATGGTTCCGGCGGCTCACCGGTAAACTGCAGGGATATTCGTGTGCGAGGGGGCCCGCGTGCTGAGTCTGCCGCTGAAAAGGTCATTCCGCTACGTGCACGAACCGCTGCGGGACGGTATGGACGCGATCCCGTCCCTGGGCAATGAGCAACTGGCGGCGGAGTTGCGGGACCGCATCGCGTATTCGCGAGGCGGCACCTTTCTGATCAGCGGGTTTCGCGGTGCCGGGAAGTCCACCACCGTGCTGCGCGCCCTGGACGCGTTGGTCCGTGACGGTGATCGCGGGGAACTGGTCGTGCCGGTCGTGCTCAACATCGCGCGTTCGACCGACACCGACCGGCTCCTGTTCGCCCTGGTCCGGCGCATATTCGAGAGCCTGAACGACGAAGGGCTGCTGGCGCGGCTGCCGACCGAGACGCAGCAGTCGCTGGTGCTGGCCTATATGCGGACCTCGCTGTCGTTCAAGCAGACCGTTTCGGACGCGCTGGAGCGCGGTGCGGTCGCCGACGCGGGCGGCGGGTCGGCGCTCAAGACGGTCGTGCCCAAGGTCAGTCTCACGGCCAAGCGAACCCGTTCCCTCGCTCATGAGGCGCAGTTCCTCGCCTACTCCGAGACCGATGTCGAGCTCCCCGTTCCGATCGACGAGGATCGGCGCCGGCTGAGCGCGTACTACGTCATCGACTGGGTGCTGCGCAGCGAAGGCGAACCGTTCCGGACCGCCGACCTCTTCGCCGCGGACGGGAACGCCGGCGAACTCGATCCGCTGCTCCGGGCATCACCGCGCTCGGTCGAGCAACTCCTCCGCCACCTGGCCGATCACGGAGTCCTGGAGACCTTGCGGCGTGCTGGTGACGGTGACGCGACCCTGATCGGCGACGTTCCCGCCGCACAGGAGGCCGTCTACCAACTCGCTTCCGGCGTGAAACGGGCGCTGCTCGATTTCGCCCGCGGCAGCCAGAGTGAGCGGGCGGCGCTCGGAATGCCGGCGAACCCGCCGACGGAGCGATCCCAGATCGTCATCGGGCGGTACCGGCTGCAACGGGTCATCGGCGCGGGCGGTATGAGCCGGGTGTGGCTCGGGCACGACGAGGTGCTGGGCCGTCCGGTCGCGGTGAAAATGCTCCAGGCGCTCATCGGTGACGAATCCCTGTCCGCGCGTTTCCGGCGTGAGATCAAGATTCTCGCCGCGCTCGACCACCCGAACATCGTCCGGTACTTCGATGCGATCGAACGCCGCGACCAAATGGCGATCATCATGGAATTCGTCAACGGACCGACCCTGACCGACCTCGTCGCAGAAGGGCCGCTTCAGGCGGAGGAGGTCGCGCGCATCGGCGCCAAACTCGCTCACGCGCTGGTCTACCTGGAGCACCAGAACGTCTTCCGGCTCGATATGAAGCCGGGGAACGTGATGCTGCCGGAGCGGGACGAACCCAAGATCATCGACCTGGGCATCGCGCGGCATCCGCAGGCGGCCGACATCACCGGTGCCGGCAGCATGATCGGCACGCCGCACTACATGGCCCCCGAACAGGTCGACGGCAAGCCGCTCGACCACCGCGGGGACATCTACGCCTTCGGGGCGACGATGGTGTTCGCTCTGACCGGCGCCCCTCCCATTGAGGCCGACAACGCGATGGACGTCCTGCAGAAACTCCTGACGGTGGACATCGACGTGTCAGGGCTGCCGTGCTCCCGCGAATTCCGGCAGGTGCTTCACACCTGCCTGCGCCGCGACCCCAACGAGCGCTTCCAGCATGCTGCGGACCTGCTCACCGCCTTGGAGGCCGTACCGGAACTCGTCGCGTAAAAGGTTCTCCGCCAGTGCCGGCGCGCGAGAGTGGACATGCCGTCCGCACGCGTTAGAGGGAGCCCGGAGCGGGCGGCAGTTTGGCTTCGATCATGTAATGGATTCGAACGTCGCGGTAGGTGACGTTCTCTTCTACCTCGTCCGGCAGGTTGGTCCGGGTGCTTCCCGACGTGGACTCCACGGCGGCGTCGCCGGTGAACACCACCGAGTTCTCGGGCGCGGTGTTGAAGTGGACTTCGTCGGCCTTCACGTCGGCCGAGAAGAGGATCTCCACTGGTGGCGTTTCATCGTGGTCCATGGTGATGCCTCCTCAGCCGGGTCACTGC
Source organism: Actinomadura bangladeshensis (assembly GCF_004348335.1). Classification (GTDB taxonomy): domain Bacteria; phylum Actinomycetota; class Actinomycetes; order Streptosporangiales; family Streptosporangiaceae; genus Spirillospora; species Spirillospora bangladeshensis. The sequence goes on along the minus strand of NZ_SMJW01000186.1, from coordinate 8,664 downwards.
GAGAGCATGCGAAGCAGAGCACGCCCCAGGTCGCGCACCGACTCCTCGGTGTCGTGGAGAGCGTCCTGGAGGGGCGTGCCCTTCTCTTGGGCTTCGGCATCGTCGGACGTTTCCGGCTCGCTCTCCTCGTCGCTTCCGGCGGGTTCGGAGTTGGCCTCGGGAGGTTGCGGCTCGTCCTCTGCCTCGGGCTTTCCGGGCGGCTCGGAGTCTGCGTCGGGCTTTTCGTCGCTGGTCGTCTCAGGGGCGCCGCCGGTGTCCTCGCCCTGGTCCTGGGTCACCGCGTCGGTGTTCGGGGCAGTGTCGCGGGCCGCGCCCACTGCCTCCGTCCCCGCATCGCGGACGGCGCCTCCGGTCTCCTTGCCCACGTCGTTGACGGCGTCCCCAGCCCCCGACCCAACGTCGCTGACGGCTTCGCCGGTCCCCGAGCCCACGTCTCGGACGGCGTCTCCGGTGCCCGTGCCGACATCGCGGACGGCTTCTCCAGCGCCCGCACCGACGCGGTCGACCGCCCCACCGGCGCCGCGGCCCACGTCCCGGACGGCACCGCCCGCGCCTTCTCCCACCTCACGGACGGCACCACCCGCGCCCGTTCCCACGTCGCGGACGGCGCTTCCGGTTCCGGAGCCCACGTCGCGCAGTGCCGACTCCACGCCGCGTCCGACGTGCTGGAGGATCTCCGGGTTGCGTTCGAGGCTGGTGAGCAGCCGGTCGATGATCACGGCCACGTTGTCGAGGCGGACGTCCAGGAGCGCCTGCGCCTCGACTCCCTTGATCCCGAGGTCGACCCTGCCGAGGACGACGTCCGCGCCCACGTTCAGCCTGAGCAGGTCGAGGACTTCGGCGGACAGGGAGACGCGCGCCCGCAGGTCCTCGACCTCGAGCGTGATCTCGTCCACCTTGAGCTGCGGAACATCGAGGTGAACGTCCGGTCCATCGTTGCCCATCGGTACCCCCGTGACTCGGTTGGGCATCGCTGCCCTTTCGCTCCGCTACCCGGATCAGGCAGGAGAAACGTGCGGAGCGTCAGCCACCGGTAGCGGCCTTCTCCCGGTCCTCGGACTTCTCTTCCTCGCCGGTCTCTTCTCCGCCTTCGGCGGCGTCCGTGTCCTGAGGCTTGTCTTCCCCGCCGGTCTCTTCCCCGCCTTCGGCGGCCTCCGTGTCCTGAGACTTGTCTTCCTGGTCGGTCTCTTCCTGGCCGGAGGTCTCCTGCTCCTGAGACTCCTCCTCCTCCTTGAGGGCGTCCTCGTGGGTCTTGACGACCTCCCCGTCGTGGATCTCGCCGCGCCAGCCCTCGGTCTCCTCCTGGTTCAGGAGGGTCTGCGTCATCATGTGCCGCTTGATGTTCTTGAAGTCGAGGCGGAGCCGGCGGCCCTGGGCGCGCCACAGGTTCGCGGTCTTCTCGAAGAAGCCGTCCGGGTGGTATTCGGCCACGAGCAGGACGCGCGTCATGGTGGGGGCGAGTTCGTGGAAGGTCACGGCACCGTCGACGTAGCCCTTGGCGCCCTTGGACTTCCAGACGATCCGCTCGTCCGGCACCTGCTCGACGATCGTCGATTCCCAGCTGCGATGGGACAGGAAGATCTGCGCCCGCCAGTTGATCTTCTCGTCGGACTCCTGCTCGACGCTCTCGACCTTCTTGGTGAAGCTCGGGAAGTCCGCGAACTGCGTCCACTGGTCGTAGGCGACGCGCCGCGGCAGGCCCACGTCGAACTCCTCGACGATGTTGACCACCTTGGTCTTGCCGCGACTCTTGCTCTTGCCGTCGCCGCCGCCCACGGCCTTCTTCACCTTGTCCTTCGCGCCCGCCACGCCCGCGCCGACGCCGGCCTTGAGCGGAGATTCGCCCTGAGCGATCTTCTTCGCCCCCGTGGCCGCCATCTTGGCGCCGGTCCCCGCACCGTCGCCCGCGGCATCGTTGATCCGCTGGGTCAGGCCCTCCACCTGGCCGCCGGCCTTCTCAAGGGTCCGCACCATGAGCGCCTGACCGAGCTCCCGGATGGCGTCCTTCAGCTGTTCGACCGGCAGTTCCGTGGGCTTGGGGCTGCCGCGGTCTCCGGTGTCCGTCCCCGTCACGGTCACCACTTCGCTTCCTCGTAGACGTCCTTATCTCCCAGACCCCATAGCCAAAGAAGCCAGGACGAAACGGGCTAAACGGTCACTGACCTGGGAAAAGGAAAGATCTACCCGCCGCATACGCGCGGAATACGGGCTGTCAGAAGGTGATGGCGACCTTGCCACGGGCGTGCCCAGGTTCGATGTAGCGGAGCGCGTCGGGGATCTCGGCGAACGGGAACGTCCGGTCGATGACCGGGGTGACCTGTTCCTTCTCCATGAGCTCCGCCAGGTAGCGCAGATCCGCGGAGTTGGGCTTCCAGCTGACGGAGGTGATGCGCCGGCTGACGAACGGGGACGTCAGGGCACCGCGGAGCTGCTGCGCGGCCGGGCCTAGAAGGCGGCCGCGGCCCGAGGCGATACCGCCGACGAGCACGAGCCTCCCGCGCGAGGTCAGGGGGCGGCGCAGGTGCGCCAGTGAGCGGTTGCCCACGATGTCCATGAGCAGGTCGTATCGCCCCGCTCGCTCGGTGAAGTCCTCGCGGGTGTAGTCGATGACCTCGTCTGCACCCAGGGAACGGACGAGCTCGACGTTCCGGGTGCTGCACACGCCGGTGACCTCGGCCCCCAGCGCCTTGGCCAGCTGGACGGCGAACGTGCCGATCCCTCCTGACGCCCCGTTGACGAGGACCCGCCCGCCGGCGGCGATCTTCCCCGCGTCCCGCAGTCCCTGCAGAGCAGTGTGCGCGGCCATCGACACCGAGGCCGCCTGCTCGAACGTGAGCCGGGCGGGCTTGACGGCCAGCCTGTCCTGCGGGACGGCGACGGCCTCGGCGAACGAGCCCAGCCGGACCTCGCCGAAGACCTCGTCCCCCGGCTGGACACCCGTCACACCGTCGCCGACCCGGTCGACCACGCCGGCGAAGTCGGCGCCCAGGATGAGGCCCGGCTTCGGACGGCGCAGACCGTTGGCGAGCCGCGCCAGCGCCGGGTCGGCCCGCACGTACCGCCAGTCATAGGGGTTGACGGACGCGGCCCGGACGCGCACGAGCACTTCGTCCCGCGTGATGGCGGGTTCGTCGACGTCCGCGAGGGTCATGACGTCGGGCGGGCCGTAGCGGTCCCAGGTCCAGGCTTTCATGGCGCCGTCCTTCCACTGCCGAAGGTTCCCGGACGGCGCCTCGTACGCCGTAAGGTTGTCATACGTCGTAAGGTAATCGTACGCCGTAAGGCAGTCAAGGGGCCAGGGAAGGCGAAGCGTGCTCGGGCTACAGACCGGCGGCGCGGTGCCGCTCCAGCCCCTCCAGGATCAGGTCGAGCGCGAACTCGAACTCGAACTGGTCGTCGCAGAAGCCGAGCGTGCCGTCCGGGTCGTCGTGGACGGCGTCCACCAGCATTCCCGCGATGTTCGGGAACTGGTCGGCCATGGCCTCCGCCATCGCGGCGCCCTCGGCGTTCGACGTCCCGGCGCCGTCCGCCCGGAAGAGCTCCTGGGTGAACCCGAGGGCGCGGCTGCCGAGGACGTGCAGCGCCCGGTGCGCGAGGTCGAACGAGAACCCGCCCGCGCGCAGCAGCGCGACGACCCGGTCGTAGTAGGCGATGAGGAACGGGCTGGCACCGCTCCGGGACTCGAGCAACTGCGGAGCCCACGGATGCCGCAAGAGAACCTGCCGGGCGGCGAGGATCCGGCTGCGCAGCGCCGCCTGCCAGTCCTCCTCCGGGGACGGTCCCCCGGCCTTCTCCACCGCCGCCATGATCTCCCCGAGGACCACCTCGACGACGCCGTCGAAGACGGCCTGCTTGTTGGCGACGTGGTGGTACAGCGACATCGCCTCGACCCCGACCTCCTGCGCCAGGCGGCGCATGGTCAGGGAGTCGAGGCCGTCCCGGTCGGCGAGCCCCACCGCGGCGCGCAGCACCCGCCTCCGGCTCAGCGGAATCCGCGGCCGCTCGGCCTGCTCGTCGTCGACATCGGTGGGTGGGATCATGGATCGTCCTCCCGGCCACCCTACCCGTACGCGGTAAGTCTGCCCCGCGCGGCCGTCAGGGGACGACGGTCACGGTCAGGCCGCCCACCCGGTAGGCGCCGGGCTGCGGGCGGATCGCCTCGGCGATGCCGTGGCACACGGCGTCCGGAAGGGTGATCTCCAGGGCCTCGCCGGCGCCGCTCCACGTCACCTGCGGGCCAGGCAGCAGCACGACGGGACGGCCCGGCCCCCGCAGGATCAGCGGGTTCCCGTGCGGGACGCGCGCGGGCAGCACCCGGGTGAACTGCGGAACGTGCTGCGCACCGATCTCCAGCACGACGCCGTTGGACGTGTCGGCGCCGAGCTGGTGGAAGAACAGGAATCCCGTGCCGGACCCGTCGCGCCGCGACCCTTCATGGACGGTCCGTGCCACGCCGGGGACGTCCGCGAGCGACATCCGGTCCAGATTGGTCACCAGCGCCGGAAGGTGCGGCGCGATGGCACCGACGAGGCCCTCGACATTCCAGGATTGCGCGGCATGCAGTTCATCGGTCGTGATGCCGACGAACTGCAGGAAGGCGACCTTCCCAAGCGACGTGTCGGCACGCCCCAACTCAGGGTCGAGGACGAACGCGCCCGCCCGGATCGCCGAGCCGGGACGGTCGGGATCGAGCGGATCCGGGAACTCGATGTAGTGGCCCGCCTCGAAGTCGTTGCCGCTCTTCGCGACGTACGACGCCAGGTTCTCCAGGTGCCCCATCGCCCAGTTCGGCGCGACCGTCTCACCGGGCCGGCGCGGCACCCGCAGCGTGAACTCATAGCCGCGTTCCTCGAACGGCGCGGTCAGCGCGTACCCGATGAGATGCCAGTGCGGCACGGGCTCGTCCCGCGGATAGACGGCGATCGTATTGGTGACGAACTGCCCCATCGGCATCGGCCCCATGGGCCGGTAGGGCATCGGCGCATTCCATTCCAGACGCTGCGCGTCCCCGTACCGCGCCTTGAGCACCGCGTCGATCGCGTTCCACCCGTCAACGTTCAGCATCCCGCTCCCTCTGGACGAACCACACGTCCCGTACAGACGCACGAAACCTGATCATGGTTCACCCCTCCGCGACCGCCGCCGCGCGAAAACAGGAGAGTCAGCCGAGGAGGGACTCGGCCGTGTCCATGACAGCGGCGCGGTGGACCCAGCGCTCCAACTGGTCGGTGTCGGTACAGCTCATGACGCGCTCGCGGATCTCCTCGGGGATGGTGATCCCGCGGGTCTCCAGCACGATCGCCAGCGCCGTGGCCATCCCCTCGGCGAACCCCTCACCGAAACCCTTGGCGCGATTGGTGCTGGCCATGCGCGACTGCCATTCGTAGTGCTCGAGGATCACGATCTCTTCCCGTCGCGGTTGTGCGGGCATCGGACGGCCCCGCCCCCGCGCACGGAGGGCGGGGCCGTGACAAGTCGTCAGTCGAGGAGGTGTTCGGCCCTGTCGATGACCGCGGCGCGCTTCCCCCAGCGCTCGAGCTGGTCGGAGTCGGTGCAGCTCATCACACGCTCGCGAACAGCGTCGGAGACGGAGACCCCGCGAGCCTCCAGCACGAGCAGGAGCATCTTCGCCTCGCCCCTGACCTCGCCCTTGGCTTCGCCTCTGGCCTCGCCGATGGCCTCACCTTTGGCGATGTGGGACTTGGCGAAGTCGGATTGCCACTCGTATCCGGCGGTCTGCACGATCTCCTCCAGGAGCTTGCGGGCTGATTCGGAGAGCTGACTCACCAGATAGTCATGATACAGCTCGGCGGTTTCCTTGGTCTTGTCGTCCGTCGCGGGGACGTCGATGGCGGCGGCCACGCTGGCCAGGACGGCGTCAGCGTCCGGGCCGTCGGCGTACGCGGAGGCGGTGTAGACGGCCAGTTCGGGGAATCGGCGGGCCTCGGCCGGCTTGGTGATGGCCGGCAGCATCCCGGGGTGGACGGTCAGCGGCCTGAGCACCCATTCGGGGTGTCCCATGTCGATCGGCCTGGCGCAGGCGCGAGCGACGGCCAGGGTGGGGCAGAAGACCAGCAGCGTCACCGGGCACTTGTGCCGATGGCGCAGGAGCGCCGTGTACGCGGGCCAGCTGAAGGTCTTCGCCTCGTCGTAGCGCAGCTGCGACTCCACGATGGTGCCGTGGCTGGGCTTCTTGGGGTCGTCGAGGAGGACGGTGGCGTCGCAGCGCAACTCGGCCGGCCTCAGGTCCGCGAAGGACTCGGAGGTGATCGTCGCGCTGTCGTCGTCCCCGGGCGTGTCCAGGCCGAAGACGGTCCGCAATATCGTCGGGACGAGGGCCGGCTGGTTGCGGACCATCGCCAGCGGCACCTCGTGTTCTGTGGACGGCATGATGAGCAAACTATCGGTAATCGACTCGTCTCAGTGTGTTAAAACAGCCTGCCGTGCGGATCATTTGACAAAGTAGTCAAGGTGAGTCACTCCCCTTGGTCACCGGCGGTGGGGCGGGGCGCCCGCTTTGCCGGTTAGTCGCAAGTTGTGGGGCCAGGCAGAGGCTAGGTCTCGTCAGTCGGTGACCTTCAGGATGCCGTGGGCGCCGCCTTCGCCGTGGCGCATGTCGTGGTCGACGAACGGGTAGTGGCCGGGTTCGGGGACGACGGTCTCGACGAAACCGCCTTGCCCAGGAGCCAGATCCAGGATCTGCGCGCCGCCCGGGTCGCCCTTGCGCAGCAGGTAGGCGCCCTCCTTATAGACCGTGTCGAACTGCGCGCCGACGATATGGAACGCGGTCCCGGACGAGGGCCCGGCGTCCACCACCCAGACCCGGACCCGGTCACCCGCACGAGCCGTCAGCGGGGCATGGTCGTAGCCGGCCGCGGTCCCGTTGAACATCCACGCGTCCGGACGGCCCTCGCGCATCTTGCCCACCTGCGCGTCGCTACCGGGCTGCCCGAGGTACAGCTCGCCCTGAACGAGGACGTATTCGCGGTCGACGCGGGGCAGGTCCGGCGGGTCGATGATGACCGCGCCGTACATGCCGTTGGCGATGTGCTGCAGCATCGGCATCGTCGAGCAGTGATACAACCACGCACCCGCATGCTGAACCTTGAACCGGTAGGTCAGGCGTTCCCCGGGCTGGATCGTGCGCATCGGCACATCGGGAGCCAAGGTGCCGGCGTGGAAGTCGATGCCATGACCCATGGTGGTGTCGTTCACCAGCGTGATGACGAAGACATCACCGACCTTGCCGCGCAGCACCGGGGCCGGAACCGTGCCGCCGAACGTCCACATCGTCTGCCGGACCCCGGGCGCCACCTCCAACACACGGTCGGTCGCATGCAGTTCAAGGCGATGCTCCTTGGCACCGGGCGCGGGCTTGAGCGCCGCGTCATACGGCTTCCACCCCGGCAACATCGGTGCCGCCAGGTCCAGTTGCCCCGTCCCCATCGCCGTATGGCCCATCGCCTGGTGATCCATCGCCGACGTGGGCCCGGAGGAAGACGTCGACTTGATCTGCATCGTCATCCCGGCCGCGCGGTGACCGGGCACGGTGCACCAGCCGTCGACCGTGCCCTTCACCGACGGCACCGTCAGCGTCGCCGACTCGCCCTGACCCAGCATCGGCGTCGCCTGACCCGACTCCAGGCGCAGGTCATGCCGCATCGCATCCTTGTTCGTCACCTTCAAAACCAAGCGCGTACCAGGGGCGGCCTCGATCGTCCCCGGACGGATCCGCATGTTCGCCAGCGTCACCTCCACCACCCGCGTCCCCGACGCGGCCACCGTCTGCGAGGACGACGAGTCGCCGTTCCCCACCGTCACCCCGACGGCCAGGGCGGTCAGCAGAACACCGGCGGCCAGGCCCGCGATCACCGGAGACGGACGGTGAGACCGGAGAATCGTGGCGACCGCCAGCACGATGAAGGAGGCCAGTGCGGCCAGGACGACGATCCATGCCGCGCGCGAAGCCCATTCGGGCACCGGGAGCACGAGCAGCGGCACCGCGGCGTTGATCAACGCCGCCCGCACCACCCAGAAGCGTTCGATCAGCGCCGAGTTGGCCTTCAGGGCGGCCGGTCCCCCGCCCAGGACCACGGGCAGCAGGAATGTCAGCGCTCCCAGCAGCGTCTGCCCCACGAAGCCGACCAGCACCAGCGGGAGCAGCCCCGAGAGGCTCTGCCGCGAAGCGTCCACGATCAGCGTGACGGCGAACCAGGCCGTCCCCGCAGCGAGCATCCAGGACGCGGCCGTGTGCGGCCGCCGCTGCCGCAGTGTCCGGACGAACGGGACCAGCGCCAGCGCAGCGGCCCCCGCGTACACCAGCAGACCGCCGACCACGACCCACCGCAGCGAGGCGAGCAGGCCGCCCACCGCCACCGCGAGCCCCGGCACGGCGAAGCGCAGTGACCAGCGGGCGATTCGTCCCGTCCCGTCCACCATCCGGGTGCGCAGCACGGTCGGCCACAGCGTGAACAGCGTGCCCAGCACCGCGAGCCCCACCCAGCCCAGGATGTTGACCTGCGCGTGCGCGGCGTGCAGCCTACGCGGCGCTCGCGGTCGGCGGTGCGGCCGGCGTCGTGGGGGTCGTCGCGGCGCACATCGCGGTGCTCGCCCTGCGCGGGCGGAGCGCCTTGGGCGGACGGTTCGCGCACGTCGTGGCCTGGT
>NZ_SMJW01000185.1 GCF_004348335.1 Actinomadura bangladeshensis | reverse complement strand
GGCGGGGGTGGTGCCAGCATGGAGCGGTGAGCGACAGGACGCCCGGGCAGCGTGCGCGGCGGGAGCCGCCGGAGGCGGCGCCGGCCAAGGGGGCGGCGCCAGGGAAGGGCGCCGCGCCGGTCGGGAACGCGGCGCCGGGGAAGGGCGCGGCCGGGCGGGTGCGCGCGGACGGCGGCAGGCCGCGGCCGGCGGCGCAGCCCGCGCGTCCGCTGTACGCGACCGGGCTGGTCGCGGCGCTGTGGTGCGTCGGGATCGGGCTCGCCGTGCTCACCACGATCACGCTCATCGGGTGGATAGCCGCGCCGAAGACCGCGATGGGCAACGGCATGTCCGGTGTGTTCCGGACGGCCGTGAACTTCTGGCTCGTGTCCCACCACGCGGGCTTCTCCTACGGGCAGGGACGGGTCGGGCTGCTGCCGCTCGGCGTCATCGTCCTGCCCGGTGTGCTGCTGTACCGGGGCGGCGGGTGGATGATCCGGGTGGCGGGGCTGCGGCAGCGTCCACGCATCGCGGTCGTGCACGTGGCGGTCGCCCAGGCCGCGCCGTACGCGGCGCTGGCCGCGCTGCTCGCGCTCGCGGCGTCCTCGAAGGAGGTGCGCCCGTCGGCGTGGCAGGCGCTCATCGGGTGCTTCCTCGTCGCGGTGATCGCGGGCGGCCTCGGCGCCGCGCGGGCCGTGGTCGCCGCGCAGGTCGCGGCGGAGGCGAAGGGGCGGCGGGTCCGGTCCGGGCTGGGCGCGCTGCTGCGGCTGCTGCCCGAGCGGCCCCGCTCGCTGGTCATCGGGGTGGCGGGCGCGCTGGGCGTGCTGCTGGCGTCCGGTGCGGTGCTGGTCGGCGCGGCACTCGCGATGAACATGGCGGGCGCCGACGACCTGTACGACATGCTCGCCCCGGGCGTCGTCGGCGGCGTCCTGCTGCTGCTGGTGGAGCTGGCCTTCCTGCCGAACGCGGTGATCTGGGGGATGGCGTACGCGGTCGGCCCCGGGTTCTCGGTCGGCGCCGGGACGAGCGTCTCGCCGACCGGCGTGTTCCTGGACATCGTCCCCGCGTTCCCGCCGCTCGCCGCACTGCCGCAGCCGGGCCCGGCGCCCGCGCTGTCGCTGATCGCGCTGGCCGCCCCGTTCGTGGCGGGCGCGGTCGGCGGCGTCCTCACGATCAGGTCGCTGCCGAGCCCGGTGGCGGAGGGGGCGCCGCTGTGGGGGTTCGTGACCGGGGCGCTGACCGGTGCCGTGGCGGCGCTGCTCAGCGCGCTGTCGGGCGGCCCGCTCGGCGGCGGGCGGATGGCGACCGTGGGCCCGTCCGCCTGGCAGGTGGGGCTGCTCGCGGCCCTGGAGGTGGGGATCTCGGCGGCGATCGCGGCGTGGGTGGCGAACTCGATGGTGCTGCGCCGCCCGGCCCGCGCCGAGGCCGGGAAGAGCAGGGCCAAGAAGCCGAAGAAGCCGAAGCGGGCCGCCCCGCCGAAGCCCGCGACGGTGCCGCTGGCGGCCCCCGTCCCCGGCGACTACGAGCCTCCCGCGAAACCCGCGCAGGCCGCGCCGAGGGCCCCGCACGCGCCGGACCCGGTGGAGTTCGAGGAGGCCGAGCCCGTCCTGGCCCCGCGGCGCCCCCGCCGCCGGAGCGACCCGCTGCCCGACCTGACCGAAGAGCGAGAGTTCGAGGAGCGGGGTCGCCGGCGACCGGCCCCACCGCCGGCCGGCGAGGGGACGGTCGTCGTCGAGGGCCACATCGTGGACGACCCGGAGCCCGAACCGGAGCCCGAGGAGCCGCGCAGGCCCGTCCCCCCGCCCCGCGCCGACCCGAGCCGCACCGAGAACCGCGGCGGCGCGATCTACGTCCTCCGCGAAGAGCCCGACCCAGACGAGTGACCGGCGAGGCTGACCGACGAGGCCGGCCGAGGCGCAGACCCCGAACGAGGCGGCTAGAGGAGGTCGCCGTACTTGTTCATCCAGCCGCGCGGGAGGTCGAGTTTGTCCTCGATCTTCGGGTAGTACTCGTCGCGGCACGCCTGCTCGTCGGTGTGGGTGTTGGACGCGTTGACGCAGTCCCAGTAGCCGCTGAACTCCGTCCGCAGGACGATCGCGCCCGCGACCATCACCAGCGACATCGCCAGGCCGATCCCGCCCATCACCATGCCGGGGACGGCGCCGGGGACGGCCTCGCGCGCGCCGCCGGCTCCGCCCGTCCCGCGCGCCGCGCGGCGGGCCTTGATCCCGACGACGAGGGCGGCGATGCCGAGCACCAGGCCGAGCGGGTAGAAGAACAGCGCGGTCACCAGCGCGATGCCGCCGAGCCACAGTGCCCGCACGCCGGCCTGCCGCACCTCGGTCTGCCCCGCGGGCGGCTCTCCCGCCGGCCGCCCGTCCGGGCGGTCCTCGGGACGGACCTCACGGTCCCGCTGCTCGCTCACGTTCGTTTCCTCCTGGCCCGTGGGGTGCTCTGCGGTGGTGGCGGCGCCGAACCGGCCCGATAGGCTTCGTGTCGGCCGCACACCCCGTCAACGTCCAACTGGGAGTCATGGTGTCCGCCCGGCTCGTCGTCCTCGTCTCCGGCGCGGGGACCAACCTACAAGCGCTGCTCGACGCGTGCGCGGATCCAGCCTACGGGGCGGAAGTCGTGGCCGTGGGGGCGGACCGCCCCGATATCGCGGGAACTGAACGCGCAGAACGTGTGGGTTTGCCCACTTTCACGCTCTGCATCCCGGATTTCCCGTCCCGGGACGACTGGGACGCGGCGCTGACCGAGGCCGTCGCCGTGCACGAGCCCGACCTCGTCGTCTCCGCCGGCTTCATGAAGATCCTCGGCCCGCGCTTCCTGGCCCGGTTCGGCGGCAGGACGGTCAACACCCATCCCGCGCTGCTGCCCTCGTTCCCCGGCGCGCACGCCGTACGGGAGGCCCTGGCGTACGGCGTGAAAGTCACGGGCTGTACCGTTCACTTCGTCGACGAAGGCGTGGACACCGGACCCGTCATCGCCCAGGAGACCGTCCCCGTGGGCTGGCATGACGACGAAGACTCCCTGCATGAGCGGATCAAGCAGGTGGAGCGCCGGCTCCTCGTCGACGTCGTCGGACGACTCGCCCGCGACGGCTGGACGACGCGCGGCAGGCGGGTCTCGATGAAGTGCAGGACCTGCGGCGACGCGTCCGACGGTGCGGCTGCCGACGGTGCATCCTCCGCAGGCGAGTCTTCCGACGGCTAGCGACCGCCGGCGGCTGGATCTCCGGGCGGCCGGGCCTTCCGAAGACCAGGGAAATGTCCGACGACTAGGAACTTCCGACGACCATGAGGGGAGCTCGGCCGGTGAGTCGGGTGGCGATACAGCGTGCGCTGATCAGCGTGTACGACAAGACCGGGCTGGAGGAGCTCGCCCGCGGCCTGCACGAGGCCGGGGTGGAGATCGTCTCGACCGGGTCGACGGCGGGCCGGATCTCCGCCGCCGGGGTCCCGGTGATGAAGGTGGAGAAGCTCACCGGGTTCCCCGAGTGCCTGGACGGACGGGTCAAGACCCTGCACCCCAGAGTGCACGCGGGCCTGCTCGCCGACCGCCGCAAAGAGGACCACCTCCAGCAGCTCGAAGACCTCGCCGTCGAGCCGTTCGACCTGGTGGTCGCGAACCTGTACCCGTTCGCCGACACCGTGAACTCGGGCGCCAAGCCGGACGAGTGCGTCGAGCAGATCGACATCGGCGGCCCGACGATGGTGCGCGCCGCCGCGAAGAACCACATGAGCGTGTCCGTCGTCGTGGACCCGTCCGCCTACGGGACGGTCCTGGAGGCGGTGAAGGCCGGCGGCTTCACCCTGGAGGAGCGGCGCCGCCTCGCCGCGCGGGCGTTCGCGCACACCGCGTCCTACGACGTGGCCGTGGCCTCCTGGTTCGCGAGCAGCTACGCCCCGGACGAGACCGCCGCCGAGACGACCTGGCCCGACTTCCTCGGCGCCACCTGGGAGCGGTCGAACACCCTCCGGTACGGCGAGAACCCGCACCAGCGCGCCGCCCTGTACCGCTCGCCGGGCGAGACCGGGCTGGCCGGCGCGGAGCAGCTGTACGGCAAGGAGATGTCCTACAACAACTACGTGGACACCGACGCCGCCCGCCGCGCCGCCTACGACTTCACCGAGCCCTGTGTCGCGATCATCAAGCACGCCAACCCGTGCGGCATCGCGGTCGGCGCCGACATCGCCGAGGCGCACCGCAAGGCGCACGCCTGCGACCCGGTGTCCGCCTACGGCGGCGTGATCGCGGCGAACCGCCCGGTCACCGCCGGCATGGCGCGGCAGGTCACCGAGAGCTTCGCCGAGGTGGTCATCGCCCCGGCGTTCGACGACGAGGCCGTCACCGTCCTGAAGGACCGGTTCAAGAACGTCCGGCTGCTGGTCTGCCCGGACGCCCCGGCCGGCGCGACCGAGTACCGGCGCATCGACGGCGGCGTCCTGCTGCAGGGCGTCGACCGCGTGGACGCGCCCGGCGACGACCCGTCCGCCTGGGAGCTGAAGACCGGCGAGGCCGTGGACGAGGCCACGCTGCGCGACCTGGCGTTCGCGTGGCGGGCGATCCGGTCGGTGAAGTCGAACGCGATCCTGCTCGCCGCCGACGGGGCGACGGTCGGCGTCGGCATGGGGCAGGTCAACCGGGTCGACTCCGCCAAGCTCGCGGTCGCGCGGGCCGGCGCCGAGCGCACCGCGTCCGCCGTGGGCGCGTCCGACGCGTTCTTCCCGTTCCCGGACGGCCTGGAAGTGCTGACCGAGGCGGGCGTGAAGGCGGTCGTCGAGCCCGGCGGGTCGGTCAACGACGACAAGGTGATCGAGGCGGCGCGGAAGGCCGGGATCACCCTGTACTTCACCGGCGTCCGGCACTTCTTCCACTGACGGCCGCACCGACCGCGGCGAACCCGGTGTGGCGAGCAACACGGCCGCACCGGGTTTAGCCGCGGATCTTCCACTCGACGGCTGCGGGTAGCCTCGGCGCAGCCGCGCCCCTCACAACGCTCCCTTGACTCCGGCGCGGGCATCCCGTGATGGAGGCGCGATGGACGTGCTGCTGGCCCTCATGCTGAGATCGGTCTACCTGGTCGACTCCCTGCTGATGGACTCCCGCCAGGTGATCGGGCTGGTCGCCGCGTTCGTGGCCGCCATGCTCGCCGCTCAGCTCGGCTGGCACGGCACCGACCGCGTCCTCGCCTGGCGCAGCCGCTCCGAGGACTAGCCTCTCCCGCTACCGCAGGCGCGCGCGCAGGGCTTCGGCGGCCGCGGGCCACTCGTCGTCCGTCATGGCGTAGGTGGCGGTGTCGCGGATCGAGCCGTCCGGCCGGATCCGGTGCTTGCGGTGGACGCCCTCGAACGAGGCGCCGAGCCGTTCGATCGCCGCCCGCGACCGCTCGTTCCGGACGTGCGTGTGCCAGCCGACCCTGATCGCGCCGAGGTCGTCGAAGGCCCGTCCCATGAGGAGCAGCTTCGCCTCCGTGTTGATCCCCGTCCGCTGCCGGCGCGCGCCGATCCAGGTGCTGCCGATGCACAGCCCGCGGTGGGACGGCGCGATCTCGTAGTACGACGTCGTCCCCGCGACCTCGCCGGTCGCCGCGTCGATCTGCGCCCACGGCAGGCGCGCCCCGCGCTCGCACTCGGCCAGCGCCCTGTCGACCAGCACGCCCATGGCGTCGACCGTCGCGGGCTGCCGCTCGTTCAGCCACGTCCACACGTCCGGGTCCTTGGACGCCTCGAACAGACCCGCGGTGTGCTCGCGGGACAGCGGCTCCAGCCGCACATATCGCCCGGTCAGGACGGGCCGTTCGAACCATGCGTCGCTCATGCCGACCACGCTAGAAGGCGCCGGGCCGGCCCCGGCAGGGCCACTCGGCCCCGATTTCCACGTGCCACTCGCCCGTTACCATGGGTTTTCACGCGACTGGCGCGGCAAGGTGGATCACCACCGGGGAGCGAACGACAGTCCGGACACCGCGCGCCTGGGTGGACGGGACCTCGAGCCGGGCTCGGTCCTGCGGGGCCGTCCGGGCACCGGCGAGATCCACGCGGAGGAACGCATGACGGCACAGATTCTGGACGGCAAGGCCACGGCCGCCGAGATCCGCTCGAACCTCAAGGTGCGCGTCGAGGCGCTCCGCGACCGCGGCGTGACCGTCGGGCTCGGCACCGTGCTGGTCGGGGACGACCCGGGCAGCCACTCCTACGTCAACATGAAGCACCGCGACTGCGCCGAGGTCGGCATCGAGAGCATCCGCCGCGACCTGCCCGCCACCGCCACCCAGGAGGACGTGGAGCAGGCCGTCGCCGAGCTGAACGCCGACCCCGCCTGCACCGGCTACATCGTCCAGCTGCCGCTGCCGAAGGGCCTGGACGAGCAGCGCGTGCTGGAGCGCATCGACCCGTCCAAGGACGCCGACGGCCTGCACCCGACGAACCTCGGCCGGCTCGTCCTCATGCAGCCGGGCCCGCTGCCCTGCACCCCGAAGGGCATCATCGAGCTGCTGCGGCGCTTCGACGTCCCGATCAGGGGCGCGGAGGTCACCGTCGTCGGCCGCGGCATCACGGTCGGGCGCTCGCTCGGCCTGCTGCTGACCCGGCGCACCGAGAACGCGACCGTGACGCTCTGCCACACCGCGACCCGCGACCTGGCCGCGCACACCCGCGCCGCCGACATCGTCGTGGCCGCCGCGGGCGTCCCGGGCCTCATCACCGCCGACATGGTCAAGCCGGGCGCCGCCGTCCTCGACGTGGGCGTCTCCCGGGTGGACGGCAAGCTCGCCGGCGACGTCGCCGCCGACGTCCGCGAGGTCGCCGGCTGGGTCGCCCCCAACCCCGGCGGCGTCGGCCCGATGACCCGCGCGATGCTCCTGGCGAACGTCGTCGAAGCCGCCGAACAGACCGCCTGACGAACCCCCGCAAGGGCGTCCGGCACGCGGACGGGGCCGCCACTCAGCACCGAGGTGGCGGCCCCGTACACGTTGCTCCGGGCGGGGCCCTGCGCCGTCACCTGCGCGGACCCAGTCCAGGACGTTCAGCGATCGCCCTCGTGCGCGCTGCCGGGAGGGCGACCGCAGGTTCACATCAGCTGGCCCTCCGTCCGGCGGTGCTAGGGGCCGGGCGGCTCGGCCCGTGGCCGTGGCCCGGCCTGCGGGTCTCCGCCGTCCGGACGCCGGGGACCCGGCCGTCCATCGGTGGACGGCCCTGGTGGGGGACGTGCACCGGCGGCAGCGGACGGACGAGGCCCATCGCGATGACCTCGTTGGCGAGCCGGGTGCGCCGGTTGGCGCCCTCGGGGATGCGGAACTTCTGGTAGAGGCGCAGCAGGTGCTGCTTGACGGCGGCCTCCGTGACGACCAGCTCGCCGGCGATGTCGCGTGCCGTGGCGGGGGCCACGAACGCCTCGTCGGACAGGGCGGGGCGGCACAGCGAGGTCAGCACGTCGACCTCGCGGCGGGTGAGCTCCGGCGCGACGGCGCGCCGCAGTTCGACGTCCGGGTCGACCTCCTCACGGGGGATTCCCCCCAACCGGCAGCGCGCCGTGCCGAAGCTCACGACGTCACCGTCCTCCAGGACGCGGCGGGCGATCGGCCTGCCGTTGACTCGGGTCCCATTGCGGGACAGGCCCATGTCCACCACGTACACGTACGGGCCACGTCGGACGATTTCTGCGTGCAAACGGGACACACTCGGGTCGTCGAGGCGTACGTCGACTCCTCTCCCTCTCCCGACCGTCGTAACGTCGGGGCGCAGCGGCATCACCAGCCCGCTGTCCTCGATCCGCATGAACGGCCCCTCCACGGCAGTCCTCCCAGCTAGTTAGCGACCCCTGTCTGCCGGGTTACCCGGGCGCCGTGCCGTCACACCCTCCTACTGGCGAGTAGCACCGATGGGACAAGGGATTCCGGCCTCTCGGGCATCACCCGGGCACCTTCCGTCACATCCCTATTCCGGGCGCCGGGCGACAAGACGGACCGTTCCATCGCGGTCGCGGCTGCGTTCCGTTGCCGTCGCGGGTGCGTCGTGTCGCGCTTCCGGAAGCGCCGCTTTCCGGGTTCCGGAAGCGACGTGGTGTGGTTCCGGGTCGGCGCGCCGTGGTTCTGCAGTGCTCGCGGGTGGACGATGTCGTCCCGTCCGGCGATCGGCGATACCGTGAGGACCATGAGCACTCAGGTGCAGCGGCGCCGGCGGAAGGCGCCGCGCCGCAGGGGCGCCGCACCGCACTGGCTGGCGCAGCTGCCGTACCTGTTCGTGCTCAGCGGGGTCGGGGCCGGCCTGACCCTGTGCGCCTTCAACTACTTCCGCAAGGGCTCCGGCCTGATGGCCGCCGCGCTGCTCGTCGGCGCCCTCGCCCGGCTGCTGCTGCCGGAGTCGCAGCTCGGCCCGCTCGCCGTCCGCAGCCGGTCCGTCGACTGCTGGACGCTCGTCCTCCTCGGCGAGATGGTGGCGTTCGTGTCGCTGAGCGTCCCGCCGATGAACAAGACCGGCCTCGCACTCGCGGGCGCGTTCGGCATCCTGATCGCGCTCACGGCGGTGGCCCGCGGCATCCGGCTGCTCATCGCCGGACGCCGTTCCGCGGCGGTCCCCCCGGCCGCTGACGGGCCGGGCCCCCCGCCCGGAAACGGGCCGGGCCCCCCGCCCGGAAACGGGCCGCCGGGCTAGCGCGTCGTCCCAGGTAGAGGCGTTCGGGGCCAGGCCAGGTCTAGACCGCATGACCGCCTCGGCTAGCCTAGCCAGTTGAGCCTTACAAGGACTGCTGGCCAGGTGTAGGAAAGGGACAGCACAAGCATGCCCAAGATCAAAGTAGCGGGCCCGGTCGTCGAACTCGACGGCGACGAAATGACGCGGATCATCTGGAAATTCATCAAGGACCAGTTGATCCTGCCCTACCTCGATGTGGACCTGAAGTACTACGACCTGGGGATGGAGCACCGTGACGCCACGGACGACCAGGTCACCGTCGACGCCGCCAAGGCCATCCAGGAGCACGGCGTCGGTGTCAAGTGCGCGACGATCACCCCCGACGAGGCGCGCGTCGAGGAGTTCGGCCTGAAGAAGATGTGGCGGTCCCCGAACGGGACGATCCGCAACATCCTGGGCGGCGTGGTGTTCCGTGAGCCGATCATCTGCTCCAACATCCCCCGACTCGTCCCCGGCTGGACCAAGCCGATCATCATCGGCCGGCACGCGCACGGCGACCAGTACCGCGCCACCGACTTCGTCGTCCCCGGCCCCGGCAAGGTGACGATCACCTACACGCCGCAGGACGGCTCGGAGCCCATGGAGTTCGAGGTCGCCGACTTCCCTGGCGGCGGCGTCGCGATGGGCATGTACAACTACGACGACTCGATCCGCGACTTCGCGCGGGCGACCATGACGTACGCGCTCGACCGCGGCATGCCGCTGTACCTGTCCACGAAGAACACGATCCTGAAGGCCTACGACGGGCGCTTCAAGGACATCTTCCAGGAGATCTACGAGTCGGAGTTCAAGGCCGACTTCGAGTCCAAGGGCCTGGAGTACGAGCACCGGTTGATCGACGACATGGTCGCGGCGGCGCTGAAGTGGGAGGGCGGGTTCGTCTGGGCCGCCAAGAACTACGACGGCGACGTCCAGTCCGACACGCTGGCGCAGGGCTTCGGCTCGCTCGGCCTGATGACGTCCGTCCTCATGACCCCCGACGGCAGGACCGTCGAGGCCGAGGCCGCGCACGGCACGGTGACCCGGCACTACCGGCAGCACCAGCAGGGCAAGCCGACGTCGACCAACCCGATCGCGTCGATCTTCGCCTGGACGCGCGGCCTCGAGCACCGGGGCAAGCTGGACGACCAGCCCGAGGTCATCGACTTCGCCCGCAAGCTCGAGGCGGTCTGCGTCGAGACGGTCGAGTCCGGTCAGATGACCAAGGACTTGGCGCTGCTGGTCGGGCGGGAGACCCCCTGGCTGACGACGCAGGAGTTCCTCGCGGCCCTCGACACCAACCTCCAGAAGAAGATCAACGGATAGTCGGTGCGCAGAGGCCGAGGCCGTCCCGGGTCCGTCCGGGACGGCCTTTCGCGTGTTCGGGAACGGGCCGGTATGCCGGTGGGTGCACCTGGGCGCCGGCGGGTAGGGGGCGCGCGATAGCCTGAACCACGGAACTATCTCGACGGCGAGAGAAACCGCGGCGGCGCGGCTCTTCGGCGGTCGGGTTCGAAGGATGGCCGCCTGAGCCCCGTCAGGTCACTGCAGGAGAAGAAGGACAATGACGCGCACCCCAGTCACCGTCACCGTTACCGGCGCCGCGGGCCAGATCGGCTACGCGCTGCTGTTCCGCATCGCGTCCGGGCACCTCCTCGGCGCGGACGTGCCCGTACGCCTGCGCCTGCTGGAGATTCCGCAGGCGGTGAAGGCCGCCGAGGGCACCGCGATGGAGCTGGACGACTGCGCGTTCCCGCTGCTGTCCGGCATCGACATCTTCGACGACGCGACGAAGGCGTTCGACGGCGTCAACGTCGCGCTGCTCGTCGGCGCCCGTCCGCGCACGAAGGGCATGGAGCGCGGCGACCTGCTGGAGGCCAACGGCGGCATCTTCAAGCCGCAGGGCGAGGCCATCAACGCCGGCGCGGCGGACGACGTCAAGGTGCTGGTGGTCGGCAACCCGGCCAACACCAACGCCCTGATCGCGCAGTCGCACGCTCCGGACGTCCCCGCCGAGCGTTTCACCGCGATGACGCGCCTCGACCACAACCGCGCGTTGGCGCAGCTGTCGAAGAAGGCCGGCGTCTCCGTCGCCGACATCAAGAAGATGACGATCTGGGGCAACCACTCCGCGACCCAGTACCCGGACATCTTCCACGCGGAGATCGCCGGCAAGAACGCCGCCGAGACGGTCAACGACCAGAACTGGCTGGAGAACGACTTCATCCCGACCGTCGCCAAGCGCGGCGCCGCGATCATCGAGGCGCGCGGCGCCTCCTCCGCCGCCTCCGCGGCGTCGGCCGCCCTCAACCACGTCCACACCTGGGTGAACGGCACCGCCGACGGCGACTGGACGTCCATGGCGGTCGTCTCGGACGGCTCCTACGGCGTCCCCGAGGGCCTCATCTCGTCCTTCCCGGTCACCACGAAGGACGGCAAGTGGGAGATCGTCCAGGGCCTGGACATCGACGACTTCTCCCGCGCCAGGATCGACGCCTCGGTGAACGAGCTCTCGGAAGAGCGCGACGCCGTCCGCAAGCTCGGCCTCATCTGACCGCTGACGCAGACGAGCCCCGGGCCACCGATGGCCCGGGGCTCGTCTGCGTCTGGCGCGTCCCGGCCCGCCGCCTCGTTGACCTGCGGCGTGTTGTTGTTATGAGCGTGCCTATAACAACAACACGCCGCAGATCAACGTACGCCAATCGGATGTGCGGCCGTGGCCTGGTCGGCATTTGCCGAAACCGCACGGTGTCGTGCCTGATCGTGGCGAACCGGCAAAGCTGAGTGCCGTAGTGACCACCAGCGTCTCGACGCGTCGACAGGACGGAGGCACCGTGCCCGCCACATCCGGCCGCAAGCGCCGCTCCGACACTCCGCCGCCGCGGACGGGTAGCAGTGAGGTCGAGGTCCTGCGCGGATTCCTCGACTACCTCCGCGCTTCGATCGCCGCGAAGGTCGATGGCGCTCCCGAACCGCAGGTGCGAACGGCCGCGGTACCGTCCGGCACGAACCTGCTCGGCCTGCTCAACCACCTGACGTCCGTCGAACGCGCGCTGTTCCTCGGGGACGACGTCGCAGACTGGCAGGCGACATTCAAAGCGGCGCCGGCGGACAGCGTGGCCGAGGTCGTCGCCCGCTACCGGGCGACGGTCGAGCGCGCCAACGAGGTGCTCGACGGCTGCACAGACCTCGCCGCCCCGCTTCCGAGGCTGAGGCAGGGCCGTCCCGCCCCCAGCGTCCGCTGGGCGCTCACCCACATGATCGAGGAAACCGGCCGCCACGCGGGCCACGCGGACATCCTCCGCGAACTCATCGACGGCGCGACCGGCCGCTGACCTCAGTCGAGGTCGCCGGTGGCGGTGAGCATCGACGTGGAGCGTTACGTCCCGCAGTTCGGTACCCGCCGCACCTTTCTCCCGGACTTCTTCGAGGCGACCGTCCGCAGCGCAGACGACGTGGCGATCGGCCGGCTCGCTCTCATCGAGCAGAAGCTCACCGGGCAGCTCATGCGCGGCCGTGCCGTCGGCGGCATGGGGTACGGAAAGTGGCGGCTTCCCATGCAACGGCTCCCGCAGAACCTGAAGACGCTCTGGTCCGGCCTCGGCGGCGCGAAAGGGGTCGCGGACACGGGCATCCCCTATGCTCCCTAAGGCCCTCTGAACGCGCGGACGTTCGATGATCGCGAACTCGTTTCCCTTCCAGTCAACGAACTTGTCGCCCGTCATCAGGAAGTGGCGCTGGTCTTTCTCCTGGGAGCTCATCGTCCGCCTTCGGGTCGGCCGGGGCGTGCGGGGACGGCCGCCGTGATCACTTGCGTTTCGGTGGGCTTCCGATGGCGATCGAGAGGACGAGAAACAGGCCGGCAATGGCCGTCACCTGCAGTTCCCCGGTCGTTGACATGTCTGATTTAGGGCCGCTGATCGGGGCGAACCATCCGGCCGGGTCGAGGACGACCTGAATGGTGTCGCCGCGTTCGCGGCCTTCGCAGTTCGACGCGTACTCGCGGGGGAGCGGAGTGCCGTCGGCGCGGTGCAGTGTGCAGCGGTGTTGCGGCTTGCCCTTGGTGCTGCTGGTCGTCCAGGTCTTGGCGACGATCGCCTCGGCGTCTTCGCCGACCATTGTCATCGTGACGTCCCGGACGGCGATGACACCGACGGCGTAGAGGGGGAACAGCGCCAGGAAGCCGAGCGCCAAGGGCACGCCCCTGAACCGGAAATGCCGTCCCGAGCCGTACAGCACCCCCATGGCGACGGCCGAGCCGATGCAGCCGGCGATGGCGAGCAGTGCCGCGTTCGCGACGCCCCACCACAGGTAGCCGGCCGAGGCCGCCGCCAGGCCGAGCAGGGCGATGCCGAGCGTCCGGGCTCCGCGCCACAGGGCGGGGCGGGCGTCGGTCATGCGTCCTCCGTGAGGTGTCGGTTCGGCTGATCGCACCGTAGCGGTCACGAAATGATCTGAAGGCGTCGGTACCGGTCGCTAGTGTTTGATCGCTCGGAAAGTGATCGGGGAGGCGGATGGTGGCGGAAAAAGCGTTTCAGGTGGATCTGCGTGGCGTGGTGGATCTGCTGAGCCGCCATCTCTACGCCAGTCCGCGCGTCTACCTGCGGGAACTGCTGCAGAACGCGGTGGACGCGATCACCGCGCGCGGCGCCGGCGGCCGGGTCGAGATCGAGACCGGCGGCGGGACGCTCCGGGTCCATGACGACGGGGTCGGGCTCACCGAGGACGAGGTCCACACGCTGCTGGCGACCATCGGACGGTCGTCCAAGCGGGACGAACTGGGGTTCGCCCGGCACGACTTCCTCGGCCAGTTCGGCATCGGGCTCCTGTCGGCCTTCCTCGTCGCGGACGAGATCGAAGTCGTCACCCGGTCGGCGCGGGGCGGTGACGCCGTCACGTGGACGGGCCGCTCCGAAGGCAGCTACCAGGTCGAGCCCGGCAAGCGCGATGAACCCGGTACGACGGTCACGTTGCGGGCGCGGCCGGGCGCGCAGGAGCTGCTCAGCCCGGAGGTCGTGGCCGAGCTGGCCCGCACCTACGGGTCGCTGCTCCCCATCGCATTGACCGTCGACGGTGTGCCGATCACGGGTGACGGGCCGCCGTGGCAGGCGTCCCACCGTGATCCGGCCGGACGCAGGCGCGCGCTGGAGCAGTACTGCGAAGAGCTCTACGGCTTCACGCCGTTCGACGTGGTCGACCTCGACGTCCCCGAGGCGGGGCTGACCGGCGTCGCGTTCATCCTGCCCGCGCCGGTTTCGCCGACCGCGCGCGCCTCCCATCGGATCTACCTGAAGCGGATGCTGCTGGCCGAGAGCGTCGAGGGGCTGCTGCCCGAGTGGGCGTTCTTCGCGCGGTGCGTCGTCGACGCCGGGGAGCTGCGGCCCACCGCCAGCCGCGAGGCCCTCTACGAGGACGAACTGCTCGACTCGACGCGGCAGGCCCTCGGCGACGTCCTGCGGCAGTGGCTGGTGAGGCTGGCCGAGACCGACCCGGCGAGCCTCCGCGCGTTCCTGCGGCTGCATCAGCTCGGCGTGAAGGCGATGGCGCTGCACGACGACGACATGCTGCGGATCGTCGACCGCTGGCTGGAGTACGAGACCTCCGCCGGGCCGATGACGCTGCACGAGTTCCGCCGCCGCCATCCGGACGGCCGGTTCACCACGAGCGTGGACGAGTTCCGGCGGCTGTCGGCGGTCGCGGGCGCGCAGGGCGTCGGGCTGGTCAACGGCGGCTACGTGCACGACACCGAGATCATCGAGCGGCTGCCCGACCTGGACCCCGACATCCGGCTGGCCCGGCTGGACGCGGCGGAGCTGACCACCACGTTCGGCGTCCTCGACCCGGCGGCGGAGCTGGCGCTGCGGCCGTTCCTCGCGGCGGCGCAGCGGGCGGTGGAGCGGCTCGGCTGCGAGGTGGTCGTCCGCGACTTCGACCCCGCGTCCCTGCCCGCGCTGTACCTGACCAGCCGCGACGCGCAGTTCCGCGAGGAGTTGACGCGGGCCAGGGAAGAGGCCGACGAGCTGTGGGCGGACGTCCTCGGCGCCGTCAACCCCACCGGGGTCGAGCGTCCCCAACTGGTGCTGAACTACCGCAATCCGCTGGCCCGGCGCATCACGTCGCTCGGCGACACCGGGCCGGTCGAACCGGCCGTCCAGGCCCTGTACGGGCAGGCGCTGCTGCTCGGCCACCATCCGCTGCGGCCCGCCGACACGGCGGTGCTGAACCGTTCCTTCATCGGCCTGCTGGAGTGGGCCGTCCACTCCCCGGAGGCCCCCAAGTGAGCACGGACGACGTCTACGCGCTGATGGCGCGTTCGCAGGAGCTGCCCTACGGGGAGGCCCGCACCGTCCTGGTCGAGGACGCGCTGCGCCGCGCCGAGGCGGCCGGTGACGAGGTGCTGGCGTTCCACGTCCGCGTCCGGCTGACCGACGCCTACCGGTACGGCGGCGAGCCCGCGAAGGCGTTCGCGACGTTCAGCCGGACGCTCGCCGACCACGACCGCGACCCGGGCCGGTTCGACGAGACGCACGGTCTGCTGTGGCAGATGAAGGCGATCGTCAGCTCCCTCACCCTCTTCCCGGAGATCCCGCTGGACCGCACCTACGCCGTCCTGGACGACATGGAGCGCCGCTACAGGGCCGGTGGGCACAGCCTCCAGGCGGTGTACCACTACCGCAACGTGGTGGCGCGGCACGTCGGCGACGGGACGGCCGACGACTGGTACGTGAAGTGGCGTTCCGCCGAACGCGACGAGCTGTCGGACTGCGAGGGCTGCGACCCCACCGGCATGGCCCGCCACCTCGTCGAGGCCGGCCGGCACGAGGAGGCGTTCGAGGTCGCCGCCCCCGTCCTGAGCGCGCAGCTGAACTGCAACGAGCAGCCGCAGTCGATCCAGACCGCGCTGCTGCCCGTCTACCTGCGGACGGGCCGCGCCGACCAGGCCGCCGACGCGCACCGCCGCGCCTACCGGGTGCACCGGACGCGGCTCGCCGACCTCAGTGACATCGCCGAGCACCTGGAGTTCTGCGCGGTCACCGGCAACGAGGCCCGCGGCCTGGAGATCCTGCAGCGGCACATCGGCTGGCTCGACCGCGCCCCGAGCGCCCACGCGGACATGGAGTTCTCCACCGCGGCGGCCCTCCTGCTCGGCCGGGTGGCGGCCGCCGGGCACGGCGCCGCGACGATCCGCCGGCCCGGACCGGACGGACGGGCCGCCGACGTCCCGCTCGCCGAGTTGCGCGCCGACCTGGCGGAACGCGCCGCGGCGCTGGCGGCCCGGTTCGACGCCCGCAACGGCACGTCCCACCAGGGCGACAAGGTGCGCGCCACGCTGGACGCCGAGCCGATCGCCGAGTTCGTCCCGCTGGCCGCCCACCACCGCCGCCCCGCCCCTCAGG
>NZ_SMJW01000184.1 GCF_004348335.1 Actinomadura bangladeshensis | reverse complement strand
CCATCGGCCCGCCCGCCCTCTACATCGCCGGCGACCGCGACATCGTCGCCGTCGGCGCGCGCACCGTGATCGACTCGATGACCGACTTCGTGCCGAACCTCCGCGACACCGTCTGGCTGCCCGGATGCGGCCACTGGACGCAGCAGGAGCGCCCCGCCGAGGTCAACGAGGCGATGCTCGCCTTCCTCCGCGCCCTCTGACCCGTCCGCCCTCCGGCAGCCGCTCCGTGCGGACCCAGCCGTTCCAGCCGCGTTCGCGCATCAGCTCCACCATGCGCAGCGCGCGCGGGTCCGACTCGACCGCGAGCGCCTCCAGCAGGTCGAACGGCAGGTCCTCGTCCGCCATCTCGCCGAAGTCGACCTCGCCGGCGGCGTGGGCCTGCTCGGCCAGGTCGGCCATGATGTCGGCGGCCTCCTCCAGCAGCGGCTCGTCGGCCGCGCCGCCGTCGACGAGCTCCGACAGGACCCGGTAGAGGCGGACCACCCGCGGGTCGCCGAGCTGTGCGAACTTCCCCGGCATGAGCTCGCGGACGCGATCGGGCCAGCGGGCCGCGACGAGGATCCACCCGTCCCGCTCGCCCTCCACCATCCGCTCCGACACCCCGAGTTCCCGCAGCCGGTCGAGGTAGGAGACGACCTCCGGCGGGAGCACCAGGCCGTCCCCCGCGGCGAGCCGCGCGATGTTCTCGCGGCCGGCCTCCAGCCGCGCGATCTCCGCGCGCAACCGGGCGTCGATCCGCCGGACCGCCTCGGCGAAGGCCGCGGGGTCGGCCCCCAGCAGGTCGTCGATCCGGGAGAGCGGCACGCCGGCGTCGGCGAGGGTGCGGATCTTGATGAGGGACACCACCGCCGTCGCGCCGTACCTGCGGTACCCCGAGGCGTCCCGCTCCGGTTCCGGCAGCAGCCCGATCTGGTGGTAGTGCCGCACCGCACGCACCGTCACGCCGGCGTACGCCGCCAGTTGACCGATCGTCAGCATGTTCCGATCCTGCCCCGACCGGGCCCGGGCCGGCACCGGTTCAGGACGTCCGGCGGCGGTGGCAGACGCCGGCGAGGACGTAGGCGGCGGCGAGGATGCCGGCGCACCAGGCGAGCGCGGTCCACAGGCCGGTCCCGACCGGCTGCTGGGTGAGCAGGGCGCGGAGCGCGTCGACGATGGAGGTCACCGGCTGGTGCTGCGCGAAGGCGCGCACGGGGCCGGGCATGGTGTCGGTCGGCACGAAGGCCGAGCTGACGAACGGCAGGAAGACGAGCGGGTAGGAGAACGCGCTCGCGCCGTCCGCGCTCTTCGCGGTGAGGCCGGGGATGACGGCGACCCAGGTCAGCGCGAGGGTGAACAGGGCGAGGATGCCGGCGATCGCGAGCCAGGCCGGCACGCCCGCGCCCGAGCGGAAGCCCGCGAGGAGGGCCACGCCGATGACCGCGGCGATCGAGATGGCGTTGGCGGCCAGCGAGGTCAGCACGTGCGCCCAGAGGACGCCCGATCGGGCGATCGGCATCGACTGGAACCGCTCGAAGATCCCGCTCTGCATGTCGGTGAAGAGCCGGAGCGCGGTGTAGGAGATGCCCGACGCGATCGTGATGAGCAGGATGCCGGGAAGCATGTAGTCCACGTACGAGACCGGCCCGGTGTCGATCGCGCCGCCGAACACGTAGACGAACATCAGCATGATGGCGATCGGTGTGATCGCGGTCGTGATGACGGTGTCGAGACTGCGGGTGACATGGCGCATCGTCCGTCCCGTGAGGACGGCGGTGTCGCCCAGGAAGTGCGCGTCCATGGCCGTTCCTACTCCTTGCCCGTGAGGGTCTCGCGGTCCTGGCGGTCCTCGCCGACGACCGCCAGGAAGATGTCTTCGAGAGAGGGCTGCTTCTCGACGTACTCGACCTTGGCGGGCGGCAGCAGCCGCCGGAGTCCGGCCAGGGTGTCGTCGACGAGGATCCGGCCCCGGTGGAGGATCGCGATCCGGTCGGCGAGGTGCTCGGCCTCGTCCAGGTACTGGGTGGTGAGCAGCACGGTCGTGCCGCCCTCGGCGAGCTCCTCGACCGACTGCCACACCTCGATCCGCGCCTCCGGGTCCAGCCCGGTCGTCGGCTCGTCCAGGAAGACGACGGGCGGGTTCCCGATGAGGCTCATCGCGATGTCCAGGCGGCGGCGCATGCCGCCGGAGTACGCCGCCACCCGCCGGCCGCCCGCCTCGGTCAGCGAGAAGCGCCTCAGCAGGCCGTCGGCGATCGCGCCCGGGTCCTTGAGATGCCTCAGCCTCGCGACCAGCACGAGGTTCTCGCGCCCGGTGAGGATCTCGTCGACCGCCGCGAACTGCCCGGTGAGACTGATGGACGCGCGCACGTCGGCGGCCTGCGTCGCGACGTCGAAGCCGTTGACGCGGGCCGTCCCCGCGTCGGCCTTGAGCAGCGTGGACAGGATCCGCACCAGCGTGGTCTTGCCCGCCCCGTTCGAGCCGAGCAGGGCGAGGACCTCGCCCCGTCCGACGTCGAGGTCTACGCCGCTCAGCACGCGCAGCTCCCTGTAGGACTTCTCAAGGCCCCGCACGTGGATCGCGGGCCTTTGGACCTGGTCGGTACCGGTGGCCGGGGGGATGCTCATGGCGGCCAGCATGGAGGGCTGACGCTGCGTCAGGGTCAAGCCGGCGGGGCGTCCGGCGCGGAAATGTCGGAGGGGCCGCGTACGGTCGGCGCGTGAACCGCACCGACCGTCTGTACGCCCTGGTGGAGGAACTGCGCGCGTGCGCGCCGCGCCGCCTCGCCGCGCGCGAGCTGGCCGCGCGGTACGAGGTGAGCGTCCGCACGATCGAGCGCGACATCAGCGCGCTCCAGCAGGCCGGCGTGCCGATCTTCGCGGACGTCGGCCGGGGCGGCGGCTACACCCTCGACAAGAGCCGCACGCTGCCGCCGCTGAACTTCACCCCGGCCGAGGCCGTCGCCGTGGCGATCACGCTGTCCCGCGCGGGCGGCTCGCCGTACTCCCGCTCGGCCCGCACCGCCCTGCACAAGATCGTCGCCGCGATGTCGGCCGACGACGGCGCCTCGGCCCGCGCGCTGGCCGCCCGCATCCGCTTCCTGGCCCCCGCCGGGGACGGCGACCCGGCCGCCTCCGTGCCGGCCGTGCTGGAGGAGGCCGTCCTGGCCCGCCGGGTGGTCCGCCTCACCTACGTCGACCGGACGGGCACCGAGACCGAGCGCGACGTCGAGCCCGTCACGTTCACTGCGTCCGGCAAGGGCTGGTACCTGACCGCCTGGTGCCGGATGCGGGGCGGCTGCCGCGTGTTCCGCACCGACCGCGTCCGCCGCGCCGCCCTCCTGGAGGAGACCGCCCCCGACCGCTCCACCGAGGCCATGCACGACGACATTCCCGCCGACTACGTCGTCCGCCCGCTGGAATTCGTCTAGGTCTCCGCGCCCTTCGCCCTGGTGGGAAGCGTCCGCACGCCGGGGCGGATTCTTCTGGGAAATGCCGACACAGGGATGTCGCGTCCTCCGCGCAGCATCGGTGCCACGACACCGAAAAGGGAGGACATCATGAGCATCCCCGCCTACAACACGGTCGCCTGGTTCCAGATCGGCGCCGACGCGCCGGAGGAGGCGCGCCGCTTCTACGGCGACATGTTCGGCTGGCGCTTCGCGGGCGACCCCGGCGACGAGGGCTACGAGCTGATCACCTACCCGGACGCGGCGGCCCCGAGCGGCGGACTGGCCGGCCGGGGCGGCCCGCACGCCGTGTTCTTCGTCCTGGTCGAGGACGTGGACGCGGCCTGCGCCGAGGCCGAGCGCCACGGCGGCGAGATCGCCGTCCCCCCGAAGACCGCCGCGAGCGGTCTGCGCTTCGCCCACCTGCAGGACCCGTCGGGAAACCGCTTCGGCGTCTTCAAGACGCCGTCCGCCTGACGGCCCGTCCGCACCGCCTTCGCCCCCAGCCGGCGAGGGCGGTGACAAAACGTTCGGAAACCCCGACAGGGGGCTGTCGGCATGCTCCCGGACGCTGGTGCCCGCAGCGTTCGAAGGAGGAGATCGATGAGCGTTCCCGCGTTCAACACCGTCACGTGGTTCCAGGTCGGCACGGACGCGCCGGAGGAGGCGCGCCGCTTCTACGGCGACATGTTCGGCTGGCAGTTCGCGCTCGACCCGGACGCCGACGGCTACGACCTCGTCAGCTACCCGGGCGCCGGCGCGCCGAGCGGCGGCGTCTCGCACGAGCCGGACGCCTCCCGCAACCACGCGATGTTCCTCGTCCTGGTCGAGGACGTCGAGGCCGCCTGCGAGCAGACGGTGAAGTGCGGCGGCAAGGTCGCCATGCCGGCTCTGAGCACGGCCGGCGGCCTCACGTTCGCCTACCTCCAGGACCCGTCCGGCAACACCTTCGGGGTGTTCACGCCCCCGGCGTCCTGAACGCGAAGGGCCCCGAGGCGAACCTCGGGGCCCTTCCGGTCATCGCGGCCTACACCTCCGCGATCACCGCGTCACTCCGGCGTCAGGCGTCTCCGCCCGTATTGCTCTCCGCGCTGCCGACGCCGCCCGCGAACACGTCGCTGACGGCCGCGTCCAGGCGGTAGCGCTCGATCGCCAGCGGCAGCGTCTCCGGCTTCACCTCGCCGTGCCGGGCCAGCCGGGTGAGCACCGCGAGGACGATCGACGCGGCGTCCACGTGGAAGAACCGGCGGGCGGCGGCGCGGGTGTCGGAGAAGCCGAACCCGTCGGTGCCGAGGGCGGTGAAGTCGGCGTGCACCCACGGGGCGATCTGGTCGGGCACGGCCCGCGTGTAGTCCGACACCGCGACGATCGGCCCGGCGACGTTGTCGAGCGTCCGGGTGACGTACGGGACGCGCTGCTCGCCCTCGGGGTTCAGCAGGTTCCACTCGTCGCAGGCGCGGGCCTCGCGGGCCAGCTCGTTCCACGAGGTCGCCGACCAGACGTCCGCGGCGACGCCCCAGTCCTCGGCGAGGAGGCGCTGCGCCTCCAGCGCCCACCGGCCGCCGACGCCCGACGCGAGGATGTTCGCGCGCGGCGCCTCCCCGTTGCCGGACTCGGCCGCCTTGTACCGGTACAGGCCCTTGAGGAGGCCGTCGACGTCGAGGTCCTCCGGCTCGGCGGGCTGCTGGTAGGGCTCGTTGTAGACGGTGAGGTAGTAGAACACGTCCTCGCCGTTCGGGTGCTCCTCGGACGTCCCGTACATGCGGCGCAGCGCGTCCCGCACGATGTGGCCCAGCTCGAACGCCCACGTCGGGTCGTAGTGGACGCAGGCGGGGTTCGACGCCGCGAGCAGCGGGGAGTGGCCGTCGGCGTGCTGCAGGCCCTCACCGGTGAGCGTGGTGCGGCCCGCGGTGGCGCCGAGCAGGAACCCGCGGCCCATCTGGTCGCCGAGCGCCCACATCTGGTCGCCGGTCCGCTGGAACCCGAACATCGAGTAGAAGATGTACACCGGGATCATGTGCT
The DNA here is from genome assembly GCF_004348335.1 of Actinomadura bangladeshensis. Lineage (GTDB taxonomy): Bacteria > Actinomycetota > Actinomycetes > Streptosporangiales > Streptosporangiaceae > Spirillospora > Spirillospora bangladeshensis. Next base: position 10,722 of record NZ_SMJW01000184.1, on the reverse strand, counting down.
CGCCGTGCGTGGCGTACGCGGTGCCCGCGGCGATGGCGGACGCCATCGAGCCGGCCTCGCTGATGCCCTCGTGGAGCATCTGGCCGCTTTCGGACTCCTTGTACGACAGCAGCAGCTTGCGGTCGACCGCGTCGTAGGTCTGCCCGTGCGGCGAGTAGATCTTGGACGTGGGGAACAGCGAGTCCATGCCGAACGTGCGGTACTCGTCCGGGGCGATCGGGACGAACCGGGCGCCGATGTTCTCGTCCTTGATCAGGTCCTTGAGCAGCCGGACGAACGCCATGGTGGTGGCGACGTTCTGCTTGCCCGAGCCCTTCTTCATCTCGCTGTAGACCGGGTCGCCGGGCAGCTTCAGCGGCTTGGCCCGCACGACCCGCTTCGGCAGGAACCCGCCGAGGGCGGCGCGGCGCTCGCGCATGTACTGGATCTCGTCGGAGTCCTCGCCCGGGTGGTAGTACGGCGGCAGCGGCTCCTCCAGCGCCGAGTCGGGGATGTCCAGGTAGAGCCGGTCCCGGAACTCCTTCAGCTCGGCCTTGGTGAGCTTCTTCATCTGGTGGGTGGCGTTGCGGGCCTCGAAGTCGGAGCCGAGCGTCCAGCCCTTGATGGTGTGCGCGAGGATCACGGTCGGCTGGCCGACGTGCTCGCGGGCCGCCTTGAACGCCGCGTACACCTTGCGGTAGTCGTGCCCGCCGCGCGACAGCTTGCGCAGCTCGTCGTCCGACAGGTGCTGGACGATCTTGCGCAGCCGCGGGTCGGCGCCGAAGAACGTCTCCCGGATGTACTCGCCGGACTCGACGCTGAACGTCTGGAACTGGCCGTCCGGGGTGGTGTTCATCTGGTTGACCAGGACGCCGTCGACGTCCTGGGCGAGCAGCGGGTCCCAGTCGCGGCCCCAGATGACCTTGATGACGTTCCAGCCGGCGCCGCGGAAGAACGACTCCAGCTCCTGGATGATCTTGCCGTTGCCGCGCACCGGGCCGTCGAGCTGCTGCAGGTTGCAGTTGACGACGAAGGTGAGGTTGTCGAGCTCCTCGCGGGCGGCGAGGCCGATCGCGCCGAGCGACTCCGGCTCGCCCATCTCGCCGTCGCCGAGGAACGCCCACACGTGCGAGCGGGACGTGTCCTTGATCTTGCGGTTGTACAGGTAGCGGTTGAACCGCGCCTGGTACACCGAGTCGATCGCGGTCAGGCCCATGGACACCGTGGGGAACTCCCAGAAGTCCGGCATGAGCCGCGGGTGCGGATAGGACGACAGGCCGCCGCCCGGGTGCGAGTGCTCCTGCCGGAACCCGTCCAGCCTGCTCTCCGGCAGGCGCCCCTCCAGGAAGGCGCGGGCGTAGATCCCGGGCGCCGCGTGCCCCTGGAAGAACACCTGGTCGCCGGACTCGCCGTGGTCCTTGCCGCGGAAGAAGTGGTTGAAGCCCACCTCGTACAGCGACGCGGCGGACGCGTAGGTGGCGATGTGCCCGCCGACGCCCAGTTCGGGCCGGTTCGCGCGGGACACCATGATCGCGGCGTTCCAGCGGATGTAGGCGCGGATGCGCCGTTCCACGTGCTCGTCGCCGGGGAACCACGGTTCGTGCTCCGGCGGGATGGTGTTGATGAAATCGGTGCTGCGCAGGCCGGGCACGCCGACCTGCAGTTCTCGCGCCCGCTCCAGGAGTCGGAGCATGACGTACCGCGCCCTGCCGCGGCCCTCGGTCTTGATGACCGTGTCCAGCGACTCCAGCCACTCCCGGGTCTCGTCCGGGTTGATGTCGGGCAGCTGGCTCGGCAGGCCGTCGCTGATGATCGAGAAGCGTTGACGTCCGGAAGCCACGGGGTCCCCTCTGTCCTTGCCGTCTTTGCTGGTGGGAGCCGTGGCCGCCGCGCGGGAGGCCACCGGTCCCCGGCAGACTGTTCGGTCGCTCGTCTGGTGATCCCATCGTCGCCGTTCACGGCGCCTAACGCATCTCTACCAACCGGTAACCATGCGCCGCGCCGAACCGGGGTATCCACCCTGGTGAGAGCCGATAACCCGACAGATCGGAGGGAGCCATGAACGGGCGGATCGGAGACCGGTTGCACGTCCACGGCAACGTCGTGGGGCAGCCCGACCGGGACGGCGAGATCATCGAGGTGCACGGCGAGGACGGCGGACCGCCCTACCTGGTGCGGTTCGACGACGGCCACGAGGCCCTGGTCTCCCCGGGGCCGGACGCCGTGATCGAGCCCGCCGGGCGGGCGGCGCGCCGGTAGCCGCGTCCAGGGGCGCGGATCGGGTAAACACCGCGGCATCGGGTAAACACGGTGCCATGGAGAGCACCGTGGTCCGGGTGGCCACCGGTACGAGCGAGGCCGTGCACGACATCACGGCCGAATGCGAGCGGTTCGCCGCGTCGGCGGGCGGCGACGGGTTGCTGCACGTCTTCGTCCCGCACGCCACCGCCGGCGTGGCGATCCTCGAACTCGGGTCCGGCAGCGACGACGACCTGCTCGCCGCGCTGCGCGACCTGCTGCCGGCGGACGACCGCTGGCGGCACGCGCACGGGTCCCGGGGGCACGGGCGGTCGCACGTGATGCCCGCCCTCGTCCCGCCGTACGCCGCCCTGCCCGTCGTGGACGGGCGGCTCGCCCTCGGGACGTGGCAGTCGGTCGCCCTCGTCGACCTCAACGTGGACAACCCCGACCGGCAGGTGCGGCTGTCCTTCCTCCGCGGATGAGAGCGGTCACCGGGTGGCCGGGGTGACGCTGCGTGGAGGCCCGGTCACGCTGATCTGCGCAAGTGGTCCAATGAGGGCGGCAAAAAGGCCGGAAGACACTTGCGCTAGGGGCCCTCACTTGTGTGGACTGTCCCGCAAACACCGCACAGGTGCGGGCGGGCCACCCGTCCCGGGGGGCTCGAACAGAGCACGGCACCGTGCGGACTGACGACAATGGGAGGACTTTCGTGAGCGCGACCGCGGGTCAGGCGCAGTCTGAGCGCAGCCTGGCCGAACGGCTCGGCCTCAAGGCGGGCCAGGTGGTGCAGGAGATCGGCTACGACGACGACGTCGACGAGGAGCTTCGGCACTCCGTCGAGGAACTCACGGGGAACGAGCTGGTCGACGAGGACTACGAGGACGTGGTCGACATCGTGCTGCTGTGGTGGCGCGAGGAGGACGGCGACCTGTTCGAGGGCCTCACCGACGCGATGATCCCGCTCACCGGCGGCGGCAACATCTGGCTGCTGACGCCGAAGGCGGGCCGGGACGGGCACGTGGAGCCGAGCGACATCGGCGAGGCCGCGCAGACGGCCGGGCTCTCGCAGACCAGCAGCGTCAGCGCCGCCAAGGAGTGGTCAGGCACGCGGCTGGTCGCGCCCAAGGTCCGCAAGTAGCCGGGGGACGGTAAAGACTTGGCCGTCGAGGTGGGCGACGAGGCGCCGGACTTCGAGCTGAAGGACCAGCACGGCACTCCGGTGCGCCTGTCGGACTTCCGCGGAGAGCGGAAGGTCGTCCTCGTGTTCTACCCGCTGGCCTTCAGCGGCGTGTGCACGGGGGAGCTGTCCCGGCTGCGGGACGAGTTCCGGGACGTGGCCGGGGACGCGGGCGACGTGCAGGTGCTCGCGGTCTCCGTCGACTCGATGTTCGCGCTGCGGGCCTGGTCCGATCAGGAGAAGTTCTGGTTCCCGCTGCTGGCCGACTTCTGGCCGCACGGCGGGACGGCGCGGCGCTACGGCGTCTTCGACGAGGCGAAGGGGCTCGCGCTGCGCGGCACGTTCGTCATCGACACCGAGGGCGTGGTCCGGTGGAAGGTCGTGAACGCGATCCCGGACGCACGCGACATCGACGAGTACCGCGAGGCGCTCGCCGGGCTCTGAGCGAAACGGACCGGTTCCGGCGCGCCCGCGAGGGATGGCCGGAACCGGCCCCCGCACCTCTGGAGGTGTGATGCCCTGCTTCCGCTGCGGGGCGCGGCAGACCGATCCCGCGCGCGGCGCGAGCCCGTGGAGGCGCGGGGTCCGGGCGGACCACCAGGTGCTGATCTGTCCCGGCTGCCAGGCCGCCCGCGACTGCGTGGACGACCTGGACCGCTGCTCGGCCTGCGGATCGGCCGCCCTGGTGTGCCGGCTCGGCGAGGTCGAGTGCCGCGACTGCGGGCACACCCGCGCCGCCGTCCGGGAGGAGCCCGGTCCCGTCGACCTGGTGCACTCCGGTGCCGAGCGGCCGTCGGCGGACCGTCCGTCCGACGGCGGCCTGTCGGAGGAGGTCGCGGCGGCCCTGTCGCGCGTGCTGAGGCGCGGCCCCGCCCGCTGAGCGGCGGCGTCCGTGGCCGTGTCCGGCCAGGGGGCGTCGCCCAGCGTGATCGCGCGTCCGGGATTTCCCGGCTTGACGTGGTGATTTGTCCGCTGCCACGCTGCGCGAATGCCGATCGTGCTGTTGCGCCTGGTGAACCGGATCACCGGGCGGTCCTGGCGGATGCCCGCGCTCGTGCTCGCCGCGGCCTTCCTGGCGGGGTGGCTGCTGATCGCCGTGTTCGAGGAGCCCGGCGCCGAGCTCAAGAACCCGGTCGACTACGTCTGGTACTTCATCGTCAGCGGCACCACCACCGGCTACGGGGACCTGTCCCCGACCACGCTCGGCGGCCGGATCGGCGGCGTGATCATCATCGTGGCGGGGCTCACCGCGGGCCTGGTGATGTTCGCCGAGCTGACGCTGTGGATGGGGAAGGGCAGGACGATGAAGGCCAACGGCCGGGCGCAGTTGCACAAGCGGGGCCACGTCGTGGTCGTCGGCTACGAGCGCGAGGCGCTGCGGGCCATCATCGGCCAGTTGCGCGCCGACCCCGACTTCCGGAAGACGCCCGTCGTCGCGCTGTTCTGGCCGGAGGAGCTGTCCGGCGAGAACCCCGACCCCGACCTCTACGACGTGGTCGCCAACGACGACACCGCCTACGAGCGGGCGTGCCTGGAGCGCGCCCGGACGGTCCTCGTCGTGGGGCGCTCCGACGACGAGACGGTCCGCGTGATGCTCGGCGTGTCCGCCTACCTGCGGCGCGGCGGGGAGCCGCAGGTCCACCTCCTGGCGGGGCTGCGCGACGGCGGCCGCCGCGCCGAGATCACCGAGGCGCTGAACCTGGTCAGCGCCGACATCGAGCCGGTCGACATCGACGACCCGGCGGTGGTGGCGGTCGCGATCCGCAATCCGGGCGTCGCCGCGATCTACCACAACCTCGCGAGCACGCTCGACACCGACGGCACCCTCTACCGGGTGGACGTCCCCGCCGGCGCCGGCGAATGGTCCCGCATCGACCTGGCCATCTACCTGCTCCGGCGGGGCAGCACGCTGCTCGCGGTCGGCGACTCGCACCGCCCGAACGCCCATTTCCGGCTCACCTCCGCCCCGGACGAGAGGGTCCGCGGCGGCCAGTCGCTGGCGGTGGTGGCCCCGGACCGTCCGACGATCCCGTGGGAAGAGCTCTGAGCAGTTGCCGGGAGGGCGCCGGCGCGCCCGCTGGACGCCCTCCCGGCGGCCGCCTGCGCGCGGCCCGGGGCACAGGTCCGAAGCCCCGGGGCCTCCCCGCACGCACGCGGAGCCTCCGTTCACCTGCGGCGTGTTGTTGTTATGAGGCCGCCGATAACAACAACACGCCGCAGGTGAACGTGTTCATGCGGCCTGGCGGTGGTCGGCGTCGAGCATGTGGTAGAGGAGGAGGAGCTGGGTGATGGCCAGGGGGTCGCTGGTGCCGGTGTCGCCCAGCCTGCCGAGGGCGTCGGGGTCGGGGAGCGACGCGCCGGCGCGCGGGCCGAGCCGCTCCCAGATGGCCTTCTTGACGACCTGCGACTCCTCGGGCGAGACGTACCCGTGGACGTGCAGGGCGTCGACGGGCCGGCCGTCGGTGTCGCGGTGCAGCCGCAGGTGCAGGGCGGTCTCGGTCTGGTTCGCCGAGAGGTCGCCGGCGCCGCCGTCCAGGACGTCCGCCAGCTCGGGGTGGTCGATGGTCGGACGCAGCAGCAGCTCGGCCGACAGCGGCGTCCCGGGCGGGTCGAGCCGCCCGGCCACCGGGGCGAACCGGACGACGATGTCGGCGTGCTTGCGCTGCGGCCGGATGTAGGCGGCGCTCTCCGGTTCGCGGCGGGCCAGTTCCGCCATGACCTGCTCGGGGGTGTAGCCGCGCTTCTCGCAGTCGCGGCGGACCTTCCAGGAGTGCCGCAGCGGCTCGGGCGGGTCGAGGTAGACGGTGATGTCGAAGCAGGCCCGCGCCATCCGGGTGTGCAGCGGCAGCAGGCCCTCGACGATCACGAAGTCGCGGGGCTCGACCAGTTCCGGCCGGACCAGCTCGCCGGTCGAGTGGTCGTAGACGGGCTTGAGGATCGGCTCGCCCATCGACAGCAGCTGCAGGTGCTGCTCCATGATGTCGACGTAGTTGCCGTCGGGGTGCAGCGCCGTGAACGGCTTGCCGGCCCGTTCGGCGCGGTCGTGGCGGTGGTAGTCGTCCACGCAGACCGCGGTCATCCGGTCGGCCCCAAGGCACTGCGCAAGCCCCCGTGTCAGCGTGGTCTTGCCCGCGGCGCTGTCGCCCGCGATCGCGAGCATGACGGGGCGGCGGCCCGCGCCGCGCGCGCGGAGCATATGCACGATCCGATGGGGCACCTTGCTCCTCCGTCCTGCGGAATTCTGTTTTCGTGGAGGAGAATACGGGGAGGCGCGGGCGGGATCGTCCCCCAATCGGGGGAGAGCGGGAGTGAAATGCCGGAGGGTCCCTCCGCACCGGGGCTACTGAGGAGTAGCTTCCGGTTGTTATCGTGCCGGAATGAGTGTCCCCGTACGCGTCGTCCTGGTCGACGACCACGAGATGATCCTCGCCGGGCTGCAGGCGATGCTGGCCGGTTTCGCCGGGCGGGTGCGCGTCGTCGGGCAGGCGGGGACGGGGGACGAGGCGGCCCGGCTGGTGACGGCGCTGCGCCCGGACGTCGTCCTGCTGGACGTGCGGCTCGGCCCCGAGAGCGGCCTCGACCTGTGCCGGCTGATCACCGGGCGCGTCCCGGAGGCGCGGGTGGTGTTCCTGTCGGTCTACGACGACGAGCAGTACGTCTTCGAGGCGCTGCGCGCCGGGGCCGGCGGCTACCTCCTCAAGCGGGTGGACGGCCCCGAGCTCGTCCGGCGGCTGGAGGAGGTCGCGCGGGGCGAGACGGTCGTCGACCCGACGCTCGCCGGGCGGATGGCGGTCACCGCGGCCCGGCTGACCCGCGGCGAGTTCTGGCCGGGCGCCAACCGGGGCCTCACCCAGCGCGAGAGCGAGGTGCTGTCGCTGCTGGTCGGCGGCCTGTCGAACAAGGCGATCGCGGCGCGCCTGGTGCTGAGCGAGGAGACCGTGAAGAGCCACCTGCGCGCCCTCTACCGCAAGCTGGAGGTGACCGACCGGTCGGCGGCGATCGCGGTCGCGCTGCGCGAGGGGCTGTTCCGGTGACGTCCCCGCTGGAGCTGCTCGCGGACCGCGGGAGCGACCTGCTCGTCCGGATCGCGGCCGTCGCCTGCTCCGACCGGGAGCTGCCGCGGATGGCGCAGGAGCTGGCCTGCCTGGTCGTCCGGTCCGCGCGGGCGCTGACGTTCTGCGACGTGTACGTCCTGGACGAGGAGGAGCGGGCCCTCGAATGGTCGGGCCCGCCCGTCCCGCTGGGGGAGGGCGACGCCGGCTGGGTCGCCGCGCACGGCCGGACCCGCCCGCACGCCGACGGGCGCGGCGCCGCCGTCCCCGTGCACGGCGACGGCGGCGTGATCGCGGTCGTGGACGTCCGGTCCGCCGGCCCGGCGCCGCCCGAGGACCTCGCGCTGGTCACCGCGCTCGCCGGGCTGTTCGCGCCGGTGCTGTCGTCCTGCCGCCGGCTGCGCACCGCGCGGGAGCGCGAGCACGCGGCCGAGCGGTTCGCCGAGCGGGCCGTCGAGGCGCAGGAGGCGGAGCGGTCCCGGCTGAGCCGGGAGATCCACGACGGCATCGCGCAGCGGCTCGCCAGCCTCGGCTTCCACCTGTCGGCCGCCGAGCGGGCGCTGCCCGAGCACCATCCGGAGGCGCTCGCGCAGATCATGATGGCGCGGCGGCTGTGCGAGCTGTCGGCGGCCGAGACGCGCGCGGCGATCGGGGGCCTGCGTCCGCCCGTCCTGGACGACCTGGGCCTGTCGGCGGCCCTCGCCACCCTCGCGCGCGAGGCCGGGGACGGGCCGGGGCCGTCCGGCGTGATCGACGTGACCGTCACCATCGAAGGCGAACTGGAGGACGAGCTCCCCGACCACGTGCAGACCGCGCTGTACCGGATCGCGCAGGAGGCGGTCGGCAACAGCCTGCGGCACGCGTCCGCGTCGTGCGTCGACCTGCTGCTGGAGCACTCCCCGGACCGGGTCAGGCTGCGGGTCGCCGACGACGGGACCGGGTTCTCGGTCCGCGACGTCCTCGCGCAGGGCGGCACCGGGGCGCGCCCCGACTGCTACGGGCTGCGCGGCATGCGGGAGCGCGCCGAACTGCTCGGCGGGCGGGTCGCGGTGAAGAGCAGGCCGGGCGCCGGGACGATCGTCGAGGCCGTCGTCCCGGTCCCCGGGCGGCGCCGGGTCACGCCGGGTCGAGCACCCGGAACGTCATCCCCGCCCTGACCAGGCGTGCGATCAGCGCGTCGCCCATCGCCGCCGCGGTCGTGACCTGCCCGGACGTCTCGGGCAGGTCGTCGTGGGCGAGGCACAGCGCCGACTCGGCGAGCATCTTGGCCGTCTCGGTGTAGCCGGGATCGCCGCCCGCGACCTCCGTGACGACGCGCTTCCCGCCGCCCTCGCCCGCGAACTTCACGCTGAACCAGTTGCGGTCGCGCCGCGCCTGCGACGGGCCGTCGCCGGGGCTGCTGATCCGCAGCAGGAGCCGCCGGGTCGGCGGCAGCGCGGCGAGCGCGGTCAGGGCGCCGAAGCCGGTCGCCAGCGCGGCGGCGGACGGGAGCCGCTTGACCGCGACGAAGTGGCCGTAGGAGAAGTCGGGGCCGTAGCGGTCGAGGGCCGCCGCCGACCGGGTGACGATCTGCGGGTCGATGGTGGGCAGCGGCAGCGTCCAGCCGTCCCCGACGCGGGCCTTCGGCGCCGGGGCCCGCGAGATGCGGACCTTCCGGCCCGCCGGGCGGTCCTCCATCCGGCGGCGCTCGCGCTCGGCGCAGATCATGCCGGCGGCGTCGCCGAAGATGCCGACCGCCGAGTGCAGGGTGCCGCCGGACGCGGCCCCGCGCACCCGCACGAACCCCTCGACGTGCAGCGGGACGCCCTCGGGCAGCTGCTTGACCGTGAAGTAGGCGCCGAGGTCGTGGGGGATCGAGTCGAACCCGCAGGCGTGGACGATCCGGGCCCCGCTGCGCACGGCCTCCCGGTGGTACTTCACGTACATGCGGTCGACGAACGTGGGCTCGCCGGTGATGTCGACGTAGTCGGTGCCGGCGCGTGCGCACGCCGCGACCAGGGGCTCGCCGTACTTGACGTAGGGGCCGACCGTGGTGATGACGACGCGCGCCGACTCGGCGATGGCGTCGATCGAGGCGGCGTCGGTGGTGTCGGCGTGCAGCAGCGGCAGTCCGGCGCACGCGGGGTCGATCTTCACCAGCCGGTCGCGGACGGCCGCGAGCTTGGCCTCGTTGCGCCCGGCGAGCGCCCAGCGCGTTCCCGGGTCGGCGTGCTCCGCCAGGTACTCGGCGGTCAGGGCGCCCGTGAAGCCGGTGGCGCCGAAAAGGACGATGTCGTACGGGCGGTCGGCTGGCCGGTCGGCGGTCATGATGCCCCTCTCACGGTTCCGAACCTGATTCTGTCGCGTTCGCGGCCCGGTATGCGCGGCGGATCGCCGATGTGAGGGACCGCACTCCTCTAGGGTTGCTCCGGTGACGGGAATGGTGGCGTGGTGACCGTGCTGGCCGTGGCGATGGACGTCGTCGCCGCCGGCTTCCTCGCGCTCTTCGCGGTGCTGCTGACGCGCGGCCGGAGCGGCGCGCGGGCCGATGAGGGCGGACGGGCCGACGAGGGCGGGCGCGGCGACGAGGGCGGGCGCGGCGACGAGGGCGGGCGCTCCGTCGCCATGGTGCTGATCGCGGTCAGCCTGGGCCTGCTGTCGGTGTCGCTGTGGAGCCTGCCCTAGCGGGCTCCCATCCCGGCGCGTCCAGCAGGTGCCGGACGAACAGCAGCGTCGTCGCGGTGGGCGCCGCCCCCGCGACCGCGTGCCAGGGGCGGTCGAGCGGCATCCCCGGCGCGTCGACCACCACCAGGCGCCCGGCGTCCAGCTCGGCGCCGACGGCGTCCCGCGACACCAGGGCCACCCCGAGCCCGGCCGCCGCGCCCGCGATGACCGCGCCGTTCGAGCCGAGCACGAGCCGGGGCGGCGCCGCCTCGCGTTCGGCCAGGTAGGCGTCGGCGGTCGCCCTCGTCCCCGAGCCCGGCTCGCGCATCACCCAGGGCGTGCGGGCGAGGGCGAAACCGGCGGCGAGGCCGGGCGCGCCCACCACGACCAGCTCGTTCGGGCGCCTGGCCAGCACGGTCGCCGCGACCTCGGCGGGCGGGCGCCCGGCCAGCACCAGGTCGGCCTCGTGCGCGCCGAGGCTGCTCCACACCTGGCGGCGCGGCCCCACCTCCAGCGCCAGCTCCACGTCCGGCCAGCGCGCCCGGAACGAGGCGAGCAGCTCGGGCAGGATCTGGTCGGCGGCCGTCGTCACCGCCGCCAGGCGCAGCGGCCCCCGTCCCGGGTCGGCCG
>NZ_SMJW01000183.1 GCF_004348335.1 Actinomadura bangladeshensis | reverse complement strand
TCCGGGATGCGCCACAGAGGGAGGATCCAGGCGGGGACGTCGGCGAGGGCGACGGCGGCCGTCCACGCGCGGGCGGCGGTGAGGGCGGTGCGGGCCTCGCCGAGTTCCTTCTCGGCGGCGGCGGTCAGCGCGGCGCGGTCGGGCGCGGGCGGGGCGGTGGCGGCGCGGCGGGCCCAGGTCCAGGCGTCGTCCCAGCGGCGGGTGCGGGCGTGCCAGGCCTCGTCGCCGTCGGTGGCGATCATGAGGTTGGCGAGGTCGGGGTGGACGGCGCGGACGCGGGCGAGGAGGTCCGCGCAGCGGACCTGCAGGGAGCGCTCGTGCCGGGCCTCGGCGAGGCCGCCCAGGGCGCGGCCGTAGGCGGCCGCGTCGCGCGCGTCGATGGCGGCCACCGCGGCGGCCAGTTCGGGCGGATCGCCGGGCTCGGCGGGGCCGATCGAGTCGCGGAGCGCGTCGAGGTCGGCGGTGGCGCGGTTGACGCCGAGCCCTTCGAGGGCGGTCCGCAGCGCGGCGGCGTAGGTGTGCCACTGGACGGGGTGGGCGAGGGCGATGCCGAACCCGCCCCGGTCGAGGAGGCGGCGCGTCGAGTCGACGGCCCGCATCGCCTCGCCGATGCGGGCGAGGCGGGCGTGGGCGCGGACGAACCGGGCCACGCGCTCGGCGGGCGGCAGGTCGGCGGGGAAGGAGATCCCGGCGGCCTCCCAGACGTACTGGAGTTCGCGGCAGGTGATCCGCACCATGAGCTCGCTGTGGACGATGTCGAGCAGTTCGGGCGTGGTGGGCGCGGCGCCGTCCACGGTGACGGTGGCGAGGAGGGGTTCGGCCTGGCGCTGGGCGGCGGAGCGGAGCGGGCCGCGTTTCAGCGCGCCGCCGCCCGCCAGGTGCGCGCGGAGGTCCTGCGCGGCGGCGGCGAGGCCGCGCAGGTCGGCCTCGGCGGGCAGGTCGACGCGGTGGGCGCCGAGGTCGGCGAGGGCGCGTTCGGCCCACTGGGCGCGGGACGTCATCTCCGAGACGCGGGCCCAGATGAGCGGGCGGCGTTCGGCGAGCGCGTCGCCGAACGCGCGGACGGCGAGGTCGGCGGGGTTCCAGCCGCCGGGGTGGCCGTCCAGGCCGAGGTCGCGGAGCGCGGCGGCGACGACGGACGCGTCGCCGTCCAGGCGGGCGAGGAGGGTGACGTCGCTGTCGCGCAGCCGCTGGGACAGGTCGGTCTTCGCGCGTTCGGCGCGCTCGGCCGCGGCGACCTCCGCGTCGATCAGGGTGCGGACGTAGGCGGCGCTCGGCAGCGCGCCCGGGTCGACGTCGCGCTGCGCGGTGCGGGCCTTGCGCTCGGGGCTCTCCTCGGCGAGCAGGACGACGAGTTCGGCGGCCTCGCTGCGGGAGATCGGCGGGGTCGGCGGCATGTCCGGCCGGACGGGCATCCACGAGAGGTCGGGGTCCTCGTCCCGGCGGTCGGGCGGCGGTTCGTCCGGCTTGTCGCGGAGTTCGGCGAGCCGGAGGGCGGCGGCCCTCTCCCGTTCGGTCGCCGCGGCCAGGTCGGGCGCGGCCTCCCGGATCGCGTCGGCGACCCGCGCCGCCGTGGCCTGGTCGGTCGCCGTGAGGGCGGCGAGGCCGGGCGGGAGGGCGGCGCGCAGCGCGGCGGAGGCGGCCGGCCCGGACGTGGCAACGAGCACCCGGTGCCCGCGTGCGAGCAGCCCGGCGAGCAGGTCGGGGACCGTCTCCGGCGTCCGCTCCGGGATGTGCATGACCTGCGGCTTCTGCGACGCGGACACCAGGCGCGCCATCCCGTCCGGGACGCCGCGCGGCAGCAGGCTGAGCAGCCGGGCGTGGTGGTCGGCGACGGCGGCGCGGCCCGGCGGCCGGACGACCAGGGCGGGCGCCAGCCGCATGCGGGGCGCGGGCGTGCCGGTGTCGGTGTCGGGCGTCCAGTCCTCGCGGTAGTCGGCCGGGGTGGTGAGCGCCACCTGGCACCATTTCCGGAGGACGTCCCCGACCGAGGCGTTCAGCCCGAAACCCTGCCCGGACTGGACGGCGTCCGCGATCCAGCCCGCGGGACGGAAACCGGGATGCCCGGAGAGCAGGTCCCGGTCGCGCAGGACGGTGTGCCCGGCGAGGACGACGTCGATGCGCTCGGACCGCTCGTCCACCGCGATCCGGACGGGCGTGCTCAGCAGGTGGTCGTGGACGGCCGGGCGCCACGACAGCAGGCCGGTCGCCAGCACGACCTCCTCGTCGGCCAGCTCCCGCAGGAGGCGGTACCAGTTGCGGAGCGCGAGCCAGCCGTCGAACTCCTCCAGCACGACGGGCGGCGTGAGCGGGATGACCGGGACGCTGAACAGGACGTCGCCGGGCCCGGCGTCCGCCTCCACGTAGACGTCGCCGGGCAGGCCCGCCAGCCAGTGGACGTGGTCGTGGTCGGCGAGGTCGCGCGACGGGCGGCGCCGGGCCCGCGCGAGGTCGCGCAGGAAGCCGAGCAGCCGGGCGGCGTACTCGGCCTCGCGCGCGGCGGCTCCGCCCTCAGGCACCACGGCTCCTTCCCTTCCCATGGCGGGACGGACCCGGTCATCCCCGGCGGTCCCCGCATCGGCGACCGGACGGCGGAAAAGGTCCGATGGTGGTGCCCCGATCTAACACCCACAGGCGGGCCCGGTCGAGCACTATCGATGATCTTGGACTAGCGGGCGCCCGCCATGTGCCGGTCCTCGTCCGGCATCATCACCCACAGCACCAGGTAGACGACGAACTGCGGTCCGGGCAGCAGGCACGACAGCACGAAGAGCAGGCGGACCATCCCGGGGGTCATGCCGAACCGGCGCGCGAGGCCGGCGCAGACACCCGCGATCATTCGGTTGTCGCGCGGACGGTAAAGGCCGTTCATGGTTCTTCTCTCCCCGATTCGTCGAGCGGTGAACACGGCCGCGGATTTCCGCCGCCGTGTTCCCCACGCTACGAACTGGACAGGGGGCTCCACATCGGCCGCTGGGCCCGTTCCCGGGCCATACCTCGGGATTAGGGGGCGTCCCCTAAGGGGCGTCTAGGGGGCGTTGTACTCGGCCACCAGCTTCGGCAGGCCGACGAGGTCGTCCAGGACGAACAGGCATTGGCGGAGCGCGTCGTCGTCCTCCTGGATGTGCCCCCACGGGCCGCGTCGCAGGAACGCCGCGCGCATCCCGAACTCCAGGGCGGGACGGACGTCGTTGTCGATCCGGTCCCCCACGTACAGGACGCGGTCCGGCAGGACGTCCGCGAGCTGGGCGCAGCGCTCGAAGAACTCGTGGGACGGCTTGCTGACGCCCCACACGGCCGAGATGCCGACGACCTCCGCGTCCAGGCCGAGCGCCGCCATCTGCGCGGCGGCCTCGACCGGCTGGTTGCCCGCGATCCCGACGTAGAGGCCCTGGTCGCGCAGGCCGGACAGGCAGGCCCGCGCGTCCGGGTACAGGTCGTCGGGCCCGAACCCGTTCGGGACGCCCGCCTCGGCGCGGAGCCGCTCCTCCTCCGCGAGGTCGAAACCGGGCCGGAAGTACTCCAGCAGGTCCATGTGGCTGCCGCCGAGCGCGAGCACCGCGCCCAGCTTGGTCAGGAAGGTGTGCCTCGGCACGCCGAACCAGTCGGCCCAGCGCCCGTAGATCTCCCCCTCGTTGACGAGGGTCTCGCCGATGTCGAAGAACACCGCCTGGATGGGGCGCAGGTTCACTTGGCGCCCAGGTCCACCGAGGTGCCGGGGGCGAGGCGGCGGAACTCCTTGCCGAGTTCTTCGCCCGCCTTGGCGACGTGGTTCTGCATCACCGTGAGGCCGATGTCGTTCAGCAGACCGTCGTGGATGACGAAGGCCCGCTCGGGACGGACCTCGCGCGTGTAGGCGTACAACTCCGGAATCTTCATCCACGGCGCATTGCCCGGCAGGCACAGGGTCGGCACCGGCTCAGACGGGACGGTCAGCGCGTCGCCCGGGTGGAACACCTCCCCGTTCACAAGGAAACCGACGTTCGGGATCGGCGGCACGTCCGGGTGGAGGATCTCGTGCTCCTCCCCGTAGACATGGACGTCGAACCCGGCGACCGTCACGGCGTCCCCGTGGCCGACCTGGTGGACGCGCCCGCCGAGGTCGGCGAGGTTCTCCGCGACGACGCGGGACGTCCAGACCTCCAGTGCGGGGCGCGCGGCCATCGCGGCGCGCAGCGCGTCCGGGTCGAAGTGGTCGAAGTGCTCATGGGTGATCAGGACGGCGTCGGCGGCGGCCAGCGCGCCGGACGCCTCGCTGAAGGAACCGGGGTCGATGACGATCGTGCGGTCGTCCTCGGTGATCTGGACGCAGGCATGTCCGAACTTCGTTAGGCGCATCCGGCCATGCTTTCACGACCGGAATGCGGGCCCCATTGACCGGCCCCCGGGTCGTTGATAGAACACGTTCTACTTTGACCCGGCGCAGGAGTCCGGCGCAAGGAGGCGGCGATGCCCGTTCCCGACCAACGCGATCCCGAGATCACCCGACGCGCGCTGGCGGACTGGCTCGGCGGGCATCTGCCCGGCGTCCGGATCCCCCACGTGGACACCCCGCAGACCAGCGGCTTCTCCAATGAGACCCTCATGTTCGAGGCCGAGTGGAGCGAGGGCGGCGAGGCCGGGCGGGAGTCGTTCGTCGCGCGGGTCGCGCCCACCGCGTACCAGGTCTTCCCCGAGCCGCGCTTCGCCGACGAGTACCGGCTGATGCGCATCCTGGACGAGCGCACGTCCGTCCCCGTGCCGCCGATCCGCTGGTACGAGCCGTCCGCGGACGTGCTCGGCGCCCCGTTCTTCGTGATGGGACGGGTCGACGGCCGCGTCCCGACCGACATGCCCCCGTACCACACCGGCGGCTGGGTGACCGAGATCGAGCCCGCCGAGCGCGCCGCGATGTGGTGGTCCACGCTGGAGATCATGGCGGACCTGCACCGGCTGGACGTCCGCGGCCTCGACCTCGGCTTCCTCGACCAGCCGGCCTGGGGCGCGCCCGGCCTCGACCAGCGGCTCGCCTACTACGAGCACTACCTGCACTGGGCCTACAAGGGCCCGCAGGAGACGGCGCTCAGGGCGCTGGAGTGGCTGAAGGCCAACCGCCCGGACGAGCCGGACGAACCGGTCGCACTGTGGGGCGACGCCCGCATCGGCAACGTGATCTTCCAGGCCGGCGTGCCGGCGGCCGTCCTGGACTGGGAGACCGCGGTGCTCGGCGCCCCCGAGGAGGACCTCGCCTGGTTCATGTTCCTCGACCGGCACCACAGCGACGGCATGGGCGCGCCCCGGCTGGACGGCTTCCCGTCCCATGCCGAGACCGTCGCCCGGTACGAGGAGCTGCTCGGCCGCCCGATGCGGCACCTGGCGTACTACGAGGTCCTGTCCGGCTTCAAGTTCTCGGTGATCATGGCGCGGATCGGCCAGGCGATGATCGACTTCGGCTGGATCGACGAGACCTCCGACTTCCCCTACAACAACAACTGCACGCAGTTGCTCGCGCGCATCCTCGGAGGTGACCAGTGACGCTGTCGCCGCTCGACGACTACCCGATCCACCAGGCGCCCGAGGTGATGCGGCACGTCACGACGTCCGACCGCAACTTCTACGACCGGTACTACTTCAACGTGCACCCCTGCTCCGACGAGATGATGCTCCTCATCGGGATCGGGCAGTACCCGAACCTCGGGGTGATGGACGCGTTCGCGGTCGTGCGGCGCGGCCACGCGCACAAGGTCGTCCGGGCGTCCCGCGAGCTGGGGAACGACCGCATGGACACCACGGTCGGCCCGTTCCGCGTCGAGGTCATCGAGGGGCTGAAGCGGCTCAGGGTCGTCCTGGACGACAACGAGCACGGCCTGGCCTTCGACCTCATGTGGGAAGGGACGATCCCCGCCACGCTGGAGCCTCCGCACTACCTGCGCTGGCAGGAGCGCGTCGTCTTCGACTCTCGGCGCCTGGCCCAGACCGGCCGCTGGACGGGCACCATCACGGTGGACGGCGAGACCATCGAGGCCACGCCCGACCACTGGTGGGGCTCGCGCGACCGGTCGTGGGGCATCCGTCCCGTGGGCGAGCCCGAGCCGCCGGGCATCCAGGTCAAGAACGCGGGCACCTTCTACTGGCTCTACACGCCGATCCAGTTCGAGGACCACTCGATCCTGTGCATCGTGCAGGAGGACGAGAAGGGCCGCCGCGTCCTGGAAGAGGCCACCCGCGTCTGGCCCGACCGTGAGGACGAGTACCTGGGACGTCCCGAATACCGTCCCGTATACGCCGAGGGCACCCGCGACGTCGTCACCGCCACGCTGCGGTTCTCACCGCCCGGCGGGGAGCCGTTCGAGGTGAAGGCGACGCCGATCCTGCCCGTCCACCTGATGGTCGGCACCGGATACGGGCTGGAGCCCGACTGGAAGCACGGCATGTACCAGGGGCCGGACCTCAAGGTCCAGGGCGTCGCCTACGACACCCGCAAACCGGACGACGCCGCCCGCATGTGGGGCATGGTGGACGCCGTCGGCCGGTACGAGTACCTGGACGGGGCGCAGCCCACCGGCGCCGTCACCGGCTACGGCCTCTACGAGTACTGGGCCCTCGGCCCGCATCCGTCCTTCGATGAGTGAGGAATCTGCGAGACTGGCGATCGTGACGACCCCGCCTTCGCCCGACCCCCCGGACGCGGGACGGCCGTCCCGGGAAGAACTGGACGGGCAGGTGCGCGAACGGTACGGCACGTGGCGCGACCAGCCGCGCGGTCTGGCCTGCGCGGTGATCGCGGCCTTCATGGTCCTCACCACGGCGGCGTTCGTGTTCGCCGTGGTCGCCGTCGTCGCGGCGATGAGTTGACGGCACGAGACCCGGGGCTCCCGCGATCGGAGGCCCCGGGTCTCGCCGCACACGTCAGGTAGGGGTCCCCCCGGTGCCCTCCGCGATGGTGAACGCGACGTCCCCCTGCGGGTCGACCTGCGCGTCGAGCATCTTGTCGTCCAGCATCTCGGCGACGGTGGGCTCCAGGTACACCTTCGCGCCCTCCTCCTCGACGACCTGGTCGCCGGCCTCGGGCGCGGGGGCGACCGAGAGCCGCAGGGCGTCCGAGCCGTCGAGCCCGGACTCGATGCGGATACCGGTCTCCGGCGGAAGCTCCGGGTTGGCGGTCACGGTACGGATGACCTGGACGGCACCGCTGGTCAGCGTGAGCACGATCAGCTCCTCACGTCTCTGTCGTTCTCGTGTCGGATCTGCCCCACCCTCCCCGATCGCCACGGCGGCAAACATCCGCGGCACATCCGCGGCGAACCTCCGCGGCGAACATCGGCGGGCGTCCGGACCGCGACCGGCCGCCCGGGTCAGCCGGCGTTCGGGGCGAGCGCCCGCACCGCCTCGGCCTGGGAGAGGCCGCCGCCGGGGACGACCGCGAGGACCGGCGTGGTCAGGCCGTTGTCCACGTACTCGCGGATCCTGGCCCGGCACGCCTCCGGCGACCCGTGCACGATCAGGTCGTCGACGACCTCGTCCGGGATGACCTCCAGGGCCTTCTTCCGGTCGCCGGCCGCCCACGCCTCGTTCATCGGGGCCAGCGCCTCGCCGCGGCCGAGCCACTCGTGGAACGCCTTGTAGACGGGGACCGTCATGTACGCGGCGATCATCCAGCGGCCGATCGCGCGGGCCTCCTCGGCGTCGCCGGTCGGGCACACGAACAGCCGCGCGATCAGCTCCGGCTCCTCGCCCAGCTCGCCGCGGACCGTCCGGACGTCCTTCGGCGCCAGCCAGTTGGTGATCGCGCCGTCGGCCTCCCGCGCGGCGAGCCGCAGCATGCCGGGACGCAGCGCCGCGAGGACGATCGGCGGCGCCGTCTCCGGCACGTTGTCCAGCTTGAAGCCCTTGACGGCGAAGGTGTCGTACTCCTCCTTCACCTTCTCCCCGGCGAGCGCCTTGCGCAGGAAGCGCAGCGTGTCGCGGACCCGCTTGTACGGCTCGTCGAACGGAATGCCGTTCCAGCGCTGCACGATCGTGTCGGACGAGGTGCCGATGCCGAGCACGAACCGTCCGGGCGCGAGGCCCGCGAGGGTGGCGGCGTGCTGGGCCAGCAGCGCCGGGCCGCGCGTGTAGACCGGGACGATCGCGGGCCCGAGGCGCAGCTCGGGGCCCCACTGGGAGGCGAGCGCCAGCGGGGTGAACGCGTCCGTCCCGTTCGTCTCGGCGGACCAGGCGTCGGTGTAGCCGAGCCCGGACAGCTCCGCCACGATCTCGCGGTGCTCGGCCAGCGGAAGCCCGGTCAGCGGAATGGTCAGTCCCCAGCGTGACATGCGCGCCTCCTAGGCGATCGACGGGCGGATGGTGGAGCCGCCGTCCACGACGAGGGTCTGCCCGGTCATCCAGGACGAGAGGTCGCCCGCGAGGAACACGGCCGCGTTCGCGATGTCCTCGGGCTCGCCGAGGCGGGCGAGCGGCATGTACTTGCTGATCTCGGCCTCCTTGCCCTCCCACAGCGCGCGGGCGAGGTGGGTCTTGACCAGGCCGGGCGCGATGCAGTTCACCCGCACCTTGGGTGCGAGCTCCATCGCGAACTGCCGGCTGAGGTGGATGACCGCGGCCTTGGTGACGTTGTAGTAGCCGATGCCGTGCTCGGTGACCATGCCGCCGATGGAGGCGATGTTGATGATGGAGCCGCCGCGCTCGGCCATGCCCGCCTTCAGCGCGAGCTGCGTCCACTGCACGATCGGGAACTGGTTGATCTCGACGGTCTTCGCCGCGGCGGCGGGCTCGATGTCGGCCATCGGCCCGAAGTAGGGGTTCGTGCCGGCGTTGTTGACCAGGATGTCGACGCCGCCGAACTCCCGCACGGCCGCGTCCACGCACGCGGCCGCCTCGTCGGCGTGCGCGACGTGCGCCGCCTTGGCGAGGACGCCCACCTTCGGGCTCGCCGCGCCGATCTCCTTGGCGACCTCGTCGAGCGCCTCCTGTTTGCGGGACGAGAGCACCACGTTGGCGCCCTCGGCGGCGAACGCGGCCGCGATCGCCTTCCCGATGCCCCGGGACGCCCCGGTGATCAGGGCCGTCCTTCCCTCAAGACCTGTCCGCATCCGCGCGCTCCCTACTCGCTCGCACCCTGTGGGCGGCTATGGGCAGAATCCGACTCGGTTCACTGTAGCGAAGTGACTGACGAGTCAGTTAGCTGGCTCCCAGGGTTCTGTCCCGCTCACCGGACGGCGTTCTTTCTAACGATCGTTTGGTTGTTACGCTGCGCCGGATGACACGAGGAGGGGCCGCGTGACCACGACCAAGGAGCGCCGTCCGGCCGTCGAGGGCTGGTACACCACCGCGGACGGCGACGTCCGCCTGCTCGGTACCCGCTGCTCGTCGTGCGGAACGCCGTACTTCCCGCGCAACGAGCTGGCGTGCCGCAACCCCGGCTGCACCGGGCCGAAGGACGGCTCGGAGCTGGAGCCGTACGCGCTGTCGCCGCGCGGGCGCGTGTGGTCGTACGCCGACTCGCGGTACAAGCCGCCGCCCCCGTACGTCTCCCCCGACCCGTTCGTCCCCTACACGGTCGCCGCCGTCGAACTCGAGGCCGAGCGCATGGTCGTCCTCGGCCAGGTCGTCCCCGGCGTCACCGTCGACGACCTCGAGGTCGGCATGGAGGTCGAGCTGACCGAAGGCGCCCTCTACGAGGACGACGAAGCCGAGTACACGGTGTGGATGTGGAGGCCCGTCAAATGAGTCGCGACATCGCCGTCCTCGGTGCGGGCATGCACCCGTGGGGCAAGTGGGGCCGCAACTTCGTCGAGTACGGGCTCGCGGCGGCGCGGGCCGCCCTCGCCGACGCCGGGCTCTCGTGGACCGACGTCCAGTACGTGTCGGGCGCCGACACCATCCGGAACGGGTACCCGGGGTTCATCGCCGGCGCCACGTTCGCGCAGGCGCTCGGCTGGTCGGGCGCGCGGGTGTCGAGCTGCTACGCGGCGTGCGCCTCCGGGGCGCAGGCCATCAACACGGCGCGCGCGCAGATCCTCGCGGGCCTGTGCGACGTCGCGCTGGTCGTCGGCGCCGACGCCGCGCCGAAGGGCTTCTTCAAGCCGGTCGGCGGCGACCGCCCCGACGACCCCGACTGGCTCCGCTTCCGCCTGCTCGGTGCGACGAACCCCATCTACTTCGCCCTCTACGCGCGCCGCCGGATGGCCCTGTACGGCGCGACGCTGGACGACTTCGCCGCCGTCAAGGTGAAGAACGCGCGGCACGGCCTCTCCAACCCGAACGCCCGGTACCGCAAGGAGGTGACGGCGGAGGACGTCCGCGAGTCCGCCGTCGTCGCCGACCCGCTCCGCCTCCTGGACATCTGCGCGACCAGCGACGGCGGCGCCGCGCTCGTCCTCACCTCCATGGAGTTCGCGCGGCGGCACGGCGTCACCGACCCGGTGCGCATCCCGGCGATCTCGACGGTCACGCCGACCTTCCCCAAGACCGTCCTCGACCTGCCCGACTTCGCGACGGACTCGGCCATGACGGCCGCCGTCCCCGAGCGCCCGTTCCGCTCCGCGATCGCGCACGCCGCCTACGAGGAGGCCGGCCTCGGCCCCGAGGACCTGTCGCTCGCCGAGGTCTACGACCTCTCCACCGCCCTCGAACTCGACTGGTACGAGGACATCGGCCTGTGCGAGCAGGGCGGCGCGGAGGAACTGCTGCGCTCGGGCGCGACGGCGCTCGGCGGCCGCATCCCGGTCAACCCGAGCGGCGGCCTCGCCTCCTTCGGCGAGGCGATCCCGGCCCAGGCGATCGCACAGGTCTGCGAGCTGACCTGGCAACTGCGCGGACAGGCCGAGGGCCGCCAGGTCGAGAACGCCCGCGCCGGCATCGCCGTGAACCAGGGCCTCTTCGGCCACGGCTCGGCGGTCATCACCGTCCGGTGACCCCGCACGCACCGCTCAGGCGACCGTGAAGCCGTCACAGCCGAGGTAGTAGGCGTCGCCATTGGGGCGGACGTGGAGCCAGACGATCGTCCAGACGCCCTTGCCGACGTTCACGGGCCCCGTCCCGCCCGTCTTGCTCTCGCGGAAATCGTCCGGGTAGGTGAGGTCCAGGCCGTGGTCGCCCGCCTCGCCGGCCGGGTACAGATGCGGCTTGCTGAGGACCCATCCGGGTCCCGCACTGCCCCAGGGCCCCGGCTGGCGGACCTGGGCGGCCAGGTAGTAGTCGGACGGCCGCTCGTACTTGAAGCGCATGCCGAACTTCACGGACGCCCCCCTGTACGGGTTGCGCGGCGCCGAGACCTGCAGCCCGCTCGCCATGCGCTCGTCCTCGGGCTCGACGCGGAGCGCGGGCAGGCACGTGAAGTCCTTCTGGGAGAACTTCAGCTTCCCGAAGTCCGCGGTGGGCTGCTTCACCAGGATGTCGTCCGGCGGACGGCCGCCGGGCCCGGGAGTCCGCTCGGCCTGCGTGCCGCCCGCTGCCGTGGACGAGCCGCCGTCCGCCTCCTGGGCCGTACCGGTGTTCCCGGTCTGCGCCCCGTTCGGCCTGTCGCCCTCGTCGTCGTTGATGGCGAGGCGGACGACGACGGCGATCGCGAGGACGACCACGGCGACCCCGGCGGACGCCGCGATGACGGCGGCGCGGGAGCGCGGCCCGCCGCCCGGCCCGGTCCGCGTGTGGTCCGGCGGGACGAGCCCGGTCGCGACCGCGTCCGCGACATCGGTGGGCACCTGCCGCGGGGCGCCGACCCGTCGCCGGTACTCGGGGTCGTCGGCCAGGGAGACGGGGTCCGCGGCGAGTTCGAGCAGCCGCTCCAGGGTGGGCCGGTCCTCCGGTTCCTTCGCGGCGCACTGCCGGACGAGGTCGGCGAGGCGCGGGTCGACGCCGTCCAGGTCGATCTCGCCGCTCAGGGTGCGGTGGATGACGGCCTCGATGCGGCCGCCGCCGAACGGCGGGCGTCCCGTGGCGGCGTAGGCGATCGTGCCCGCGAGCGAGAACACGTCCGAGGCGGGGACGGGCTGCTGCTCGCGCACGACCTCGGGTGCGACGTAGCCGGGGGTGCCGTTCCACGCGCCGGTCTGGGTGATCTGCGTCTGGCCCTCGCCGCGCGCGATGCCGAAGTCGATCAGCCGCGGCCCGTCCGGGGCGAGGATCACGTTGCCCGGCTTGAGGTCGCGGTGCTGGACGCCCTGCCCGTGGATCTCCAGCAGCCCGCGGGCGAGCGCGGCCAGCAGCCGGACGCAGGCGTCCGGCGGAACCGGCCCGTGCTGCGCGACGGCCTGCCGGAGCGTCGGGCCGGGAACGTACTCGGTGGCCAGCCAGTACGGCGGCGCGTCGAGCCCGGCGCCGACCAGCGCGGCGGCGCACCGGCTGCGCACCCGCCCGACGGTCGCGACCTCGCGGCGGAACCGGGCGAGCGCGTCCGGCCCCTCGAAGCCCTCCCGGATGACCTTAACGGCGATGTGCCGCCCGGCGCCGGTCAGCCCCAGGTAGACCTGCCCCATGCCGCCCGCGCCGAGCCGGCCCAGCAGCGGGTAGCCGCCGATCTCGGCGGGGTCCCCCGGACGGAGTGGTTCCACGGTCGACCGGCCCCTCGTCGTCGCCAATACCGAGAAAAGATCATATGGGCGGCGGCGCGGCCCCAGACGATCGGTCTCGCAGATCGGACGGTGCGTCCAATAGCGCGCTCTCGGCTCCGGCGATGTGATGCAACTCACCCTGCCCTGCCCGTGTGACCTGGGGTTGAGCGGTCACGTGTCAGATGTCACCGTCTCGGTGGATTCGCGAGGTTCCGGGCAGAGTTAGGTTTGCACTGACCAGTCAGTTCAAATTTCCTCTCGGAGGCTCGTGATGGCGACCGAGCACCAGACTCCGGGGACGGCTGCCGCGGCCGGGGGGACCGCCGGCGCCGTCTCCGGACCCGCCCCGCACGGCTCCGGGACTGGCGGGGGCCGTCCCGGAGCCGGGCCCTCCCCTGCGCTCGCCGTGCGAGCGCGGGGCCTCGGGGTGCGCGGCGCCCGGGGCTGGGTGTTCCGGGACGTCGGGCTGGACGTCCCGGCCGGGGCCCTGGCCGCGGTGAGCGGCATCGCCGGGACGGGCCGCACGGCACTGCTCCTCACGCTCGCCGGACGCATGAAGCCAGCAGAGGGCACGGTCGCCGTGGGCGGGCTCACCAGGCCCGGCGACGTCCAGCGGGTGGCGGCGCTCGGGATCGTGCCGGGCGTGACCGAACTCGATCCGGCGCTGACCGTCCGCGAGCACCTGAACGAGGCGCTGGCTCTGCGCGAGGGCGTCTTCGGCCGGTTCCGGGGACGGGAGGCCCGCAGGCGGCGGGCCCTCGAACGGGTCGGCCTGGACGTCGACCAGCGGACGCTCGCCAACGAACTCGCACCGGACGAGGCGCACCTGCTCGGCGCCGCGCTGGCGCTCGTCGGCGACCCCGGGCTGCTCCTGCTCGACGACGTCGACGAGGGGCTGCCCGCCGACCGGCAGCGGGAGCTGTGGCGGCGGCTCGCCGCGATCGCGGCGGGCGGCGTCACCATCGCCGCCGCCTGCCATGACCCCGCGCCCGCCGATGGCCTGGCCACGCACGGCCTCTCCCTGGGCTAGCTAGGAGATCCCCCCGATGAGACTTCCCGCGCTGACGTCCGGCGGCCTGGAACTGCGCCGTTTCCAGCGCAACCGGCTGACCCGCATCGCCCTCGCCGGGCTCGTGCTCCTGCCACTGCTCTACGCGGGTCTCTATCTGTGGTCGTTCTGGGACCCCTACGCGCGGCTCCAGCATGTGCCGGTCGCGCTGGTCGTCCAGGACCGGCCCGCCAGGGCTGACGGCAGGACCGTCCATGCGGGGGCCGATCTCGCGGACGAGCTGAAGCAGCGCAAGATCTTCGACTGGCGAACCGTGTCGGCGGAGGATGCCGAGAAGGGCGTGCGGTCGGGGAAGTACTACATGTCGCTGACGATCCCGTCCGACTTCAGCGCCCGGATCGCCTCGCCGTCCAAGGACGGCATTCCCACGGCCGCCGGGCTGCGGCTCCAGATGAACGACACGAACAACTACGTCATGGGGACGCTCGCGCAATCCGCGTTCAAGGAGATCAGCGCCGCCGCCGGAAGCGAGGCCGTGCGCGGCTACTTCGACCAGATCTTCCTCTCGTTCGGCGAACTGCACGGAGAGCTGGGCGAGGCCGCCGGCGGCGCCGGCAGGCTCGCCGAGGGCTCCGGGCAGGCGCAGGACGGAGCAGGGAGGCTCGCCGAAGGCGCGGGCGAGGCCGAGGCGGGTGCGGGACGGCTCAAGGGCGGCATCGACGAGGCCCGGTCGGGCAGCGGCGAGCTGACGTCCGGGCTCGGCGAGCTGCACGACGGGACCGCCCAGGTCGCGGCCGGCATGCGGAGGCTCACCGCGACCGTCGACCGGGCGAGCGGCACGCTCGTCCCGCTGCTGCGCGAGAACGCCCCCGAGATCCGGCGGGCGGCGCTCGCCGTCGCGCAGGGCGCCGACGCACTCGCGGACGGGGCCGGGCGACTGCCCGCGCGGACCGGCGCCGCCGTCGAGCAGGCGGAGAAGGCGCAGGCGGAGCTGGAGACGCATCTCGCCGCGCATCCGGAGATCCCCGCGAACGTCCGGCAGGACCTCACCCGGGCCGCCGCGCAGGTCGTCGCCGCGGCGAAGGACGTGGACGGGTACGTCCGCGAGCACGCCGGCGACCTGCGCAAGGTCGCCGCCGACGCGCGGGCGGTGGAGAAGGCCGCCCGCAAGCTCGCCGAGGACGCGCCCACCCTGGCCGCCAAGGTCGACAAGGCCCGCCGGGACGTCGACCGCCTCAATGCCGGAACCCAGCAGGTCAACACCGGCGCAGGGAGGCTCCTCGCCGGATCGTCCCGGCTCACGGGCGGGCTCGGCGCGCTGTCGGACGGCGCCGGCGAGCTGCGCGGCGGACTCGGCCGGCTGTCCGGCGGCGCGGTGACGCTGGAGACGGCGCTCGCGCAGATCTCCGACGGCAGCGGCAGGCTCGCGGCGGGGCTGGACGAGGGCGTCCGGCAGATCCCTGACTACGGCGATAACGAGCGCGCCGCGCGGGACGACATGATGAGCGACCCGGTGCGGCTGGCCAGCGCGACCGACAACAAGGTGCCGAACTACGGGACGGGTTTCGCGCCGTTCTTCGTCCCGCTGTCGCTGTGGGTCGGCGGCATGATCATCTACATGCTGCTGCGGCCGCTGAACCCGCGCGCGATGGCGGGCACCGCGCCCGGACGCCGCGTCGCACTCGCCGGCTGGCTGCCCGCCGCGCTGATCGGGGCGGCGCAGGCGTGCGTCGTCCTGGCGGTGCTGCATCTGGCGCTGGGGCTGCGGGCCGCGCACTGGCCGGGGCTCGTCGCGTTCCTCGCGCTCGCGTCCGCCGCGTTCCTCGCCGTGATCCAGTGGGTGAACGCCCGGTTCGGCCCGATCGGCCGGATCCTCGCACTGGCGCTGCTGATGCTCCAGCTGACATCGGCGGCGGGCACCTACCCGATCGAGACGAGCCCCCGCTTCTTCCAGGTCATCCGGCCGTACCTGCCGATGTCGTGGGTGGTGGACGGCGTTCGGCCGCTGATCGGCGGCGGCTCGCTGACGCCGGTATGGCAGGGTTGTGCGGTGCTGGTCGCCTTCCTGGCCGGCGGGCTCGCGCTCACCGCCCTGGCCGTCCGGCACAACCGGGTGTGGACCCTGAAGCGCCTCCACCCGGCGCTGAAACTGTAGGAGGTGGCGGACGTGGCGCGCAGCGCGACGCGGGAGAAGCTGTTCGCCTCGGCGATCGAGCTGATCGCCGAGAGCGGCCTCGCCGCGACCACCGTCGACCAGATCGCCGAACGGGCCGGGGTCGCCAAGGGCACCGTCTACTACAACTTCGGCAGCAAGGCCGCCCTGTTCTCGGCGCTGCTGGAGTACGGCGTCGAACGCCTCGCGACCGCGCTGCGCGACGCGGCGTCCGGCAAGGCCCCGCTGGACGCCCTGGAGGCGGTCGTCGCCGCCGAACTCGCCTACATCGGCGAGCACGAGCCGTTCGCGCGCGTGCTCATCGCGGAGACATGGCGGGCGGGCGGCGACTGGCAGCACGCGGCCCGGCTGATCCGCGAGCGCGCCATCGAGGTCGTCGCCGACGTCCTGCGCGACGCCGTCGCCGCCGGCGACCTGCGCCGCGACCTCGACACGGGCACCGCCGCGTCCGCCGTCTTCGGGATGGTCCTGACCGTGGCCCTGGACTGGCGGGCCCTCCAGCCCGCCCGCCCCCTGAC
>NZ_SMJW01000182.1 GCF_004348335.1 Actinomadura bangladeshensis | reverse complement strand
GGGCTGGGCGGGCTGGCCGTAGGCCGGCTGCGCCGGCTGCTGGCCGTACCCGGGCTGGGCCGGGGGCTGACCGTAGCCCGGCTGGGCCGGGGGCTGCTGGCCGTACCCGGGCTGCTGCTGCCCGTAGCCCGGCTGCTGACCGTACGGGTCGTAGGGGTTACCCACACTTGCTCCTTATTGATTGACCCTTTGGTTATGTGACGCCCGCCGGACCCGGTGGGCTCCGCAAGTCTGGCCGAGGATCGACCTCGGCTCAAACCCGGAGGATGCCCAACCGGACGAGCTGCCACAGTTCCGACCCCACGAGGGCGGTGCCGAGCATCCAGGCACGGGTCTTCGGCTGGAGTGCCCACCACCGGCGCCCGAGGCCCAGCGGTGCGGCGGCGACGGCGATCGCGCCGGTCAGGGCGACCGGGTTCGCGAGGACGGCCTGGCCCGGGCGGCCCGAGCCGAGCTCGATGAACACGGTCGTGCCTCCGCACATGGGACACGGGATTCCGGTGAGCGCCCGCAGGGGACAGAGCACGCCGGGGTCGTTGACGCGGTGGATCCATGACGCGCCGATGGCCGCGACGGCCATCGCCGCAACGCGCAGCACCGTGCCCATGGGCCCGTGCCGCGCTGCGGTGAGGGTCCGGCTGACGAGCCCGCCCAGCACACCGTCCGGTGCACCGGTGGCCGCCGCCCCGGGCGCTCCCCCCAACGAATCCTCCGCCTCGATGACAAACGAGTGAGTGCCCCGTATACCGGGTGCACCCGGAGCCGGGTCAAGCGCGGCCGACGATCCGCGATGGGACCGTTACCGAGCGCGCAGTGACATCACTCCAGGGGCAAGAGTAAGACAAATCGCCAGCTACAGGGGCACTCTTTCCGCCTAAGAGTTTCATGAATCGTCCGGGCGCGGCCCACAGGGGCCCCTGGCGCCCACCACGCCCCGCATGATTGTGACGTGGCCGGTTATGGCCTCGCGGCGGACGAGGCACCGGCCGGACGAGGCTCAGCCCTGCGCCGCGGCTCCGACGACCGTGGGGCCCTCGCCGCCCTGGAGGTGCTCGGCCTCGACGACGTCCGCGACGACCGCGGTGATGTTGTCGGGGCCGCCGCCCGCGCGGGCCAGTTCGATCAACCGGTCCACGGCGCGCTGCGGATCGGCCTCCGCCGACAGCACCTCGTAGATCTGCTGCGCGTCGACCGGGCCGCTCAGGCCGTCCGAGCACAGCAGATACCGGTCGCCTAGCCGGGCCTCGCGCAGGCGAAGGTCGGGCTCGCGGTCCTCGCGGCCGTCCAGCACCCGGTAGAGGACGTGCGACAGCCGCGACGTCTCGGCGGGGTCGGCCTGCTGGCCGGCCTGCTCCGCCTCCGCCTTCAGCAACTCGTCCATCGTGTGGTCCTGGGTCATCTGGAACAGCTCGCCGTCGCGCAGCAGGTAGCCGCGCGAGTCGCCGACGTGCGCCAATGCCACGGACTCCCCGGACCAGAGCATCGCGGTGAGCGTGGTGCCCATCCGGCTGAGGTCGGGACGTTCCTCGCGGACGATGCGGAGCTTCTCGTTGGCCTCGGCCACGGCGCGGCCCAGCACCTCGACAAGATCGTCCTTGGGGGCAGCGGTGTCCAGCGAGCGCAGCGAGTCGATGACGGTCGAGCTCGCGACCTCGCCGCCCGCATAGCCGCCCATGCCGTCCGCGACCGCGATCAACTGCGCACCGGCATAACCGGAGTCCTCGTTGTTCTCCCGGTTGCACCCGATGTCGCTGCCTGCTGCGTACCTGATTGCTACGTTCATACCAATTTCGATGACGATCCTGTCAGAGGAGTTGTATCAGTACCGGGCGGCGGATTCCCCGTTTTCCCCGGCCGCGCCGGACGTTCCGACACCGTGCCGGACCGCGTAGAGCGCCGCCTGCGTCCGATCCTGGACTCCCAGTTTCATGAGCAGATTACTGACGTGCGTCTTGACCGTCTTCTCGGACACCACGAGGGCGCGCGCGATCTCCCGGTTGGACCTGCCCCGCGCGATGTGCACGAGCACCTCCCGTTCCCGTTCGGTCAGCGCGGCCAGGCCGCGATCGTCGTCCCGCGCCGCCGACCCGTCCCGCAGCATCGCCTCGGCCGCGTCCGGCGCGAACAGGACGTGCCCGTCGTTGACCGCCCTGATCGCCTGGACGAGCGCCTGCGGGTCGACGTCCTTGTACAGATACCCGGCCGCACCCGCCTGCACGGCCGGCAGCACGTGGCCCCGCTCCGTGACGCTGGTGAGGACCAGGACCCGTGCCTTCACCCCACGAGCCCGCAGCTCCGTCAGCGCGGCCAGACCGTCGGCGCCCGGCATCTTGAGGTCCATGAGAACGATATCGGGCTCGAGGGCTTCGGCCAGTGTCACGGCCGACGTGCCGTCCTCGGCCTCGCCGACGACCTCGATGTCGTCCTGGATGCCGAGGAACGTGCGGAGCCCCTGCCGGACGACCGGATGGTCGTCGGCGATGAGGACCCGGATCGCGCCGTCGCTCACAGCGGCACCTCCAGCCGGACGGTCGTGCCCCTGCCCGGAGCTGCGTCGATCGTGAGTTCGCCTCCGATGGAGTAGGCCCTGTCGCGCATGGAGGCGAGCCCGAGCCCGCCTTGGGTCTCGGTGTCGGACGCGTCGAAACCGGACCCGTCGTCGGCGACCTCCAGCACGGCCGTCGCGTCGTCCGCGGCGAGGCGGACCTCCACGGTGCCGGCTTGGGCGTGTCGCAGCGCGTTGTAGAGCGCCTCCTGGGTGATGCGGAACGCGACGGCCTCGTGCTCCTCCGGCAGGACGACGGCGTCGTCCGCGGCGAGGCGCACGGTCGCCTCGTGCGCGCGGTCGAGGACCTCGACGTGCTTGCGCAGCGACGCGACCAGGCCGTCCGCGAGGTCGGCGGGGCGCAGCTCGAAGATCACGGCGCGCAGCTCGGCGAGGGCCTCGGCGGCGAGCCGCTCGACCTGGGCCAGCTCCCGGACGGTCCGCGCGGCGTCGCGCTCGGCCAGCGCGGCGGCGGTGCGCGCGGTCAGCCGCAGCGAGAACAGCTTCTGCGCGACGGCGTCGTGCAGCTCGCGGGCCATCCGGTTGCGCTCCGCGACGACCGTCAGCTCGCGGTTGTGCTCGTAGAGGCGGGCGTTCGCCATCGCGATCGCGGCGTGCGCGGCGAACAGGGTGAGGAGGTCCTCGTCGTCCTGGGTGAAGCCGCCCGGGGTCTGCTTGTTGGCGAGGAAGATGATGCCGAGCACGTCCTCGCCGTCGCGGATCGGCACGCCGAGGAAGTCCTTCAGGACGGGATGCGCGACCGGCCAGCCCTCGAACTCCGGCTCCTTGCGGATGTCGCCGAGCCGCTTCGGCACGTCGCCCTTGAGCATCGCGGCGAGCATGCCGTGCTGGCGGGGCAGCGGGCCGATCCGCTCCCACTCCTCGTCCGAGACGCCCGCCACGACGAACTCGGCGAACGAGCCCTCGTCGCCCGGGACGCCGAGGGCCGCGTACCGGGCGTCCAGCAGCTGCGCCGCCGCCCGGACGATCACCTGGAGCACCTCGTGGACGGACAGGTGCCGGGTCACCGCGAGCACGGCGGAACTGACGGCGTGCAGGGTCGCGCCCTGATCGCGGCACCCGTCGTCGGTCTCCATCCCGGCCTCTCGTTCACCCACTTGTGAAGACCGTACTCTCTGGGCGGGTCTTCCCGAATCAGCCTGGACGACTATCCCCGCGGGTCCGTGCGGGACCGGGGACCTAGGACCATCTGCCCAGCGGCCGCGGAACGGTCGGCCGATGCCCCCGGACCGCCCCGGTTCCTAGCGTCGGAACCATGAAGACGGCACTGATCACAGGCGGTTCCCGGGGGCTCGGGCGAGCGCTCGCGGGGGAACTCGCGGCGGGCGGCTGGAACCTCGTCATCGACGCCCGCGATCCGGGCGCGCTGTCGGCGGCCGCGGCCGAGACCGGCGCGCGGGGGATCGCGGGGGACGTCACCGACCCCGCGCACCGGGCCGAGCTCGTCCGGGCCGTGTCCGGCGGGCTCGACCTGCTCGTCAACAACGCGAGCACCCTCGGGCCGACGCCGATGCCCCGGCTGGACGCGCTGGCGCCCGCGGGCCTCGCGGCC
The DNA here is from genome assembly GCF_004348335.1 of Actinomadura bangladeshensis. Classification (GTDB taxonomy): domain Bacteria; phylum Actinomycetota; class Actinomycetes; order Streptosporangiales; family Streptosporangiaceae; genus Spirillospora; species Spirillospora bangladeshensis. Next base: position 12,535 of record NZ_SMJW01000182.1, on the reverse strand, counting down.
GTGTTCGCGACCAACGTGCTGGCGCCGCTCGCGCTGATCCAGGCCGTCCTGCCGAGCCTGCGGGAGCGGCGCGGCGCGATCCTCAACATCACCTCGGACGCGGCCGTGGAGAACTACGAGACGTGGGGCGGCTACGGGACGTCCAAGGCGGCGCTGGAGCAGCTGTCGAACGTCCTGGCGGCCGAGGAGCCCGACGTGGCCGTCTGGTGGGCGGACCCGGGCGAGATGAACACCGCGATGCTGCGCGCGGCCGGGGAGGACGCCGACGCCGCGCCGCCGCCGGCGGAGGCCGCGGCCGTCCTCCGCCGGCTCGTCGAGACCCGGCCGGCGAGCGGGCGCTACCGGGTGTCCGACCTGGTGGAGGCGCCATGACGGCGATCCTCGATCATGAGCGGGTGTCTGATTCGGGGCGTGGAGTCCTTACTGCGGGTTTTCGGGGTACGACATTCGGGATCGTGCTCGTTGTCACGTTGCTGGCGTTCGAGAGCATGGCCGTCGGCACCGTCATGCCGGTCGTCGCGAGCGACCTGGACGGGCTCGCGCTCTACGCGTGGGGCTTCAGCGCCACGCTGATCATGAGCCTGCTGTCCACGGTGCTGGCGGGCGGCTGGGTCGACCGGTCGGGCCCCGCCCGGCCGTTCATGATCGGGCTCGGCACGTTCGTCGCCGGGCTGGTGGTCGCGGGCGCGGCGCCGACCATGTGGGCGTTCGTCGCGGGACGCGCCGTGCAGGGCCTCGGCACGGGCGTCTCGCTCGTCTCGATGTACGTCGTGATCGCCCGCGTGTACCCCGAGGAGCTGCGGTCGCGGGTGTTCGCGGCGCTGTCGGCGGCGTGGGTGCTGCCGTCGCTGATCGGGCCCGCCGTCGGCGGAGCGGTGGCCGAGCACATCGGCTGGCGGTGGGTGTTCCTCGGGCTGATCCCGCTGGTCGTCCCGCCGACGATGATGCTGGTGCCGGCGCTGCGCGGCATCAAGCAGGTGGACGGCGGGCCGGGCGGTTCCGGCCGGTCGCGGTACATCGCCGCGGTCGCCGTCGCGGCGGGCGCCGCCGTCCTGCTCTACGGGCTCGACGGCAGCGGCTGGACGATGCTGCCCGCCGCCCTGCTCGGGCTCGCCGGCCTGGCCTTCGGGCTGCCGCGGCTCGTGCCCGCCGGGACGCTCCGGCTGCGGCGCGGGCTGCCCAGCGTCATCCTCGTCCGGGGCCTGCTCGCGGGCGCGTTCTTCGGCACCGAGGTGTTCATCCCGCTGGCGCTGACGCGGCTGCACGACTTCAGCGCCACCAAGGCGGGCATCGTCCTCACGGTCGGCGCGCTCGGCTGGTCGGCGGCGTCGCAGATCCAGGGCCGGTCCACGCGGCCCCGCGAGTTCTACGCGCTGCTCGGCGCCGTGCTCGTCACCGCCGGGATCGCCCTCGCTGCGGTCGGCCTCCAGCTGCCCGGCGGCTGGCTCGCCGCGCCGGCGTGGATCATCGGCGGCGCCGGGATGGGCTTCTCGATCGGCAGCCTGTCCGTCCTGCTCCTCGACCTGTCCCCGGACGACGAGCAGGGCGTCAACTCGTCCGCGCTGCAGATCAGCGACACGCTCGGCTCGTCCCTCGTGGTCGGCGTCGCGGGCGCGCTCGTCACCGGCTTCGGGGCCGCCCGCATCGGCACCGGCCTCGCCGTCTCCGGTGCGCTGTTCGCCGTGATCGCCCTCCTCGGGGTGATCGCCGCTCTCCGGCTGGAGGTCTCCAAGTGACCGTCGAATTCACCCTGCCCGCCTCGCTGGAGGCCCACGAGCCGCCCGAGGCGCGCGGCCGCAGCCGGGACGGCGTCCGCCTCCTGGTGTCCCGGCGCGCCACCGGCACGGTCTCCCACCACGCGTTCGGCGATCTGCCGACGCTGCTCGACCCGGGCGACCTCCTCGTCGTCAACACCTCGGCGACGCTGCCGGCCGCCGTCCGGCTCGACCGGATCAGCGTCCACTTCTCCACCCCGGTGCCCGGCGGCGACGACCGGCTGTGGCTCGTCGAGCTGCGCCGCCTCGCCGGCAAGGCCAGCCGCCCGTACCGGGGCGGCTCCCCCGGCGAGTGGATCCCGCTGCCCGGCGGCGCCACCCTCACCCTCGTCGGACGGCGCACCGAGCGGCTCTGGGAGGCCCGGCTCAGCACCGACGTCATCCCCTTCCTGCTGAGCCACGGCGTGCCGATCAGGTACGGGTACGTCCGCCGGGACTGGCCCGCCGCCGCGTACCAGACCGCCTTCGCGTACGACTCGTCCACGGGGAGCGCGGAGATGCCGAGCGCCGCCCGCCCGTTCACGCCCGGACTCGTGACGAGCCTGGTGTCGCGGGGCGTCCTGATCGCGCCGATCACGCTGCACACCGGCGTCGCGTCCCCGGAGGCCCATGAGCCGCCCTACGCGGAGCGCTACCGCGTCCCGCCGCCGACGGCGGCGCTGGTCGAACACGTCCGCTCCGAAGGCCACCGGGTGATCGCCGTGGGCACGACGGCCGTCCGCGCCCTGGAGACCGCCGTAAACGCCTCAGGACGGGTCACCGCGTCCTCGGGCTGGACGGAGCACATCGTGACGCCGGAGAAGGGCGTACGGGCCGTGGACGGCCTCCTCACCGGCCTGCACGAGCCCAAGTCGTCCCACCTGATGATGCTCACGGCCATCGCGGGCACCGATCTGCTCACCGCCACCTACGACGCCGCACTGGCCGAGCGCTACCTCTGGCACGAGTTCGGAGACCTCAATTTGATCTTGTGACCGTCTCGCATGCCGGACCTGCCGCGCGACCCGCACGTCACGGCCGGTAACGTGGAAAACAGCTATGGACGGGTCAGCACAGCGCACGCTGCTCATCACACTCACCGGACGCGACCGCCCCGGCGTGACATCGCGTCTCTTCCGGACACTCTCGGAGTTCCCGCTCACGGTCGCCGACGTGGAGCAGGTCGTGATCCGCGGCCGGCTCGTCCTCGGCGTCCTGCTGGACTACACCGAGGGCGCCGACATCGGACGCGTCTGGAACGCCGCCGAGCACGTCGCCAACGACCTGGACATGGAGATCGAGCTCTCCACGGGACGCAACCGGCGGATGCCGAAGCGCACCGGGCGCCTGCACGTCACCGTCCTCGGCGCGCCCCTCAAGCCCGCCGCCATGGCCGGGATCGCCGGCCGCATCTCCGCGCACGGCGCCAACATCGACCGCATGGAGCGGCTCGCGTCGAACCCCGTCACCTGCATCGAGATGGACGTCTCCGGCGCCGACCCCGACGCGCTCCGCGCCGCGCTCACCGCCGAGGCCGCCGAGCAGCAGGTCGACGTCGCCGTCCAGCAGAGCGGCCTCAGCCGCCGCGCCAAGCGGCTCATCGTCATGGACGTCGACTCCACCCTCATCCAGGGCGAGGTCATCGAGCTGCTCGCCGAGCACGCCGGCTGCCTCGACGAGGTCGCCAAGGTCACCGAGGCCGCGATGCGCGGCGAACTCGACTTCGAGGGCTCGCTGCGCGAACGCGTCGCCCTGCTCGCCGGGCTGGACGCGGCCGCCATCGACGACGTCCGCGACAAGCTCCGCCTCGCCGCCGGCGCCCGCACGATGGTCCGCACCCTCAAGCGCCTCGACTACAAGTTCGCGATCGTCTCCGGCGGATTCACCCAGGTCACCGACGCCCTCGTCGACGACCTCGGCATCGACTACTCGGCCGCCAACACGCTGGAGATCGTCGACGGCAAGCTCACCGGCCGCGTGACCGGCCGCGTCATCGACCGCGCCGGCAAGGCCGCCGCCCTCGAACGCTTCGCCCGCGAGGCCGGCATCCCCATCAGCCAGACCGTCGCCATCGGCGACGGCGCCAACGACCTCGACATGCTCCAGGCCGCCGGCCTCGGCATCGCCTACAACGCCAAACCGGTCGTCCGCCAGGCCGCCGACACCGCCGTGAACGTCCCCTACCTGGACACGATCGTCTTCCTCCTGGGCATCTCCAGAGAAGAAGTAGAAGCCGCCGACGCCGCCGATCTGCTGTAGCTCGGGGGGGCGACCCCTGGAACCCCGGTCACGGCGCAGGCGATCCTCACGCCTGGGTCGTCGGGGGTCGCTAGGGTCGCGGGTTGTGATCTTTCGTGGTTCGGGTGGGGTTGGTGAGGTCGACTGGGCGGGGCTCGAGCATGCGTACGGGTCGGCGGCGGACGTGCCGGGGCTGGTGCGTGCCGCCGTCGGGCGTGATGATGATGCCGCTCAGCACGCCTTGGGCGAGCTAGAGGCCCGGATCACCCACCAAGGCACGCTGTACACCGCCACGGTTGCGGCGGTGCCCGTCCTGATCCGGCTGGCCTGCTCGCGGCGGACCCGGCGGCGGCCCGAGCTGCTGCGTCAGCTCGCGCTCATCGCCGAAGGCTCGGCCGCGTCCCAGGCCGTCCTCGACGACGTGCGGAGCGCGCTCGCGGCGGGGGCGGAGCGGCTCATGAAGCTGCACTTCGACCCCGATCCCCGGGTGCGGCGGACGGCGTCCTACGTCGTGGGGCACCTGCCGGCCGAGAGCGTGCCCCTCGCGCGGCTGCGGAAGCTGCGGGACGCCGAGGGCGACAGCGAGGCCGCGTCCGAACTGCTGCTCGTCGCGGGACGGCTGTACTCGAAGGAGGCGGCGGCCTGGCTGGAGGAGGAGCTCGAAGCAGGCCGTCCCGTCCTCACACGGGCCGCCGCCGCCTGGTCGCTGGCCGTGTACGGCGAGTCCTTCGGCCCGGCCGCCGCGGCGGCCGTCCGGGAATGCTGGGCGAGGTACGACCCACTCAGGGACTGCCTGTGGGCGGACGATTCGCTCAGCGACATCATCGTCGGCGCGCCCCAGGACCACGCCATCGAGCTGGTCCGAGGGTTCCTGCACGAGGAGTCCCACGCGCTCCGAGTCGTGAGCGCGGTGCGATGGCGCTGCTTCCTCTCGCTGTCGGCCCGGACCGCATTCGCGGACGTCCTCACCGAAGCCGTCGCCCATGACGACACCGAGGTGCGGGCGGCCGCCGCCGAGATCCTGGTGGAGGTGCGGCAGCCGGTCCCGGCGGCCGTCAGCGCGCTGGCGGGGTACGTCCAGGCACCGCCGGAGACCGCCCTCGCCGACCGGTGGCACTGGAGGCGCGGACTGGAGACTCCGGAGGGGCGGCTCCTGTCCGCCGGCCTGCGGCTGCTCGTCATGGCGGACCATCCCGCCTGGCGGCCCTCGCTTCTCGGTGCCTTCGCCGCCGGCTGGTTCGACGGCGGCGCCGTCGACCTCCTCACCGAGCGCAACGAGCCCTGCGACCCCGCCCTGCTGGACGTCCTGCGCCCGCACCTGGCCTCGGCGGCCATGGAGACCGCGATGCGGCATGAGCCGGACGTGGCCGTCCCCCCGCTGCTGGCGGTCTGGGGGCCGTCCGCCGCCGCGGCGACGCCCGAACTGATCCGGCTCGTCCGGCATCGGAGGGGCCCCGCGGCGGCCGCCCTCGCGGTCATCGGGCCGGATGCCTCGGCCGCGGTGCCCGCCCTGCGCGAGGCCGCCGCCGACGACGGCACCTGGGAGTTCAGGACGGCGTGCGCCGAGGCCCTCGCGGCCATCACGGGCGGCACCGAGGACGTGGCCCGGCTCGTCCAGGCCGCCGTGGACGGGGGCGAGGCCGTCCTCGCGGTGCGGCTGGCACGGACGCACGGACTCCCCGTCGACGGACTCCTGCCCGTCCTGCGCGAGCTGGCCCTGACCGAGGCGGAGGACTCCGACCGGGAGCGCCTCGCCGCCGCCGAACTCCTCCTGGACCTCACCGGTGACACCGCCACCGCGCTGGCCGCCGCCGAGCGGGTGCTCGCGAACGGCCGCCACTTCATGGGCGAGGCCGCCCGGCTCGCCGGGCGGCTCGGCGAGCCGGCGGCACATCTGCTGCCGGTGCTGCGGGACCTCGACTCCGATGCGACCGAGCAGTACGAGGGCGCGCTGGCCGTCCGGCGGATCTCCGGTGACCCCGGCCCGCTGCTCGAGGCCGTCGCCCGCCGCATGCTGCGGGACGGCGCGGGCCGCTGGCTGATCGAGGCCGCCGACGCGCTCGGCGACGCGCTCGAACCGCTGGTCCCGACCCTGCGCCGGCAGGTCGCCGCGGACCGGACCATCGTCCCGTTCGCCCCGTACAGATCGCTGATCTCCGACGACGGCGAGCAGCGCGCCGCCATCGCCGAGGTCCTGGACGCCTGGGACCACCGCGCATCCGCGAAGCCGCCGGCCTGATCCCCTCGGCACCGGGCAGACCCTGCGCTCCGCACCCGGCTCCTGCGTCGCCGGGTCGCGGGGTTCGGACCGGTGGGGCTGAGACGGTGATCCGCTGGGTACGGGTGGGAGGCGGGGGAACGATCTTCGTGGGCGGGCGAGGTGACGGCGGAGGAACGGCGGGACGTGCTGCGGCGCATGCGGGACGCGTTTGCCCAGGTGCAGGGGCAGGCGTCGCCGATGTACGGGGCGACCGCGGCCGTCGCGGTCGCCGTGCCGCTCCTCGTCGGGTCGCTGACCGGGCACGCCGCCCAGGGGTCGGTGATCGCGCTCGGCGCGTACCTGGTGGCGCTGCGCGCCCCCGAGGGCCCGTACGGGGCGCAGGCGCGCAGCCTCGCGATCGGGGTCCTGTTCGTCGCGGTCGGGTCCGCGCTCGGCGGGCTGCTCAGCGGGCACCTGTGGCCGACCGTGATCGTGGTGCCGCCGCTGATCGCGCTCGGTGTCGCGGTGCCCCGGATCGGGTCCACGGCCGGGCTGGCGGTGCTGCTGAGCGCCGTCCGGCCGCCGTCGGCGGACGTGCTGGCCATCGGGCTGCTGGAGTTGATCGGCGGGCTGCTCACCACCGGGCTGCTGCTCGCGCCGTGGCCCGCGCGGCGGCTGCTCCCGCTGCGGGCGTCGCTCGGCGAGTGCGCGGACGCGGTCGCCGAGGCGCTCGACGCCGTCGCCGAGGACGTCGGCGCGCACGACCCCGAGCCGCTGGAGGCCGTCGAACTCACCGACCCCGACCTCCTCGCCGTCACCCGGGCGCCCGACTGGGAGAAGAAGCGGCGCGCCGCGTCCGAGGCGCTGACGGCGGCACGCGCCACCTACCGCCTGTACCGGACGGGACGCGGCAAGAGCGACCCGACCCGGCCCGAACGGCTCATCGACGGGCTCGGCCGCGTCCTGCACGAGACGGTGACGCTTCAGGCCGTCCTGGAGGCGGCGAAGAACTACCCGCCGGACCGCGAGTGGCGGCTGGAGACGCAGACCGCCATCTCGGCGCTCGCCGCGCGGCTGCGGCTGCTCGCCGGGGCGATCGCGACGGCGGGCGACGCGCCGCTCGGCCGGGAGGAGTCCGCGGCCGTCCGGCGGATGGGACGGGCCGCCGAGCACATCCGCCGCGCCGGGCTCGCCGGCGACGAGGACCTCATCGCGGTCGCGCTGATCGGCCAGGTGCGCCGCTCCATCGACCGCATCGCCGGCGAGGTCGCCGCCAACCGCCGCATCGTCGCGGGCGGCGTCCGGATGGGGTTCGGGCCGCCGCGGATGCCCGGCTCCCTCGACCCGATGCCGGTGTGGGAGCGGCTGCGGCGCGCCGTCCGCACCCGGTCCCCGGCGTTCCGGCAGGTGGCGCGGGTGTACGTGACGGCGGTCGTGTCGATGGCGGGGACCGTCGCCATCGGCCTCTCGCACGGGCACTGGCTGACGATCACCGCGATGCTGAGCCTGCGCGCCACCTACGGCGAGACCGTCGACCGGCTGGTCCAGCGCGTCGGCGGCACCGCGGCCGGGTCCGCCGTCGCCGCCGTCATCCTCACGCTCGCGCCCGGTCAGCTCACCGTCGCCGTGATCGCCTTCGTGTTCGCGCTCGCCGGGTTCGCGATGCGGTCGGTGAACTTCGTCTACTGGGCGCTGTTCGGGACGCCGCTCGCGATGATGCTGCTCGACTTCTCCACCCCCGCCGGCTGGACCACCGCCGGGGAGCGGATCGCGCTCACCGTCGCCGGGACGGTGCTGGCCTACCTCGCCGTCCGGCTGCTGTGGCCCGCCGGGCACGTGGAGCGGCTGCCGCACCAGCTCGGGCGGCTGCTCGGCACGCACGCCGACCTCGTCCGGGCGACCGCGGACGTCCTCGCGGGCGAGCGGACCCGGCTGCCGCACGACACGATCGTCGCGGCCGAGCGGGCGGCGGAGGCCGTCGCCGAGACCCGCGACCGGCTCGGCCACGAGCGGCTGCCCGACACCGGCCTGATCGCCGAACTCGGGACCGCCGTGGACGCCGCGCACCGCACCCGCGACCACCTCATCGCGGTCGCGCGGCTGTCCCGCGCGGAGGCCGTCGACACCGGGCCCGTCCCCGAGATCCTCGACCGGCTCGCCGACCGGTTCGAGGAGGCCGGCGCACTGCTGGAGGAGGACCCGGAGGACCTCGACCCGAAGGACGCCATCCCCGTCGGCGAGCTGGACGAGGAGCTCGCCGACCTCGACTCGCACCTGTCCACGATCACCCGGCGGCGCCGCGCCGAGATCAAGGCGGGCGTCGGGCGGGACGAGGTGACCCCGCTGCGGCAGGCGCTGCTGCAGGTGTCCGGCACCCGCTACACGATCAGGTCGCTGCGCCGCGACGCCGGGACGGTCGTCGACTCGTCCCTCACCGCCGCCGCCCCTCGGTCCTGAGCGGGTCCCGGGTCAGTCCTTCGGGGTGCGGACCGTGCGGAGCGTGCCGAGTCCGGGGCGGACGCCGGCCCACTCGCCCGGCAGGTCGATCACGGCGAGCGCGCAGGTGGGGAACGCCTCCGGGGCCTGCCCGGTCAGGTCGTGGACGAGCTGGTGCACGGACGGGTTGTGCCCCACGAGCAGCAGCGTCCCGGCGCCGTCCGGAGCCTCGGTGACGAGGGTGAGGAGCCCGTCCGGGTCGTTGGCGTAGATCGCCGGCTCGTAGGTCACGGCGGCGTCCAGCGCGAGCAGGCCGAGCGTCTCGCGCGTGCGGGCCGCCGGCGAGCACAGCACGTGGTCGGGGACGAGGCCGTTCGCGCGCAGCCATTCCCCGGCCGCCGCGGCGTCGCGGCGCCCGCGGTCATTGAGGACGCGGTCGATGTCCGCCGTACCGAACCCGGCAACGGCCTTGGCGTGCCGGAGCACGATGAGCATGGGCATGCCGCCACCCTAGGCCGCGCCACCCCCCGGGTCGCAGCGCACAGCCGGTTCACCTCGGGGAGCGCTCGGAGGGTGCGGGAGGGTCAGGGGGCGACGAGGGCTGCGATGCCCCACAGCACGAGCATGATGCCGAGCATGCCGCAGATCACGAGGGCGAAACCCTTCGGGCCCGACATCGCCGGCTTGCCTCCGCCGCTGCTCGCCACAGCGCCTCCCGATCTCCGTCCGGGCCTGGAACGTCCGGCCCGCGTCTCCAGGGTACGGCCGGTGCCCCGTGGTCACGACATGACCCCAGCCGGCCGAAAGCACCGCGATACCCCGCCCGCCAACGCCGACCTGGTCACCACTCCGTTGACCTGCGGCGTGTTGTTGTTATAAGGCGCCTCATAACAACAACACGCCGCAGGTCAACGCGCGTGGGCGCGTCCGCGAGGCAACTCGAGAGGGTCCGGCGGGCATGCCGAGGAGCCGGGGGACATGCGAAAGGGCCGGCGGCTCCAGCGCCGCCGGCCCTCTGCGCGTGATCCGTCAGGTGTTCTTGGCGGACTCCTCCTCGGTGGTCGCGGCGGCGTTTGAGTCGGCGCCGACGGCCGCCTCCTCCGGGGCCTCGACGGCCTTGGCGTCGCCGTCGTCCTGCACCGCCGCCGGCTCGGGCTTGCCGCCGGACGCCGGGTCGGAGGCCGGCTCGGCGATCGGGTCGGCGCGCCGCTTGGAGATCACGATCGCGGCGACGATGACGCCGACGGACAGCACGGTCACGACGACGCGCAGCAGCGTGTTGCCCGCGTACGTCACGACCGCGTCCGCGATCAGCAGCGCGACGAGGTTCATCACCTTGATCAGCGGGTTGATCGACGGGCCGGCGGTGTCCTTGAACGGGTCGCCGACCGTGTCGCCGATGATCGTCGCCTCGTGCGCGTCGCTGCCCTTGCCGCCGAGGTGGCCCTCCTCGACGAGCTTCTTGGCGTTGTCCCAGGCGCCGCCGGAGTTGGCGAGGAACACCGCCATCAGCACGCCCGCGGCGATCGCACCGCCCAGGTAGGCGCCGAGGGGCGCGTACCCGAGTGCGAAGCCGACCGCGATCGGCGCCATGATCGCCAGCAGTCCGGGGGTGGCGAGCTCGCGCTGCGCGTCCCGGGTGCAGATGTCCACGACGCGGTCGTAGTCGGGCTTCTCGGTGTAGTCCATGATCCCGGGCTTGGTGCGGAACTGCTCGCGCACCTCCACCACGACCCGTCCGGCCGCCCGGCCCACCGCCATGATCGCCAGGCCGGAGAACAGGAACACGACGGCCGCACCGATGATCAGCCCGATCAGCACGTTCGGGCTGGCGATCGACAGGTTGAAGTCGAGGAAGTCGGCGCCGATCGCGTCCTTGGCGCTCTGCGACGCGTCGCCGAGCGCGGCGATCACCGTCGTCCGGAACGAACCGAACAGCGCGGTCGCGGCGAGCACCGCCGTCGCGATCGCGATGCCCTTGGTGATCGCCTTGGTGGTGTTGCCGACCGCGTCCAGCCGCTCCAGGACGGCCGCGGACTCGCCCTGGACGTCCCCGGACATCTCGGCGATGCCCTGGGCGTTGTCCGACACCGGCCCGAAGGTGTCCATCGAGACGATGACGCCGACCGTGGTCAGCAGCCCGGTACCGGCCATCGCCACCGCGAACAGCGCGACGGTGGTGTTGCCGAAGCCGAGCAGGAACGCCCCGTACACGGCGCCGCCGATCACGAGCGCGGTGTAGACGGCCGACTCCAGGCCGAGCGAGATGCCGGACAGGATGACGGTCGCCGGGCCCGTCCGGGCGCTGTCGGTGACCTCCTTGACCGGCTTGCGGTTCGTCTCGGTGAAGTAGCCGGTGAGCAGCTGGATGATGCTCGCCAGCACGATGCCGATGATCACCGAGCCGAGCGCGACCCAGCGCGGGTCGGCGTCCAGGCCGCGGATCGTCTCGTCGGTGACGCCCTTCAGGTCGGCGAACGACGACGGCAGGTACGTGAACGCGGCGATCGCGACGAGGATCGCCGAGATGCCCGCCGAGATGAAGAACCCGCGGTTGATCGCCGTCATGCCGGAGCGGTCGCCGGAGCGGGGCGCGACCGCGAAGATGCCGATCACCGCGGTGATCACGCCGATCATCGGGACGATCAGCGGGAACACCAGGCCCTCGGTGCCGAACGCCGCCGTGCCGAGGATGAGCGCCGCGACCAGCGTGACCGCGTACGACTCGAACAGGTCCGCGGCCATGCCGGCGCAGTCGCCGACGTTGTCGCCCACGTTGTCGGCGATCGTCGCCGCGTTGCGCGGGTCGTCCTCCGGGATGCCCTGCTCGACCTTGCCCACGAGGTCGGCGCCGACGTCCGCGGCCTTGGTGAAGATGCCGCCGCCGACACGCATGAACATGGCGAGCAGCGCGGCGCCGAACCCGAAGCCCTCCAGCACCTTCGGCGCGTCGCCCTGGTAGGCGAGGACGACGATCGCGGCGCCGAACAGGCCGAGCCCGACGGTGAACATGCCGGCGACGCCGCCGGTGCGGAACGCGATCCGCATCGCCGTCTTCTCGCCGCCCTCCTCGCGGGCCGCGGCGGCCACCCGGACGTTGCCGCGGACCGCGAGCCACATGCCGGTGAACCCGGTGACGGCGGAGAACAGCGCGCCGATGACGAAGAAGACCGACCGTCCGATCCGCTCGCCCGCCGAGTCGGCGGGAAGCAGCAGCAGGACGAGCGGGATCAGTACGACGAAGACCGCGACCGTTCGGAACTGGCGTTTCAGGTAGGCGCTCGCGCCCACCTGCACGGCTCGCGCGATCTCCTGCATCTTGGCGGTGCCCTGGCCCGCGGCCAGGACATCGCGGACGAGACCCGCGGCGACGGCCAGTGCCAACAGTGCGATCACAGCGACGACGACGACCAGGGAGAGGTCGCCGCCGCCGAGATCCACTTCTGCGCTGGCCGGGCTTGACAGGGAAAACCCGGACATCCGTCCTCCTCGACAGGGGCATTGCGACGCGATCGTCACAAAGAAGACGATCTTTACCGCGTACCCCGCGAGTCATGATTTCGAACACCTCGCACGGCAACGCGGGTGCCGGGAGTCTACGCACGCGCAAGTCGAATGTTAAGGCCGCCCGGCCCTTGAAGAAGATGTCGCCGAATTGCAACGAGCGATACGCCGGAAATTGACCTATAAGCCTGTCCAGCCGTCATCGCCCCAGGTCAGCCTAGGTTAGACAACCCTTACCCCGCCGCCACCCCACCGAGCGCATACCACTCTCGGCGCATCGGCCCGGCGACCGGCGTCTCATTCAAGCTAGGCATTAACACGGAATATGTCCAGACCCAAATCGACCCGAATCGAGATCAACCCGAAGAGAATCTCACAACTCCCACACCACACCCCCCACCAC
>NZ_SMJW01000181.1 GCF_004348335.1 Actinomadura bangladeshensis | reverse complement strand
GTCCAGTAGACGACCGCGGCGGCGATCCCGGCCGCCGCCGCCCCCGCGACCCAACGCACCGCGCCGGCTGACGCCTTCCCCACAGCAGCGGACGTCGACGGCGTGCTGAGCGAGGCGCCCGCCGGGCCGTTCGCCCCGGTCAGCACGGCGTGCACGGGAGCGTCGGCGGGCAGCGGCACCATGACCAGACCCGCCAGCAGCGCCTCGGGCGGGGCGAGGTCGCGATGGCGGTCGGCGCAGGACCGGCAGTCGCGGACGTGCTTGGCGATCCGCTTGCGCCACAGCGGCGACGGACGTCCGTCCCATCCGGCGAGCAGCGGGCCGAGCGCGCCGCACCGCCGGCCGCTCACCACCCGCACGACGGCGCGGCACGTCGCCAGCTGCTTCTTCATCCGCTGCACCCGGACGGCCGCGTGCGGCGCCGACAGCCCGAGCCCGTCCGCCAGTTCCCTGCGGGTGAGATGCCCGGACGCCTCGAGCCACCACAGCGCGAGGAGTTCGCGCTCGTCCGCGTCCAGCCACCGCGTCGCCTCGGCGATCTCCCGGCGCTGCTCCGACAGCTCCAGCCGCAGGACGGCCAGCTCGGCGAAGTCGTCCTCGGCCCCCGCGACCTGGGCCATGGCCTGCGGATCCAGCGGCGTCCGGCCGCGCTGGGACCTCCAGCGGCGCCGCACCTGGTTCATGGCGATCGAGACCAGCCAGGACCGGAACCGCGCCGGCTCGCGCAGCCCGTCGAGCCCGCCGAGCGCGCGGAGCACCGACTCCTGGACGACGTCGTCCACGTCGGCATGGCCGCCGAGCGCCCAGCCGACCACGTTGTAGAGCAGCGGCAGATGCTCGGTGACCAGCCGGTCCCGGGCGTCGGCGTCCCCGTCCTGCGCCGCCCGGACCAGCACGTCCACATCCGTGCCCACACGCATCCTCGTCCTCCAGAGAGTCTTCGCCGTACCTGCTGCAGACCTCCGAGATCACCGCGAATAACAACAAGCCCGCCGATTCTCCACCCTCTGCCGTCGAGTCGGGCGCCCCGCGGCCCGTAGGCCGGCCCGCACACGGCGAGCAGGGCCAGGTCTTCGGTCACGTCCTCGAACCGGTGCTCCTCACCCGCGGGTACGAAGGTCACCGAGCCCGGGCTCACCGCCGCCGAACCGCCGCCGAACCGCCGTCGCCCGTCCGGATACCCCGCCATTGAGGGCACAGCAGCCCTCGATCGTCCTCAGAAGTACCCTTTATCCCGCTTAGGTACGACCCAAATCGGAGGACCATTCCCGTTTCACTGCCTTGCGACCAGCAAAAAGGCACATATGGCAAGATCTGGTCACGTCGCATTTTTGGCTCTATAGTTTCGGCTCATGCTAAAGCGGAATATTGCGCTGACTGTTGGCGTGGGCCTCACCACGGTCGCTGCGGCGGCCTCGATGGCCCTGTCCTCGGACGGGAAGGCCCGTTCGATCACCCTCTCGGCAGCGCAGACCTCCGCACCATGCGAGAACTCTGCCGGCCGGCCGTGGTGCGACCGTTCGCTCAACTCCGACCGGCGCGCGAACCTGCTGCTCAAGGCGCTGACCGAGAGCGAGAAGCTCGCGCTGATGGCCGGGGACGACATGGTCGGCCCACTGCGCGCCGCCGACGACGCGCGCTTCCGAGCTGGAACGGTCCACGGCAACGTCCGCCTCGGCATCCCCGACCTGCACCTGGTGGACGCCGGATCGATGGGCGTCAAACAGGGACCGAACACCGGGCTGGCGGCCGGGCTGTCGCTGGCCGCCACCTTCGACACCCGCGCCGCCGCGTCCGCGGGCTCCCTGGTGGCCGACGAGGCGGCCAAGCGCGGCAACGACGTCGTCCTCGGCCCGGCGACCGACATCATGCGCGTCCCGCAGGGCGGCCGCACGTTCGAGTCCTACGGCGAGGACCCGCTGCTGTCCGCGCGCATGGGCGCGTCCTGGATCCGGGCCGTCCAGCAGGACGGGCTGATGGCGCAGGTGAAGCACTTCCCCGCCAACAACCAGGAGGCGAACCGCTACTGGGTCAACGCGGTCATCCCCGAGCGGGCGCTGCGGGAGATCTACCTGCCGCCGTTCGAGGCGGCGGTCGTGGACGGCGAAGCGGCCTCGGTGATGTGCGGCTACAACCGGGTCAACGGGAAGCCGAGCTGCTCGAACGCCGCGCTGCTGGACGGCGTGCTCCGCAAGCAGTGGGGCTTCGAGGGCTTCGTCGTCAGCGACTGGCTCCTCGGCACCAAGAACACCCACGAGTCAGTGAAGGCGGGTCTCGACCTGGAGATGCCCATCGGCGTCTTCTACACCCCGCTCGCACTGCGCGCCGCGCTGTTCACCGGCAAGATCACATGGGCCGACATCGATCGCAGCCTCACCACCCGTTTCCGGGCGATGTTCGCCTACGGCATGTTCGACCAGCCGAAGCGTCCCGCCGACATGCAGATCGACTACGCCGGGCACGCCGCCGAGGCCCAGAAGCTGTCCGAGCAGGGCATCACCCTGCTGCGGAACACCGGCGGCGTCCTGCCGCTGAAGACGGGCGCGAAGGTGGCGGTCATCGGCAAGGCGGCCGACCAGTTCCGCTCCGGCATCGGCTCGATGCACGTCAGGCCTGCGTCGACCATCACCGCGCGGCAGGGCATCACCGCCCGCGGCGGCGCCGACGCGGTCACCTTCGACGATGGCGCGGACCTGGCCTCCGCCGCACGCACGGCCGGCGCCGCCGAGGTCGCCGTCGTGGTCGTCGCGGACGCCCGCGCCGAGGACGGAGACCTCGCCTGCCTGACCCTGGCGTGCGGCGCGGCCAACGACACGGCGCTCGGCAACCAGGACAAGCTGATCGAAACGGTCGCGAAGGCCAATCCCAACACCGTCGTGGTGATGCAGACCGGTGGCCCGGTACTGATCCCGTGGGCGTCCAAGGTGCGGGGCATCGTCCAGGCTTGGTACTCCGGGGGGCACGGCGGCACCGCCATCGCCCGCGTCCTGTACGGGGACGTCGATCCGGGCGGACGCCTGCCGGTCACCTTCCCCGCCCGCGCCGCCGACGCCCCCGCCGCCGGAAACCCGTCCCAGTATCCCGGCGTGCTCGGCAACGCCGTTTACAGCGAAGGGGTATTCATCGGTTACCGCCATTACGACAAGAAGGGCCTTATCCCGGCGTTTCCGTTCGGCCACGGCCTCTCCTACACGACGTTCAGGCTGTCGGGCGTGAAAGCCACTCGGACGGGCGTCAGCGTCACCGTCACGAACACGGGCGGGCGTAGCGGCTACGCCGTCCCGCAGTTGTACCTCGGCCTGCCCGGCACCAAGAAGGCGCCGCAGCCGCCCAAGCAGCTGAAGGGCTTCACAAAGCTGGCGCTGTCGCCGGGCCAGTCCGCTCGGGTGACCTTCCCCTTGGACGCCCGCGCCTTCTCCTACTGGGACGAGACCAGGTCGTCCTGGCGGAAGGCGTCCGGCTGCACGAAGGTGATGGTGGGCACCTCGTCCCGAGCCATAACCCAGACCACCGCCCTCTGCTGATCGCCGTCCTGTGGGGCAGATTCCAGACGGGGATTAGGCAGAATTCTATACTCCTTGAAATCAACATTGAACTTCTAACCGCCGTTGTCTCATAGAGAGAAGCAGTCCTCTCAACTAGCCTCCGGGGAGACGGCCCCCGAGGAGGTTAATTCGACACGACATGCCTATGAGCATGCGGTTCCCGTAGTCGACCGGCCGCCCATACGCCCGTCCGGGCCTCAGGACGGCACTTTGAAGGACGTCGGAGCCCCGGGCGGCCGCCCCCACCCCGCAGGAGTCTCCCCATGTTCCGAAAGATCACGGCTGCATTGGCCATCGCCCTCGGTATGGCGTTCCTCGTGCCCGCGCTGGCCGCCGTCCCCGCATCCGCCTCGCCCCCGGCCGCGGCCGCCGTCCGGACGATCTACTACGACGCCGGCGGCGCCCAGGAGTTCAGGGCGGCCGTCGACGAAGGCGCCGCCGCATGGAACGCCGCCGTGCCGGCGATCCGGCTGGTGCCCGCGTCCGGGTCACAGGCCACCGTCAAGGTGTACGCCGACAACGGCTGGCCGCGCACCTACATGTACGGCTTCGGCCGGGCCGTCATCTACATGGGCCGCGAGGCGGTCAACGACGGCTTCTACCCGCCGAGGATCGCCGCGCACGAACTCGGCCACGCCCTCGGCCTGCCCGACAACCGCAACGGACGCTGCGACTACCTGATGTCGGGCCACAGCTCGCCGGTCTCCTGCACGAGCACCACCCCGCACTCGACCGAAGCAGCACAGGTCACCCGCAACGCAGGCGCCCGCGTCCCGGCACTCGCCACCGCCCGGCAACTCCAGTACGCGGACTGCTTCATATTCTGATGAGGCGGACTCGCCGACATCGCCCTGGCCAGCGAAACCCGGCGCGGCACACCGGCCACGGCCGCGGTAATGCCGCCACTGCCGGCGAAGTCTCCGGGCGTACGTCATCTCGCGAGGCGGCCTGGGGGTGCGCGCTGTGCGGCGCGCACCACCGGGCCGGCCTCCGAAGCTCGCCCCCGGGTCTCAGGGGCGACGAATCACCAGCAGGCGTAGCCCTCGCCGTAGCGGAGCAGCACCGGTGCCGTCTGGGTGACCTTGCCGTCAGTCGCCCACACCTCGGCGTGATAGTCGCCGACGGGGGCGGCGGCGTACGTGACCCCGATGAAGCCGTTGATGATGTGCGTATCGTTGCTACCGGGTTGAATCGTCCCCTCGGTGCTGGACGAACCGGGCGGCAGCTTCCTGACCCCGTACGTGAGGGTGGTCGTCCACGTCCCGCTCACCTGTACCAGCAGGTAGCTCTGCGTGCCTCCACCGGGGACACAGAACCTCTGGCCGATGTCGTTCAGAGTCCAGGTCGAGGTCGTCGCACCGGCCGGAACCGCGGCCAGGCCCATCACCAGCACGGCCAGCATTCCGACGACGAGGCCGACACCGTGTCGGACCGATCTCATCCGTTACCTCCTGAAGTGGTGTTCGGATCAGGTCCCCCCTCCTTGATGATGATCTGTGAACGCCTGACCGCGAAGCAAGGAGCTTTCACACATTGCATTGGCGCCGAACAAGAGGTCTGACACATTGTGGTGACGGGACAAAAGTGCTGACGCTCCCGACGTGGCACCGTCCTGGGAACACCGACCTCTG
Organism: Actinomadura bangladeshensis; assembly: GCF_004348335.1. GTDB lineage: Bacteria > Actinomycetota > Actinomycetes > Streptosporangiales > Streptosporangiaceae > Spirillospora > Spirillospora bangladeshensis. The sequence goes on along the minus strand of NZ_SMJW01000181.1, from coordinate 11,603 downwards.
AGACGTCCACGAGCGCCTCACCGACCTGCTCACCGTGCATTTCGGATTCGGTGTCTTCGCCACGAACGCCGCGCTGAGATTCGGTGAAACGGCACGCGGTTTCTCTGTCCAGCCCTCGGTGATGCCCGCCGGATTTTGGCCGACCTGGTCGCGGTCCGGGTGACGACGACTTCGCGTCAGCCGAGGGAGGTGACGATGCCGGCCAACTCGTCGGGTATCGAGAGGAATGGCGAGTGGGAGGCGTCGAGCGCGACGACGGACGTCGGGTTGTCCGGAAAGGCCGCGTCGGCCTCGGCGACGAACCTCGCCTGCAGGGCCGGCCTGATCGCCTTGTCCCGTGCGCAGGTGAGGTACGTGCGCCGCACCGATCCCCATCCATCGTCGGTCAGGGCAGTGGTGCCGAGCATGATGCCGAGGGGACCGTCCGGCGTCAGCAGGCCCGTGGCGGCGTCGGCGAGGACCGGGGCGACGTCTGCGTAGAACGCCTCGTAGAGCCGCTGCCGGTAGGCCGCGTCGGCCGTGGCGAGGTCCAGCCGCAGCGCGCCCGTCCGGGCCGGGTCGCCCCGCAACAATGGCGCGACCTGATCGTCTGCGGCCTCGGGCGTCCGCGTGTAGGCCGCGGCCGGCACGCCGGACGCCGGCATGTAGGCCGAAAGGTACGCCGCGTGCGCGACCAGTTCCGGCGCCTGCTGGGCCACTCGCGTCAGTACGGGGCCCGCGGCGCTGTGGGCGACCACGGTGACCGGTTCGCCACCACCGATCCGCTTGATCTTCGAAGTCAGCAACGCGGCCGCGTCGTCGAGACTCACGTCCGCGACGGGCGAAACCTCCGTGTCGACTGCCTCGGGGCTGTACGGCTGTCCGGTGAACCACCGGGGACGGCGGGCGTACAGCCCGTGCCCCGCCATGTCCACCGCGACGGCCAGACGACCGGCGGCTATCACACGGGGGATGACTTCGCTCCAGCACCATGAGCCGTGCCAGAAACCGTGAACGAATACCAGCGTGGAGGTGGGGGGCATCGATTCTCCCTGGTGGCAGTTACAAGGTGGTCGTTCTCGGCTGGTCGGTCAGACGGTGAGCAGCACCTTGGTGGCGCGGCGCTCGTCCATGGCCTGATAGCCCTCGGCGGCCTGGTCGAGGGGCAGGGTGAGGTCGAAGACCGCGCCGGGGTCGATGGTCCGGTCCCAGATTAGCTGGATCAGCTCGGGCAGGAACCGGCGTACGGGGGCGGGGCCGCCGTGCAGGTGCACTCCGGAGAAGAACAGTTCGCGCCCGTCGAGTTGGACGTCGTGCGCGACGCCGACGTAGCCGACGTGGCCGCCCGGACGGGTGGCACCGATGGCCTGCCGCATGGACTCCCGAGTACCGACCGCCTCGATGACCGAGTGCGCACCGTACCCGCCGGTGAGCTTTTTGATCCGGGCCACACCGGCGTCGCCGCGCTCTTCGACGATGTCGGTGGCGCCGAACCGGCGGGCCAGGGCCTGCCGGGCGCGGTGGCGGCTGAAGGCGATGACGCGCTCGGCGCCTCGCTGCCTGGCGGCCAGGACGGCCAGCAGGCCGACGGCACCGTCGCCGACCACGGCGACGGTCTTGCCGGGGCCGGCTTCGGCGGCCCCGGCGGCGAACCAGCCGGTGCCCAGCACGTCGGACGCGGCCAGCAGCGAAGGGACCAGGGCGGCTTCGGGCGCGCCCGGTGTGGCCACGAGCGTGCCATCCGCCAGCGGGACCCGGACGAGTTCGGCCTGTGCGCCGATCGACCCCATCGGCACGCGGTGGACGCAGTGGGACTGGTACCCGGCCCGGCAGCTCTCACAGGTGTTGTCCGAGGCGAAGAACGAGCCGACGACGAAGTCACCGACCTCGATGTTGCGCACCGCACCGCCGACCTGCTCGACGACGCCGACGTACTCGTGGCCCATCGGTCTGGGGCCCTCGCTCTTGTCCGCGCCGCGATAGGCCCACATGTCGGTCCCGCAGACGCAGGTCGCGCTCGTCCGGACGATCGCGTCGGTCGGCTCCAGGATCCGCGGGTCCGCGCGCTCCTCGATCCGGACGTCGCCGGGGGCGTGCATGACGGCTCCACGCATGGTCGGTACTCCTTCGTTCGCCGGGGCGTGTCGACTCCAGGGAACACCGGCACGGGCGTGCGCGAGAGTCCCTGGCGTGACGTTCCCTGGCAGGGCACCCCTCGCCCGCGCCGGTCCGCCGTACGCTCGGTGGATGGACAACCGTCACCAGGTGCGCGAGTTCCTCATGTCGCGACGCGCCAAGGTCACCCCCGCGCAGGCGGGCCTGCCGGCCGGGCGGGGCCGCCGGGTGCCCGGGTTGCGCCGCAGCGAGGTCGCGATGCTCGCCGGCGTGAGCGTGGAGTACTACTCGCGGCTCGAGCGAGGCGCCATCCGGGGTGCGTCCGCCGCCGTCCTGAACGCCATCGCCGACACGCTGCACCTCGACGACGCCGAACGCGCGCACCTGTTCGACCTGGCCCGCACCGCCGACGGCATCCCCGCGTCCGGGCGGCGGCGCCGAGCGGCCCGACAGGCCCCCGTAGGCCCCAGCCTCACCTGGGCGCTGGAAGCGATCACCGGCGCCGTCGCGTTCGTCCGCAACCCGAGGACGGACGTCCTGGCCGTCAACGCCCTCGGCCGGGCGTTCTACTCACCGCTGATCGGCGACGCCGGACGCGTCCCGAACCTGGCGCGGTTCCTGTTCCTCGACCCCGCCTCGCGCGACTTCTACCCCGACTGGGACCGCTTCGCGCAGACGAGCGTGGCGATCATCCGTGCCGAGGCCGGACGAGACCCCCACGACCGCGGCCTTCAGGACCTCGTGGGTGAACTCTCCACCCGGAGCGAGACGTTCCGCAGGCTGTGGGGCGCCCACGACGTGCGCATCCTCGGCACCGGCACCAAACGCTTCCACCACCCCGAGGTCGGCGAACTCGTCCTCGCCCACGAGGAGCTCGCCGTCACCGCCGAACCCGGCCTGATGCTCATGATCTACACCGCCGAGCCCGGGTCGGCGTCCGCCGAACGACTCCGGCTCCTGGGCTCCCTCGCCACCGAGCCCGCATCCACCACGTGAACCGGCCGGGACGACCACGTCCCCAATAAAAGTTCACTGGCCGTCAACCTGGCCTTCGGCCAGTACATCCTCTATTGCTTGAAAGAAGCGAGGCAGTAGGAGCAACGCCCTGTCGAGGAGAGGCAGATCAACGTCTCCAAGGGCCGGGACGACATGCGGTACGCACTGCAGCAGACTCGTCGCGCCTGAACGCCAGCGCCGGCATGATGCCTGCCGCCTCAGCACATCAACCGCCTCCACTGCTCGATGAGGCGCTGTCGCCGCCGGTGGCGGGCGCGGGGCACGGCCGCGACGCCGGCACTCCGAGGCCGTGCCCGTCCACGCCGTCAGTGGGCAGTGCGGTAGTCGGCGTACTCCCGGACGAGGAGGTCGTGGGGCAGCGCGGGCCAGCGGCTGAGGGCGCCGGTGTGGCGGTCGACGATCAGAACGGGGTGCGGGTCGTCGGAGGGCGCCGTGGTCGCGCAGGTGATGAAGCCGTCCGCGAACTCCTCGACGATCACCGGCACGGGACGTCCGCCGCGGGCGAAGTGGGCGTCGGCGCGGCGCCACGCCTCGGCTCGGTCGACCGGGGCCGGGCGGACGCCGTAGGCGGCCAGGACGTCTGCGACGCCGTGCAGGGTGCGGCAGTCGAGGGTCCCGCAGCCCCGGCAGATCTGCCGGCCGTGCCCGTCGCCGCCGGGGCGGTGAGCCGACAGGACGCAGGTCAGCGCGGCACTGCAGGCGAGGACGAGGCGCCGCGACTGCGCGACGAACTCGCGGCTGTGCGGGTCGAGGCGCCCGTGCTGGACGAGGGCGGCGTCGATGGAGTGGGCGTCGGCGCGCATCGCGGCGGTCATCGCGGCGTGGACGCGGCGGTGCACCTGGTCGTGCGTCCGGGAGGCCGGTTCGGTCACGCCGCCCACTCCCCCGCGAAGACGGCGGTGACCGTGCGGCCCTCGCCGTTGCCGTGCCAGCCCCAGCTGTCGGCGGTGAGCGAGATCGTCCGCAGCCCGCGCCCGGACTCGGCGAGGTCGGCCGCCTCCTGCGCGGCGGGCTCGCCCGGTCCGCCCTGGTCGGTGACCGACACCGCGACACGGCCGCCGTCCTGGACGATCTCGACGGTGAAGGAGCCGCCGTCCTGCCCGGACTTGGTGTGCCGCAAGGCGTTGACGACCATCTCGTCGGCGGCGAGCAGGACGTCGTCCAGGTAGGGGCAGCCGGCGAGCAGGCAGCCGGCGAACCGGCGGACGGCGCGGGCCTGCTCGAGCCCGCCGGGGAAGGAACGCCGCCACCGCAGCGGCGCCGGAAGCATCGTCGGGAACATCGGAACACCTCGGGTCGTGGGCACGGACATCGCGGATCGCTCGGGACTCCCCTGCTCCGCACACCGATCGTCACAGGAAGTCGCCGCACGGTCACGAAGAATCCGCGCAAAGACGCCCCCAGGACGTGGATCGGCACGGGCACCGCTCACGCGCCCAATTCCCGCACGTGCGAATTTCCATCACACGCCCCACACATCCCCACCCACTGATCGTATGAGATCCGAACGTTCAAATCTCTAACGCACGCCATTTGATTCGCCCTCTCGCCAGCCCGTCCAGCAAATGTTGGCAATACGCATGGAAGGCGTGATAAAAATCCGCTGGGTCGCAACGCCGACCATTGAGACGGCCATTGAGGAGACTGATGCACAGAGATCCGGAAACGCCTCCGCCGTGGGGGCGGGCGACGAGCACCGACTGCCCGGTCGGGGTTCCGCAGCAGGCGTGGATCGAGGCGTCGCTGGCCTGGTTCGTCCGCGAGTTCGGCCGGGAACGGGCCGCCCGGAACGTCGTCCTGCCGGGCCCTGATCTGCCGTCCGCCGCGTACACGGGGACGCCCGAGCAGGTCGGCGCGCTGGTCTCGCGGGTGTGCGGGCTGATGGGCGTCGACCCCGCCGGGATCACCGTGGAGCTCTTCGGCCGGGCGGGCGAGGACGCGGCGGCGACACGGAAGGAACGGCGCACGGTCGGCCACTACAGCGTCAGGAATGGCCGGACGGTCATCGGGCTGGACGTCACGGAGGCGTCCGACGCCGCCTATCTGATCGCCGTCATCGCGCACGAACTGTGCCATGTCCGGCTGCTCGGCGAGGGCCGGATCAGCGCCGACCGCAAGGACCACGAACGTCTCACCGATCTGCTCACCGTGTATTTCGGATTCGGTGTCTTCACCACGAACGCCGCGTTGAGGTTCGGCGAGGCGGCGCGCGGTTTCTCCGTCCAGCCCCTCGGCGAACTGGACGAGCGCACCCTGAACGCGGCCCGCAACGACGGCTTCTCACGGCTCGGCTACCTCACCGAGCGCGAGTTCGGCTACGCGATGGCCTGCCATGCCTGGCTGCGCCGCGAGGCCGAGCCGGCGTGGGCCGGGCATCTCGACCCAGGGCCCCGCGCGTTCCTGTGGGAGGGCCTCGCCTACCTGGACCGGGTCGCCGAGCCGGGGGTGCTGCCCACCCGCCGGACCGGCACCGTCCCGGTCTCGATCCGCGTGGTGCCGAAGACCGACCCCGTGTGGCTCAGCGGCCTGTACCTGATGACCACCCGCGGCAAGTGGCCACCGGACACCCCGGGGCACCGTCCGTCCTGAGCCGCCCGGCCCCGTCCGTGCCCGTCCCGCCCGGGGTCATGGAGCAACTGCGGCGATCGTGACCGGGCGGCCCGCCTCGTCCGCGACGATCTGGCGGGCGAGCGCGGCGACTTGTTCGCGGAGATCTTCGGGCGGCGCCGACAAATCGAGCGTCGTCTCCACGATCTGGACGTCCTCGGTACCGGTGATGACGTGGGTATGCGTCTCAGTCTTGGACGCGTACACCAGGTAGGCGCGGCGGAGCCTCATCGCCGTGCAGTAGGCGAGCATCTGATACAGGTCCTGCTGCGGCGTGTCCCCGGTCTTGTACTTGGCGTCCACAACGGCCAGAGGGCGCCCGTCGGCAGTGGAGAGGAGGAGGTCGGGGCGGAGCCGCACGCGATGTGCGGTGTCGAGATGGTGGCGCTCGTCCTGGAGCCGCACCGTCCCGCCGTACGGCCGGAGCGCTTCGCCGAGGGCGACGCAGACGAAATCCTCGAAGACCCGCCACATCTCCAGCATCAGCCCGTCCACCCGAACGCTGGTGCCGTCACCGAGTTCGTAGGAGGCGCCGCGCAGCACGAGGTCGGCGATGCCGAGGGCGGTGTGGTAGCGGGTATTGAGCCGGGACGGTGTCCAGGCCGGCAGCGGGCGGCCGGGGACGAGCCGTTCCACGCCGTCCAGCCTCAGCGGCAGGTGGCGCAGCAGCCTGCGGGTGCCGGACGGCACGCCCGGCAGGCGCAGCAGCCGGTGAGTCGCGGCGAGCAGGAGCCGGTTCTCGGGGATGTCGACGGTGTAGTCGTCGTAGCGCACCTCGACCGGCACCGGAAATCCGTGCCGCCGCTGGATCTGCTCCTTGACGCGGATGCGGCCGCGCACGACCGGCAGCGCCTCCTCCGTCTCCCGGTACCCGAGGAGGACACCCTGGCCCAGGGCCCGTTCGGCGGCACGCGCGAACGCGTGGGCGAGCGCGGGCAGCAGCTCGGTCCGCTCCCCGGCGTCGACCTCCTCCCGCCTCCAGCCGCGCGCCTTCCGCGCGTAGCCGAGAAGGTGGAGCAGGCGGTCGATCGGCGTCTTCGGCCGGACGCGCATCTCCACCCGGCCATGCGGGGGGCCGATCCGGGCGCCGCCGACCAGGCCGTTGTCGCGCAGCCTCCAAAGCCCGGCGCGGGGACCGGGCGCGATGCGCACCAGGTCTGTGGCGGCCAGGATCGCCGCCTGCTCCGCCGTGAGTTCGTGCTCCGTCCAGGGGTCGCTCTCGCCCAGGTGGAGGACGGTCACGTCAGTCGCCGCCGCAGCGCGTCCAGACCGTACCTTGCCTGGACGTCGGTGCCGTCGCCGTAATGGTGCTCCTCCAGGAGCGGCAGGATCTGCGTCCGCCAGATCCGCGCGAGGCCGTCCTCGGTGGCGGCGCTCTCCCGCATCAGGTAGGAGGGGCCGATCTTGAAGTCGCGGTCGTCGATGCGGCCGTTGAGCTCCGCGAGCAGCCGCGCAGGCTCGTCGCCCAGCTCCTCCCTCCGCAGCCACCGCGAGAGGATCTCGCTCGTCGGCGGCTCGTCCGGGTGCAGTTCGACGAACCAGAAGCGGCGCCGCATGGCCGCGTCCACGAGGGCGATGGAGCGGTCGGCGGTGTTCATCGTGCCGATGATGATGACGTTGCGCGGCAGCGTGAAGCCCTGGTCGCCTTCGGAACCGTAGAGCAGGTTGACGGGTTCGCCCCGGTACTCCAGCAGGAAGTACAGCTCTCCGAAGATCTTCGCGAGGTTGCCGCGGTTGATCTCGTCGATGATCAGGACGTAGGGGCGTCCGGGATGGGCGAGCGCCGCGCTGACCAGCCGCCGGAACGGCCCGCGCACGAGATCGAACGAGATCGTCCCGTCTTCGGACTTCGCCGGCCGGTAGCCCTCGAAGAAGTCCTCGTAGGAGTAGGCGGGGTGGAACTGGACGAGCTGGACGCATTCCGGCCGTCCGGAGGTGAGGTGGCGGGCGAGCCGCCGCGCCAGGTAGGTCTTCCCGGTGCCGGGCGGCCCGTAGAAGATGAGCTGCGGCCGCTCGCGCAGCAGCTCCACGCATTCCTGCAGCCATTCCCGGCCGATGAGCAGCTTCGCTGCGAGATCGTCGGTCGCGTCGGGGACGCGCATCGTCCGCTCGGCCACTTCGACGTGCTCACCGAGCAGCTTCTCGAGTTCCGGCACGAACATGGTCAGCTCGACGATGTCGGTGTCGGGGTTGCCGACCAGGACGGAGAACTCGTCCGGAAGGTCGTCGTAGTCGATGGGCCGGTCGGTGTTGCGCCATTCCACGGCGCGCTGCAGGTTGGCGCGCTCTCCCACACTGCTGACGAAGGACGGAGGTCCCGCGATCTCCCCGAGGTAGATGTCGCTGCCGTTGTTGGTGACGACGATGTCGTTCTCTCCCATGCGGGAGAGGAAGGCGTGGAACGCGGCGGTCAGCCGCGACCGATCCTGCGTCCCGGCACCGGAGTAGTCGTCCCGCACCGCTTCCTCGACGTCCTCACGGGACGCCCCGGGCGGCAGGTCGCGCAGCCGGGACGCCGGCAGTGAGCACACTCCCTCGGCCAGCCACAGGTCGAGGATCAGCTCGTCCGGCGCCCGGACGAGCCACGCGCGGCGGGACCGGGTCTCCTCGTCGCCGTCCGGGACGGCCATGATCTGGAGTTCGGTGGCGTGCAGCCGGTGGTGCGCGTCGGCCCGGCCGCCGGCCGAGCCGTCCACCAGGGGGACGGAGTCGTCGTCCAGCAGCCGGAGCCATTCCTCCCGTTCCCGCTCGGTGAGGTGCGCTTCGCGCGGCAGGGTCCCGTCGTCGGCGAGCAGCCGGTGCCAGCCTTCCGGCCGGTTGCCGCGAAGCAGCCCGACCAGGGCGGCCGTCTCGATGCCGGCCTCGGACGCCACGTCCGCCACCGATGCCCACACCCGGTCCGGCAGGACGTCGAGGCAGTCGACCGCGGCTTGGAACCGGCCCTTGTTCCGCTTCCAGTAGCTGTAGGCGCTGCGCGCTTTCCCGTAGAACGCCGCGGGGTCCGGATATTCGTGCAAGGCCGCGCGCCCGAGGCCGGTCGCCCACCATTTCTTGCCGTGCCTGTACATATATCCGGCCCGCTGCAGCCTGACGGTCGCGAACCGGAACTGGAGACTCGAGCCACCTTTCCAGCCGTCGTCGCCCGACAGCGCACGCCAGCGTGTCTCCAGGTCCGGATGCGCCGCTAAGACCCGGTCGTACAGCGCGGTGGTGCCGAACCCCTCCGGAGGGGCGAACGGGTCGGGGGCCACCAGGGTTCGCATGGCGGCGAAGGCCATCTCCGCGACGGCATCGGTACGGTCGGTCACCCGATCAAGGTTCGCAGCCGCATACCGGTCTCGCCAGGGATTCGCCGCTTCCGGCCCGGCCGCGCGATCTTGTCCCTCACCGTCCGCGGCCGTGGCGGGCGGACGGGCCGGCGGCGCCTCCGGGCGGGCATCGGCTTCTCCGGTCGCGGCCGGGGTCAGTCGAGGAGGGCGGTGGCTTCGACTTCGACCAGGACGTCCTCCTCGAAGAGGTAGTCGACCCCGATCAGGGACGCCGGGGGCATCGGGAGCCGCAGTCCGATCTCCTCGGCGACGGCCTCCACGCCGGCCATGAAGTCGCCGATCTTGTCGGGGCTCCACTTGGTGACATAGAAGGTCAGGCGCAGCACGTTGTCGAACGTCGCGCCCGCTCCCGCCAGGCCGGTCGCGGTGTTGCGCAGGGCGTGGGCGACCTGCCCGGCCAGGTCGCCCGGAGCGACCGGGGCGCCGTCGGCCTGCCGGGCGACCTGCCCGCTGACGTGCACGTGCCGGGTCCCGGTGCCCACGGCCACATGGTGGTAGGGGGTGGGCTGCAGCATGCCTTCGGGAGTGAGGTACTGGACGGACATGAGGTGTTCCTCCTTGACTAGGTATCGCTAAGCTACTTAGTGCATGAAGGACACTGCAACGAAACCAGGTTTCAGCATGGATACCGACCCCCCGATCAGCCTTGACGCCGCACACCGCGAACTGCTCGACCAGGTCCTCGACAAGTGGTCCCTCAGCGTCCTCAACGAGCTGTGCGAACGCCCCTGCCGATTCAACGAACTCCGCCGGGCCATCCCCGCGGTCACCCAGAAATCCCTGACCGCCACCTTGCGACGGCTCGAACGCAACGGCGTCGTCGAACGCCAGGTCACCTCCACCCGCCCGGTCGCTATCACCTACCGGATCACCCCGCTCGGCAAGACCCTCCGCGACCCCGTCGACGTCCTGCTGACCTGGGCCTCCGCGCACATGCCCGCCATCGAACGCGCCCGCGACGCCTTCGACGCCCAAGAGGACGCAGGAAGCTGAACTCAGCATCAGCCGGGGCCAGAACGGCCGCTGCACCTACCGCCTCTATCCGCCCGGGGCGGACCGGTCCCTGCGCCCGGCGCCGCGTGGAGGGAGCCGGGGGCGACCAGCCGCCCGGGCAGTGCCGTGGAGGTCTCCGGCAGCGCGAGGAGTCGCCCTGGAGCGCCCGCCGGGTAGAGGCTGGGCGGCTCCTTCGACCCGGAGCTGTCATCTCGGGTTCATCCGGCGCTGTTGCACGCGATCTGGGCCAAGCGGGGGCGCATGTCCGGTGGGATCGTCTCCGGCACCGACTTGACCACCTTGCCCCCCTTCAGCGTGATGCGCAGGGCGGTCAGCGACTTCGGAACCGGCGCGTTGTCGGCAAGGCAGATCGCCGCACCCAGCCGGATCTGTCCGTCTTGCACGTGAGCATGCTGGACGAGGTCACGGGCGGTGAGTTTCGCGGTGAAGTCCTTGTCGGTGCCGAGCGCTCCGGCCGAGTAGAAGGGAGCCGGGCCGGTGCCGGCGAAGCCGTACCCGACCGCCACCGCGTCGGGGGCGACCGCCGTGACTCGTCCGGCCCGGCCATCGTAGGCAACGCTGTCGATCCGTTCCGGCAGCGGTTTCCCTCCGAGCTTCGCGCACTCCTTCGCCGGCGCCGACCCCAGCGCGGATTCCGAACTCTGCGAGAGGACGACCGCCGCGGCGACGAGTTCCTCGCGGTTGTGGACGATGAGCCACCGCTGGTCGGGTGTGTGGTTGACGTCCTCCCCCGCCTACATGCGGGGGATTTCAGCCCGTCCCCTACGCAGGGAGGAGAGCAGGTGGGGGTTCGCGGTTCACCGGCCGGGCTGCCGCCCCGCCTCCCCGCGCGGCCACCGTGCGTCCCACGGCGGTGTCCTTGATGTTGCGGGCGGCGTTGACGTCGGCGTTGGCCCGGTGCCCGCAGGCCGTGCACCGGAACACCGCTTGGCTCTCGCGGTTGTCCCGGGCGCGGTGCCCGCACGCATGACAGGTCTGCGACGTGTACGCCGGGTCGACCTTGACGACCCGTCCGGGCGCCTTGTGCTCCAGGCGGGTCACGAGCCGCCCCCACCCGGCGGCCAGGATGCCCCGGTTGAGCCCGGCCTTCTGCCGGACATTGACGCCGGGGGCCTCAAGGGTGCCTTTGGCGGAGCGGGTCATGCCCCGCACGTTCAAGTCCTCGACGGCGATGACGTCGAAGCGGCGCGCCAGATCCGTCGAGGTCTTCTCCACCCAGTCCTTGCGCCGGTCGGCCTCACGCGCCTTCAGCCGGGCTATGGCGGCCTTGACGCGGGCACGCCGGTTCGACCCCCGTTCTGCGCGGGCCAGGCGGCGCAGCAGCCGCTTCAGGCGCTCGGCCTCCCCCGGTGTCAGGCCCGGCACGGTACAGGTCTGGCCGGTGGACAGTGCGGCGCTGACGGCCACGCCCCGGTCGACGCCGACTGCCGCACCGTTGCCGGGCGCGGGAATGGGGTCGGGGATGGCAGCGAATGCGACGTGCCAGCGTCCGGCGCGGTCGCGGGTCACGCGGAACGACTTCACCCCGGGCGGGACGGGGCG
>NZ_SMJW01000180.1 GCF_004348335.1 Actinomadura bangladeshensis | reverse complement strand
GTGTTGGGTGCGGGTGGTATTGGGGGAGGGGTGTAATAAATGCGCGCATCGTCCTGGACCTGGTGGTTTTTGGCGGCGGCGCATCGGGGTAGGAGTGCCTAGGTGGCGGAGGTGCGCAGTTTGCCCACGTGAAGCCGGTTCATCCGGGCATGCGACGCGCCGACGGTGAACGTTGACCACACCCTGACCGGCACCTACCGTGCTGGTGGAACACCCGTGGTGTAATTCGTCAAACCCCCTTGACGAACCGCCACGGGATGATAGAAGCCGGAGGTCCGCGTGGCGGTGAGCAGCGGCGAGGGCAAGGCGACCCCCGACAGGCACATGGCGTCCCGCCGTGCCGGAGAGCAGGGGCTGCTCTTCGACACGCAGGTGTCGGTGCCGCCGGAGGATGTCGGCTACCGCGGCCCGACGGCGTGCGCCGCGGCGGGGATCACCTACCGGCAGCTCGACTACTGGGCGCGGACGAAGCTGGTGGAGCCCAGCGTGCGCGCGGCGCAGGGGTCGGGCAGCCAGCGCCTGTACAGTTTCCGCGACATCCTGGTGCTCAAGGTCGTGAAGCGGCTGCTCGACACGGGGGTGTCGCTGCAGCAGATCCGGACGGCCGTGACGCACCTGCGCGACCGCGGTGTGCAGGACCTCGCGCAGATCACGCTGATGAGCGACGGCGTCAGCGTCTACGAGTGCACGTCGGCGGACGAGGTCGTCGACCTGCTGCAGGGCGGGCAGGGCGTGTTCGGCATAGCGCTCGGCCGGGTCTGGCAGGAGGTGGAGGGCAGTCTCGCGGAGCTGCCCGGTGAGCGGGCCGCCGCGGACCCTCCCGAACACCCCCGTGATGAGCTCGCCAACCGGCGGCGCGCGCGCCGCACCGGCTGACGGTCAGAGCGACTCCTTGCGCTGCAGGTAGGTGAACGCCCCCCAGCCGGGCAGCACCGGCAGCCAGAGTGTGAAGAGCCGGTAGAGCAGGACCGCCGAGGTCGCGGTCTCCGCGGACAGGCCCGAGATCGTCAACGCCAGGGTGAGGGCGCCCTCGACGGCCCCCAGGCCGCCCGGCGTCGGCGCGGCGGAACCCACCGCGTTCGCGGTGAGGAAGACCAGGACCACGGTCGTCCACGGCAGCGAGCCGCCGAACGAGCGGATCGACGCGTCCAGGCACAGCACGAAGGCCAGTGTGAGCAGCAGCGTGCCGCCCATGCCCGTGAACAGCTTCCTCGGGGACTGCAGCACGTCCACCAGGCGCGGCACCACGCCCGAGAACATGCTCTTCAGGCGCGAGGTGACGACGCGGCGGACGCGCGGGACCGTCAGCGCCAGGCCAGCCACGAGACCGAGCGCCAGGACGGCGATCACGATCGTGCGGGACGGGGCCAGATCCTGCGTCGCCTTCGTGGAGGATCCGGTGAGGAACCCGAACAGCACCAGCAGCAGGATGTGCGTGACCATCCCGACCAGCTGGGACGCGCCGACGCTCGCCACCGCGAGGGTGGGGCGCACCCCCGAGCGCTGCAGGTAGCGGGTGTTGACGGCCACGCCGCCCACGGCGGCCGGGGCGACGAGCTTCACGAACGACGCGGCGACCTGCACCAGGACCGTCCGGCCCAGCGGCAGGCGCTCCGGGACGAAGCCCATCAGCATGAGCGCCGCCGCGACATAGCTCAGCGCGGCCGCGCCGAGGGCCGCGGCGACCCAGTGCCAGCTCGCCGTGGCCGCCAGGTAGCCGACGTCCAGGCTCGTCACCTGCGGGATGACGATGTAGGCGGCGAACGAGAGGGCCACCACGCTGAAGATCGTCCGGGGGCGGAACCGCTCCAGCCGGGCCGGCGCCGCCTCCACCTCCGGCTTCAGCCGGACGATCTGCTCCCGGATCCGGGTGAGCGGCTCCCGGTCGCGGCGCAGCGCCTGCCGCGTCGCCCGGGACAGCGCGACCCGCTGCAGCAGCGGCACCGCGGCGCCGAGGGCCTCCTCGCCCAGCACGGCCGCGGCGGTCCGCACCGCCCGCTCCGGCCCGGTCCGCAGCGCCAGCGTGGTGAGGAGCTGCGCCAGGTCGAGCCGCAGCGCGAGGTCGCCCGCCGCCGTCTCGCCGGCGCGCAGGTCGGTGACGTAGGCGAGGCCGTCCTCGCCGATCAGCAGCGCGCCGCCCTCCAGCCGCCGGTGCGCGAGCCGCCCCGCCTGCAGCGACCGGAACTGCCGCCAGACGTCGGTCAGCACATCGTCGGTGATCTCCTCGTCCGGGACGTCGCCGAGCCGCCGCCCCGGCACGCGCTCGTAGGCCAGCAGCGCCGCCTCCGTGCCGACCTCGCAGGTGCCGATGAGCCGCGGCGTGCGGACGCCCGCCGCGTCCACCGCGTAGGCCATCAGCGACTCCTGCTCCAGCGACCGGCGCAGCGACCGCAGCGTCCGCCCGGTCGTGGTGGCGCGCAGCCGCAGCAGCCGCCAGATCCGGTACAGCAGCCCGGCGGTCTGCTGGTCGCGGTCCAGGACGCGGACCTCCAGGTCCCAGTCGCCGTGGGCGCCGCGGCCGAGCGGAGGGCGGGGGCCGTACCCGGCGGCGGCGCCCGCGGCCAGGACGACGCCGTAGCGGCGGCCGTCCTCGGTGTCGTCGGACGGCTCGTCCAGCCGCGCGCCCCGCTTCGGCCGCAGCCCGAGCCGCTCCAGCGACGCGACGACCGCCGCCCCCGTCGGGCGCGGGTTCGGGGTGCCGACGGCGTACAGGGTGCCGTGGCCGATGGCGCGGCCGAGGAGGTAGGTGGCCGCGAGCGCGGCGACGGAGGCGTAGGAGGCGGTCAGCCCGGTCAGCGCGGCCAGCCCGATCATGGTCCAGGTCGCGGCCTGCCAGCGGGCGCGGCCCGCCATCCCGACCGCGCTGACGAACGCGATGACCGGCGCGATGTCGGTGTGCACGGGCGCGGTCTCGGTGCCGCCCCAGATCAGCGAGTCGAGGACGCCGCCGGGCGCCGCCCGCACCACCAGGTCGTCCAGCCCGACCGTGATGCCGAACGCGATCACGGCGGCCAGCAGCGCGATCGCGACCCGCGTGCCGTCCTTGTGGAACAGCCGCTCGACCGCGAACGCGATCGGCACCGCCAGCACCCCGAAGCTGGACACCAGCGTCGCCAGCGTCAGCAGCAGCCGCGGCGCGTGCGCGGTGCCCTGCGCGATGTCGGTCTGCAGGCCGTGCGTGGTCTGCTGCGCGATCGACACCAGCAGCATCACCGCGGCCAGCCCCACGACCGAGCCGGCGAACCTGATCGCGTCGGCGGGCCGCCGGATCCGGTCCGGCTGGGCGGGCTCGTCGACGGGCACGCCGGCGGTCGCGCCGTGCCGCGGGCGCACCGTGTCGTCGCGGGTCTGTGTCACGCCGTACCGCCGCCCCGACCGTCCGTCATCGTGATCAGCGTCCCAGAAGCGGCGGCGCGCCGTCGAGTGCCGGGCCGGCGTCCGGCCGGTCGCGCGTGCACCCCGCAGCCCCATCTCCGCCCCCGTGGCCCGAGGTCCGTCTTGTCCCAGGTGAGTGTGCACATCGTACCGGCCGGTACGACCCGGGGGACGGTGGCGGCGGCACCCGTGTCCGGGGCGGAACGACGGCCGGGAGCCGGCTTTGGGTAGGGTTTCGCCTAGGACATGCCGTCGACCCTGTGCGGGAGAGACCCCACGCGGCCAGCGTGGGGCGCCGAAGGGGCAACCTCCCCGGAACCTCTCAGGCAAAAGGACCGCTCGGGCGAGGCACCTCTGGAAAGCAGGCGTCGATCCCCGCAGCCGGGGAAGGGCGGCTCACCGAAGGGGAAACCCCGCCGCGCGGGTGAAGCTCTCAGGTGCCGATGACAGAGGGGGAGACCTGCCGCCGGCCCGCGCCGGCGGCGGACCTGAGCGACCGCAGCAGCCAGGAGGCCCTCCATGACCGCCCAGTTCTTCGCGCCCGTGGCCGCGCCGCAGCATCCGCGTTCGGCGTTCGCCGACCGGCACATCGGCCCCGGCCCGGACGAGCAGGCCCGGATGCTGGCCGCCATCGGCTACTCCGGCGCCGAGGCGCTGATCGACGCCGCGGTCCCCGCCGCGATCCGCACCGCCCGCCCGCTCGGCCTGCCGCCCGCGCTGAGCGAGACCGCGGCACTGGACCGGCTCCGCGAGCTGGCGTCCCGCAACACCGTGCTGACGTCCATGATCGGGCTCGGCTACCACGGGACGACCACCCCCGGCGTGATCATGCGGAACGTCCTGGAGAACCCCGGCTGGTACACCGCCTACACGCCCTACCAGCCGGAGATCTCGCAGGGCCGGCTCGAGGCGCTGCTGAACTTCCAGACCGTGGTCGCCGACCTGACGGGGCTGCCCGTCGCGAACGCCTCCATGCTGGACGAGGGGACCGCCGCCGCCGAGGGGATGGCCCTCGCGCACCGCGTGTCCAGGCGCAGGGAGCCGGGGACGTTCCTCGTCGACGCCGACACGCTGCCGCAGACGATCGAGGTCGTCCGGACCCGCGCGGTCCCGCTCGGCATCGAGGTGGTCACCGCCGACCTGTCCGGCGGGCTGCCGGACGGCGACTTCTTCGGCGTGCTGCTGCAGTACCCGGGCGCGTCCGGGGCCGTCCGCGACCTGGCGCCGGTCATCGCGCAGGCGCACGAGCGCGGCGCCAAGGCGGTCGTGGCCGCGGACCTGCTCGCGCTGACGCTGCTGCGCCCGCCGGGGGAGTCCGGCGCCGACATCGCCGTGGGGTCCGCGCAGCGGTTCGGCGTCCCCTACGGGTTCGGCGGCCCGCACGCCGGCTACATGGCGGTCGGCGAGGGCATCCAGCGCCAGCTGCCCGGACGGCTCGTCGGAGTGTCGGTCGACGCGGACGGCGCCACCGCCTACCGGCTGGCGCTGCAGACCCGCGAGCAGCACATCCGCCGCGAGAAGGCCACCAGCAACATCTGCACCGCCCAGGTGCTCCTCGCCGTGATGGCGAGCATGTACGCGGTGTACCACGGCCCCGAGGGGCTGGCCGCGATCGCGCAGCGCGCGCACCGCCGCGCCGCCGAGATCGCCGCGGGGCTGCGCGCCGCCGGCGTGGAGGTCGTGCACGGCGCGTTCTTCGACACCGTCCTCGCCCGCGTGCCCGGCCGGGCCGCCGAGGTCGTCGCCGCCGCCCGCGAGCGCGGGATCAACCTGCGCCCGGACGGCCCCGACCGGGTCGGGATCGCCTGCGACGAGACCACGCTGCCCGAGCACGTCACCGCCGTCCTGGAGGCGTTCGGCGCCGCCCCCGCCGAGTCCGCCGCCGAGGCGATCCCGGACGCGCTGCGCCGGGAGAGCCCCTACCTGACCCACCCCGTCTTCCACGCGCACCGCTCCGAGACCGCGATGCTGCGCTACCTGCGCCGCCTCCAGGACAAGGACGTCGCGCTCGACCGCTCCATGATCCCGCTCGGCTCCTGCACGATGAAGCTGAACGCGACCGCCGAAATGGAGCCGATCACCTGGCCGGAGTTCGCGAACGTCCACCCGTTCGCGCCGATCGACCAGGCCGCCGGCTACGTCGAGCTGATCGGCGAGCTGGAGGACGCGCTCGCCGAGATCACCGGATACGCGAGGGTCTCCGTCCAGCCGAACGCGGGCTCCCAGGGCGAACTCGCCGGGCTGCTGGCGATCCGCGGCTACCACGCCTCCCGGGGCGAGGAGCACCGCGACGTCTGCCTGATCCCCTCCTCGGCGCACGGCACCAACGCCGCCAGCGCCGTCATGGCGGGCATGCGCGTCGTCGTCGTGGCGTGCGACGAGCGCGGCAACGTCGCGCTCGACGACCTGCACGCCAAGATCGGCGAGCACCGCGACCGGCTCGCCGCGATCATGGTGACGTACCCGTCCACGCACGGCGTCTTCGAGGAGACGATCACCGACGTGTGCGCGGCGGTGCACGAGGCCGGCGGCCAGGTGTACGTGGACGGCGCCAACCTCAACGCCCTCGTCGGGCTGGCCCGCCCGGGCGAGTTCGGCTCGGACGTCTCGCACCTCAACCTGCACAAGACGTTCTGCATCCCGCACGGCGGCGGCGGCCCCGGCGTCGGCCCGATCGGCGTCCGCGAGCACCTCGCCCCGTTCCTGCCGAACCACCCGCTGCGCGCCGAGGCGGGGGCGCCGAGCGGAGCGAGTCCGTTGGATGGCGGGGGGTGGGGGCTGGAGGACGGTCCGGACACCGGCGTCGGCCCGGTCTCCGCGGCGCCGTGGGGCTCGGCGGGCATCCTGCCGATCTCCTGGGCCTACATCGCGATGATGGGCCCGGACGGACTGCGCGCCGCCACCGAGGGCGCGATCATCGGCGCCAACTACCTCGCCGCCCGGCTCGCCCCGCACTACCCGATCCTCTACACCGGCCGGAACGGCCTCGTCGCGCACGAGTGCATCGCCGACCTCCGCAAGATCACCAAGGAGACGGGGATCACCGCCGAGGACGTCGCCAAGCGCCTCATCGACTACGGTTTCCACGCCCCGACCCTGTCCTTCCCGGTGGCCGGCACGCTGATGATCGAGCCCACCGAGTCCGAGGACCTCGCCGAGCTCGACCGCTTCTGCGACGCCATGATCGAGATCCGCCGGGAGATCCAGCGGGTCGCCGACGGCGGCTACGACCGCGAGGACAACCCGCTGAAGAACGCCCCGCACACGGCCGCCTGCCTGATCTCCGACGACTGGAAGCACGCCTACACGCGCGACGAGGCGGCCTACCCCCTCCCGTCCCTGCGCGAGGACAAGTACTGGCCCCCGGTCCGCCGCATCGACCAGGCCTACGGCGACCGCAACCTGGTCTGCTCCTGCCCGCCCCCGGAGGCCTTCGAGGACTGACGGAGCCGCCCCTGGGCGAATTCGTGATCTTGATGGGGGTTCGTCGTGTCGTCGCGGGACGCGGCGGGGGCGGGTCGCTAGTCTCGGTGCGGAGTTGTCGGAGCCGCAGAGGGCAGAGGCCGATGAGCGAGTTGCCGGACGAGACGTCCGACCCGGCGCAGATGTGCGAGGAGGCCCGCGACCTCGCCGAGAACGGCGAGGCCGGGCGGGCGGCGCTGCTGTTCGAGAAGGTGCTCGCCATGGGCGAGACGCCCTGCCGGGCGCGGGCGGCGCTCGGGCTCGCCGTCGTCCTGGACGACGCCGGGGAGGTGGCCCGGGCCCGGGAGGCGGACGCGGTCGCGATCGCCACCGGCGACCCCGAGTACGGGCCGCGCGCGGCCTACCATCTGGCGCTCACGCACGAGCGGGCCGGGGAGCCCGAGCGGGCGGCGTCCGCCTGGGGCGCGGTCGTCGACTTCGGCAACGCCGCCTACCTGCCGCCCGCCCACCTGGCGCTCGCCCGGATCGCCGACGACGCCGGCGACTTCGACGCGGCGCGGGAGCACTGGGAGGCGGCGGTCGGGACGGGCGACGCCGAGTACGGGCCGCTCGCCGCGCACGACCTCGCCCAGCGGCTGCTGGAGCGCGGCGACCCGGCGCGGGCCCAGCGGGTCCTGGCGGCGGGGCTCCGGCTGGTCGACCGGGCCGCCGCGCCGCACGCGTACGCGCGGCTCGCCGTCGCGCTCGGCATCTCCTACCTCGACCAGGCGATCGGCGCGTTCGGCGCGGCGCTGGCGGCCGAGCCGCCGGATCCGGAGGCCGGGCCGCTGGCGACCGAGCTGCTGGCGCGGACGCTGCCGCTGCGCGGACGCGGCGCGGAGGCGGGCGAGGTGTGGCGCCGCGGGCTGGCCGACCCGGGCATCGCGCCGCAGGTGCGGGCGCGGATCCGCCGCGACTTCGGCGAGGAGGACGGCGAGGCCGACCTGTGGTGGGAGCCGGTCGTCGAGCAGGCCGTGTCGGACGGGACGCTGCCCGCGCTCGCCGGGGAGGCGTTCGGCGCCCTCGACCACATGTACGCGCTGCTCGCCGTCCGGTACGCCGAGCACCGCGCGGACGACGCCCACGAGGTGCTCGGCGGCGCGGTGCGGGTCCCGAGCGGCTACCTGTGGGGGCCGCTGCTGCACGAGAGCTTCGCCGAGCGGTTCCGGCTGGCGATGGGCACGCCCGTCCCCGGCTGGCCGGACGCCTAGTCGGCGATGGCGCGCTCGGCGACCACCCGGGTGATGCGGGCGCGGACGAGGTACTCGGTGGGGACGGCGTTGCGCGCCCCGAACTCCTCGGCGCGGTCGGCGCCCATGTAGCGGCCGCCGATCGCGGTCGCCCAGCGGCGCATCTCGTCCAGGTCCTCCACGAGGGCGGCCTCCGCCTGGATCTGCACGTACGAGTAGGGCGGGGCCTGGTCGTCCACGCAGACCGACAGGCGCGGGTCGCGGGCCAGGACGCGGCCCTTGACGCTGTGGCGGCTCGTGTTGAACAGCAGGTCGCCGCCGTCGAGGACGAACCAGATCGGCGTGACGTGCGGGGAGCCGTCCTTGCGGATGACGCCCGCCTTGCCGGTGCGGGTGCCCTCCATGACGAACGCGCGCCATTCACTCTCCGTCATCTTCTCCATGCGGCCAGTCTGCCGCAGAGATCACCGGACGGGGCCGCTACGGTGGGCGCATGGAGGGGGGCGCATGGATGTCCTGACGGCGCACGGGCCGGCCGAGGTGACGCTCGACGAGACCGCCGATCCGGCGTTCCTGCTGGTCCTGACGCACGGATCGAACGGGAGCGTGGACGCGCCCGACCTGCTCGCCGTCCGGGAGACCGCGCTCGGGCTCGGCGGCGCCGTCGCGCGGGTGACGCAGCCGTTCCGGTACGCGGGCCGGCGGGCGCCCGGCTCGCCGGCCAAGCAGGACGAGGCGTGGCTGGAGATCGTCGGCCTGGTGCGGGGGAGGTTCGCGGACGTCCCGCTCGTGCAGGGCGGGCGCAGCAACGGCGCGCGGGTGGCGTGCCGCACCGCGGCGGCGGCCGGGGCGGCGGGCGTGCTGGCGCTGGCGTTCCCGCTGCACCCGCCGGGCAGGCCGGAGAAGACGCGGGTGGGCGAACTGCGCTCGGCGGGGGTGGAGGTCCTCGTCGTCAACGGCGACCGCGACCCCTTCGGCGTGCCGGACGAGGCGGACGCCGCCCACGTGGTGGTGCTGGCGGGGGAGCGGCACGACCTCGACAAGGACCCGGCCGCGGTCGGCCGGGCGGCGGAGCCGTGGCTGCGCAAGTGGGCGGCGCGCTGACCGGCCCCGGACATGCGAACGGCCCGTCCGCGCGGACGGGCCGGGAGCGGTGGGTCGCTCCGGGCCCGGTGCGGGCCCGGAGGTCAAGGGCAGGGTGGGCAGTGCCCCCGAGGATGATCACCCGTTCGAACTAGTCCCCCGTGGAGACCGCTCAAGCGGCGGACGGCGCCTGCAGGTCCGTCGGCCGGTGCGGTGCGATGACTCCCCCGTCGGGCAGCAGCTCACCGGTGTCCTCGAAGAGCACGACGCCGTTGCACAGCAGGCTCCACCCCTGCTCGGGGTGGGCGGCCAGCGTCCGGGCGGCGTCGCGGTCGGGTGCGTCGTGCGAGGGACAGGGCGGCTGGTGCGGGCACATGGTGTGCCTCCGGTCTCAACTACTGGTCGGTCGTGGCTTTCCTTTAATGACGCACCCCAGTGTGAAGTGGTTCGCGCCCATCGGCTATAGCCCGTTGGGACGGTTGTCCATTGGTACGGGAGTACCGGGCGGATGTGACCGCCCTCACTCCGAGGTGCCAGGCATAGGGTCCCTCCCGCGCGATAACGGACGGAGAACGACACGCCGACGGGCCGCAAACCCCCTACGATGTCGCTCGGGGAACGCCTCAGGGCGTAGGGGGAGTGAGGCCGATGCGGGTCGCGTTGTCCGTCGCGTGCTTCGATGACGCGCTGTTCCCCGATGCGGGGAGGGCCGTGACCGTCCTTTTGGAACGTCTCGGCCATGACGTGGTATTCCCATCGGGGCAGACGTGCTGCGGGCAGATCCACTGGTCGGCGGGCTACCACCGCGAGGCCGCCGATCTGGCCCGCGCGTACACGGCGGCGTTCGCGGGCGGCGACGTCGTGGTCGCGACGTCGGCGTCGTGCGCCGCCGCCGTCCGGGACGCCTATCCGCGGCTCGCGCGGGCGGCCCGCGACCCCGGCCTGGCCCGCGCCGCCGAGGGCCTCGCCGTCTACGAGCTCACCGAGTTCCTCGTGGACGTCCTCGGGGTCACCGATGTCGGCGCCTACTTCCCGCACCGGGTCACCTACCACCCGTCCTGCCAGTCGCTGCGGACGCTGAAGGCGGGCGACCGGCCGCTGCGGCTGCTGCGCGCCGTGCAGGGCATCGACCTGGTGGAGCTGCCCAACGCCGAGGAGTGCTGCGGGTTCGGCGGGGCGTTCGCGATGAAGAACGCGGACGTGTCGGTCGCGATGGTCGCCGACAAGGTCAGGCACATCCGCGGCACGGGCGCGGACGTGGTGTGCGCGGTCGACGACTCCTGCCTCGCGCACATCGGCGGGGCGCTGTCGCGGCTGCGCGCCGGCGTCCGCACCATGCACCTGGCCGAGATCCTCGCCTCGGCGGGCCCGTCGTGACCGGGGCGCCGCGGGGCGGGCCGGTCCCGCTGCCGATGCCGAAGTTCGCCGCCGCGGCCCGGCCCGCGCTGGCCGATACCGGCCTGCGCCGCAACCTGCGCGGCGCGACCGCGGTGCTGCGCGAGCGGACGGCCGCCGCGTCCGGGGAGCCCGCCGACTGGGAGGAGCTGCGCGAGGCCGGCCGCGCCATCGGGGAGGCGGCGCTCCGCGACCTCGACGTGCACCTGGAGGAGCTGGAGCGGGCCGTCACCGAGGCCGGCGGCACCGTGCACTGGGCGGTGGACGCCGCCGAGGCGCGCCGGGTCGTCACCGGGCTGGTGCGGGCGGCCGGGGCGGCGGAGGTCGTGAAGGCGGCGTCGCTGGCGGTCCGGGAGATCGGCGTGGACGACGCGCTGGCCCGCATGGGAGTGGCGGTCCGCGAGACGGCGCTCGCCGACCTGGTCGCCCGGCTCGGCGAGGACGAGCCGTCCCATCTGCTGTCCGCGGCCGCGCACCGCGACCGCGCGCAGATCAGGGAGCTGTTCCGGCGCGCGATGCCCGCCGCCGGAGCCGATCTGCCCGACGAGCCGGAGGCCCTGGCCGCGGCGGCCCGCGCGCACCTGCGGGAGCCGTTCCTGCGCGCCGGCGTCGCGATCACCGGTGCGAACTTCCTGGTGGCCGAGAGCGGCACGGCCGTGGTGGTGGAGTCGGAGGGCAACGCGCGGATGTGCGTGACGCTGCCGGAGACGCTGATCTGCGTCGCCGGTATCGACAAGGTCGTCCCGACATGGGATGACATGGAGGTGTTCCTCCAGCTGCTGCCGCGGTCGTCGACCGGTGACCGGATGACGCCGTACGTCTCGTCCTGGACGGGCGTCACGCCGGGCGACGGGCCGCGCGCGTTCCACCTCGTCCTGCTCGACAACGGCCGCACCAGGGCGCTCGCCGACGAGGTCGGCCGCGCCGCGCTGCGCTGCATCGGCTGCTCGGCCTGCCTGAACGTCTGCCCCGTCTACGAGCGCACGGGCGGCGGCCCGTACGGGCCGGTCCATCCGGGGCCGATCGGCGCGATCCTCACCCCGCAGCTGCGCGGTGTGGAGAGCGCGGCGGCGGCGTCGCTGCCGTACGCTTCGACGCTCTGCGGCGCCTGCGCCGACGTCTGCCCGGTCAAGATCGACATCCCGGACGTGCTGGTCCACCTGCGCGGCAAGGTCGTGGAGTCGCGCCGCCGGCGGCCCGTCCCGACACCGGAGATGGTGCTGATGCGCGGCCTGGCCTGGACGATGGGCGACCCGCGCCGGCACGAGGCCGCGGTGCGCAGCGGCACCCGGTGGGCGCGCCTGCTGTCGCGCGGCGGGCGGATCCGCCGGCTGCCCGGCCTGCTCGGCACGTGGACCGAGGCCCGCGACCTGCCGGCGCCGCCCGCGCAGACCTTCCGCGCCTGGTGGCACGGGAGGCGGCGGTGAGCGGGCGGGAGGAGATGCTGCGGCGGGTGCGGGAGGCGCTCGGCGGTGCGCGGGGCGCGCGCCCGCCGGTCCCGCGCGGCTACGCGCGCCGGCTGCCGGAGGCCGAGGCGGCGACGCGGGCGGACGTCGTCGCCCTGTTCACCGAGCGGGTCGCCGACAACCGGGCCGCCGTGCGGCACGTCGGCGCGGACGAGCTCGGCACCGCGGTGGCCGCCGCGCTGTGGGCGCGGGAGGCCAAGCAGATCGCCGTCCCGGCGGACCTGCCGTACGGGTGGCTCGCCGAGCTGGACGGCGTCCGCGCCCTGGCCGACACTCCGCCCCTGGACGCCGGCGCCCTCGCCGGCGTGGACGCCGTGGTGACCGGGTGCGCGGCGGCGATCGCGCAGACGGGCACGGTCGTCCTGGACGGCGGCCGGGGGCAGGGCAGGCGGGCGCTGACGCTCGTGCCCGGCTTCCACCTGTGCGTGGTGCACGCCGACCAGATCGTCGGAACGGTCCCGGAGGCGGTCACGCGGCTGGACCCGGCGCGGCCGCTCACCTGGATCAGCGGCCCGTCGGCGACCCACGGCATCGAGATGCGCAGGGTCGAGGGCGTCCACGGCCCGCGCCATCTGGAGGTCCTCGTCGTCGAGGACGGGCTCCTGGCGCCCTGACCGGCGCGCCGGCGTCCGCCGCCGGGCGGCCGCGGGTCAGCGGACGCCGGCGATGACGAGGTCGAGGCCGGCGGTGAACCGGGCGTCCCAGTCGACGGCGCGGTCGGCGCCGTCCTCGTCGGTGCCGCGCGCCTCCAGGGCGGTGTGGCCGATCACGTAGGCGAGCAGGGTGTGCGCGGCGACGGCGGCGGCGGCCTCGCCGACGCCGCCGCGCCGCATGACCTCGCGCAGCGAGGCGACGGTGGTGGTGAGCGCCGCGGGGTTGCGGCGCGTGACGACCAGGGGCAGGACCCCGGCGTGCGCCATCAGCCGGCCCCGGTAGTCGCCGGCCCAGCCGCGCAGGACGTCCTGCCAGCGCCGCGACGGCGCGTCGGCGGCGGGCGCGGAGGCGACGTGCGCGACGAGGCCGTCGAGGAGCTGCTCCTTGCCGCGGGGGAGGTGGTGGTAGATCGCCATCGCCTCGACCTCCAGGGCGTCCCCGAGGCGGCGCATCGTGAGGCGGCCGAGTCCCTGGCCGTCCACGATGTGCAGGGCCGCCTCGATGATCCGCTCGGTGGACAGCGGCGCGCGGTGCTGGGCGTTGATGCTGGGCTGCCGGACCATGAGAACTGACCTTACTGCGTAAAGGGCCGATGCCGGGTGTCCGCCGCCACGACACGCCGGAACCCCGCGTACGCTTACCCTCGACCGGACAGTGCCGACCGTCGAGGGAGTACCACCATGCCGCTGGGCCGCCGTGTGAGCAAGGACGTCGCGGAGCCGTACGAGGCCGACCAGCGGCTGGCCGCCGAGTACGAGGACCGGCTCGCGGCGGCCGGCGACGCCGAGCGGGCGCTGCGGGACGCGCAGTCCGCCGACGCGCCCCTGCCGGAGCTGCGGGCGCTGACCACCGCGTTCGACCGGGCGATGACGGCGGTGCTCGCCGCCGCCGAGGCGTCCGAGCGGGTCGCGATGGGCCCGAAGGTCTACGCGGTCGACACCCAGGACGCCAAGACCCGCCGCACCGCCGAGATCGCCTACCGCAAGGCCAAGGCGCGCCCGGCCGTGCGCCCGTGGACCGACGAGGTCGACCGCCTGCGCACGGCCCGCGAGGCGCACCGCCTCAGCTTCAAGACGGTGCCGTCCGCGCTCGGCTGAGCCGTTTCCGGGACGTGTGGCGACACAGCGTCACCGGGTGGCACCGGCCACCGAACTTTGAAAGTCTGCCCTCTCGGGGAACGCCGGGGGAGTCCCACCGCACGTCGCGGGGTCGATGACGTGCGCGCGGACGCGCCCCGGCGGAGAGGGCACACGGTGCTCTGGACGTTGGGGGATGTCACGTGGAGCGCACGCCGCCTGACCGGGGCCGCGTACTCGAGTCCTACCAGGACGGGGTGAAGGCGATCCGCGCGCTGGCGGAGCGCGTGGGCGACTGGGACGTGCCGACGCCCTGCGCCGACTGGCGGCTGATCGATCTCGCCGGGCATCTGCGGTGCGTCGCGGAGAACTTCCTGGAGTACCTCCAGGACGCGCCCGACAGCCGGCTCGCGACGCTGTTCGCGCAGGACGCGGCGACGGCGGTGCTGATCCGGCAGCAGGCGCGGCAGAACGCGGCCGAGCTCGCGGTGCTGCCGCGCGAGCCCGGCCCCGACCGGATCATGGCGTTCGGGGTGTCGGCCGGCGCGTACGCCGACCTGATGCCGGACATGTGGGACCGGACGCACCTGATCTACCGGGGCACCAAGTACACGGTCGGCGACCACGCGGGCGCGGCGTGCGTGGAGTGGCACCTGCACGCCTGGGACATGGCCCGCGCGGCCGGCGAGGACTACCGTCCGCGCGATCCCGACCTGCTGGTGTCGGCGTGGCACTGGGGCGTCCCGCACCTGCCGCTCGCCGCCGGCGACCCGTGGGAGGCGGTGCTGCGCTCGTCGGGCCGGTCGCCGCGCTGGCCCGAGCGCGACGACCGGCCGGGGCGGGCGCGGCGGCGGGCCGCCCGTCAGACCCCCTCCAGCCTGCCCGGGCGGGGCCGCAGGTAGACCGCCCAGGTGAGGACGCAGCACACGGCGTAGAAGGCGATGAACGCCAGGTAGGCGCCGTCGCCGGTCCCGGCGGCCAGGAACGACTGCCGGAAGGCGATGTTGACCAGGACGCCGCCGGACGCGCCGACGGCGCCCGCGATGCCGATCAGCGCCCCGGACAGCCGGCGCGCCTCGTCCTCGGGGGCCTTGGCCCGGAAGATGGCGGGGATCATCTTGTACGTGGAGCCGTTGCCGACGCCGCTGCACGCGAACAGCAGGACGAAGCCGGTGAGGAACAGCGCCAGCGATCCGCGCTGCGACGCGGCCAGCACCAGGCCGGCGGACGCGGCCATCGCGACGAACGTCCAGAAGGTGACGGCGGCGCCGCCGAGCCGGTCGGCGAGCCGGCCGCCGGCCGGGCGGATCAGCGACCCGACCGCGGGGCCGAGGAAGGTCAGGCAGGCCGCCTCGGCCGGGGTGCCGAAGTCGTCGGCGAACTGGATCTGCAGGACCTGCCCGAACGCGAAGCCGAACCCGATGAACGATCCGAAGGTGCCGATGTAGAGCACCGACATGATCCAGGTGTGGGCGTCGCGGCACACGTCCCGCATCGCGCGCCGGTCGTTGCGGGCCCGCGCCAGGTTGTCCATGCGGAACCAGGCGGCGAGTGCGGCGAGGACGATCAGCGGGATGTAGATTCCGGCGAGCAGGCGGGGGTGGTCGGCGCCGGCGGTGGCGAGGACGAGCAGCCCGGCGAGCTGGACGGCGGCGACGCCGAGGTTGCCGCCGCCGGCGTTGACGCCGAGCGCCCAGCCCTTGAGCCGCTGCGGGTAGTACGCGTTGATGTTGGCCATCGAGGACGCGAAGTTGCCGCCGCCGACGCCGGCGACGGCCGCGAGGACCAGCAGCGTGGTGAACGAGACGCCGGGCTCGATCAGGGTCGCGGCGAGGACCGCCGGGACGAGCAGCAGGGCCGCGCTGAAGACGGTCCAGTTGCGGCCGCCGAACCGGGCGACGGCGAGCGTGTAGGGGATGCGCAGCGCCGCGCCGACGAGGGCGGGGACGGCGGTGAGGGTGAACTTGCCGGCCGGGTCGATGCCGTAGGCGGGCCCGAGGAACAGCACGAGGACCGACCAGAGCGTCCACACCGAGAACCCGATGTGCTCGGCGAAGATCGACAGGACCAGGTTGCGGCGGGCGGTCCGGGCGCCGCGGGCCGTCCAGAAGGCGGGGTCCTCGGGCCGCCAGTCCTCGATCCAGCGGCCCTTCGGCGGGCGGGTGCGGTCCCCGCGCGGGGCTCGGGTGGTGACGGTCATCGGTGCTCTCCCGGGTCGGTTCGGAAGACCGAACGTAGGAGCGCGAGGTTTCGGGCGCGTGTGACGGGTCGTACGCGGGTGCTAACTCCGCCGCACCGCGCGTCCCCGCCGGTGGTGAGGCGGCGGGAGACGCAACGGGCGCGGCGGCGGGTGGTAGATGCGCGCCGCGCCGGGTAGGCAGGTGGTCGCGAGGCGGCGGGGGAACGGAGACAGGACCGATGGCGACCTGTGAGGTCTGCGGCAACGACTATGCGATGGCCTTCGAGGTGCACGCGCAGGGCGAGGTGCACACGTTCGACTCGTTCGAGTGCGCGGTGCACCGGATGGCACCGATCTGCGAGCACTGCCAGTGCCGCATCCTGGGCCACGGTGTGGAGGTGAGCGGGCACTTCTACTGCTGCGCGCACTGCGCCCGGGCCGTCGACCCGGAGGGCGCCCGCCAGATCCAGGACGCGGTCCCGGTCTGACCCCGGCTCAGCGGCCGGTCCGGGGCGCGGGTCAGGCGCGGCGCGCGCCGAAGGGCTGCTCGCGGCCGTCCTCGAGGTAGACGGCGCGGCCGTCGGCCATGGCCCGCAGGCTGGGGTCCATCCGGCGGGAGACGTGCGGCGGCGCCAGCTCGGGGATCTTCTCCGGCGCGACCAGGACGTGGTCGGACAGCTCCTCGGGCGGCAGCCGGATCGCGGCGATCTCCGCGCCGGTGATGGTGCCGCCGAAGACGAACACGTTGACGGCGTCGACCCCGTCGTCGCGCGGGGAGCCCCAGTCGACGCAGGCCAGGCCGTCCAGGCGGGGGACGAGGCCGAGTTCCTCCTCGCACTCGCGCAGGCAGGCCGACAGCGGGGACTCGTCGGCCTCGATGACCCCGCCGGGGAGATACCAGCCCTCGCTGTAGGTGGGCTTGACCAGCAGGACCCGCCCGAGGTCGTCCAGCAGCAGGGCCGCCGCGGCGCCGCGGGCGCGCGGCAGTGAGGCGTAGTAAGCAAGGTCGGGCATGTACCGAGGTTAGGCGTGATCACTGCGGGGCGGTCGGGGCGGGGGCGGACGC
>NZ_SMJW01000017.1 GCF_004348335.1 Actinomadura bangladeshensis | reverse complement strand
GCGCTACGCGGCGGGGACGGCCGGGGCCGTCCTCGGCCTGCTGTTCGTGCTGAAGGTGCTGGACATCGGGTTCGACGCCGTGCTCGTCCGGCCGTTCGACCTGGTGCTCGACTGGCCGCTGCTGGGGCCGGCCGTGGAATTCGTGGACGAGTCCGCCGGGCGGGCCGGGGCGATCGCCGCCGTGGTCCTCACCGTGGTGCTGGCGGCCGGGGTGATCGCGCTGATGTCGCTGTCGGCGCTGCGCCTCGGCCGGGTGGTCGTCCGGCACGACCGGGCGGCGGCGCGGGCGGCGGCGGTGCTGGGGACGGCCTGGGTCGTGTGCGCCGTACTCGGCGCGCAGCTCGTCCACGGCGTGCCGGTCGCGTCCCGGAGCGCGGCGGTGCTCGCCTACGACCACGCGCGGGCGGTGCGGGCGAGCCTGAACGACCGAGAGGAGTTCGCGAAGGCCGCCGCCGTCGACAGGTTCAGGGACACGCCGGGCGACGAACTGCTGGCCGGGCTGCGCGGCAAGGACGTCCTCCTGGCGTTCGTGGAGAGCTACGGGCGTTCGGCGGTGGAGAGCCCGCAGTACGCGCCGCGGGTCGACGCCGTCCTGGACCAGGGGTCGCAGCGGCTCCGCGAGGCCGGGTTCGCCGCGCGCAGCGGATGGCTCACCTCGTCCACGGCGGGCGGCGGCAGCTGGCTCGCGCACGCGACGCTGCTGTCCGGGCTGTGGATCAACAACCAGCAGCGGTACCGGACGCTCGTCAACAGCGACCGGCTGACGCTGAACGGCGCGTTCCGCAAGGCGGACGCGCGGACGGTGGCGCTGATGCCGGCGATCACGCGGGCCTGGCCCGAGGGGAGGTTCTACGGGTACGACAAGGTGTACGACGACCGGAACCTCGGGTACCGCGGCCCCCGGTTCAGCTTCGCGACCATGCCGGACCAGTACACGCTGTCGACGCTGCAGCGCACCGAACTGGCGAAGAAGGACCGGCCGCCGGTGATGGCGGAGACGGCGCTGGTGTCGAGCCACGCGCCGTGGGCGTCCATTCCGCGGCTCGTCCCGTGGGACGAGGTCGGGGACGGCTCGGTCTTCAACGGGATGGGCAAGGGCTACGACGCGCCCTGGCCGGCCGGCGGCCAGATCCGCACCGAGTACCGCAAGTCGATCGAGTACACGCTGAACACCCTGGTGTCGTACCTGGAGACGTACGGGAATGACAGGACGGTGCTCATCTTCCTCGGCGACCACCAGCCCGCGCCGCTCATCACCGGTGCGGGCGCGAGCCGGGACGTGCCCATCACGGTCGTCGCCAAGGACAAGGCCGTCATCGACAAGATCTCGGGCTGGAACTGGCAGGACGGCCTGCGGCCCGGCAAGGACTCCCCGGTGTGGCCGATGAGCGCGTTCCGCGACCGCTTCCTCACCGCCTTCGGCTGATGACCGCGGTCGGGGAGCCGGCGGCGCCGCCCGGTGCAGCACCGGCCGGCCGGTTCCGGGCGCTGCGCCGGAACCGGCGATGGCCGCTGGCCGCGGTCGCGGCGGCGCTGCTGGCGCAGATGGCGTTCGCGATGCTCGCCACGGCCGTCGCCCAGTCCCCGACCATCGACGAGCCCGTGTACATCGGCACGGGCGTCACCTACCTGCGCGACCACGACCTTCGGCACAACCCCGAGCATCCGCCGCTCGGCAAGATCCTCATCGGTGCCGGGGCGGTGCTCGGCGGCGCCCGCCTGGACGCCTCCTTCACCGGGAGCGACCTGGAGGTCGGGCCCCACCTCCTGTACGCGTCGGGCAACGACGCGCAGCGCGTCCTGCTGGCCGCGCGGCTGCCGGTCATCGTCCTGACGCTGCTGTTCGGGCTGGTCGTCTTCGCGTTCGCGCGCGACCTCGCCGGCCCGGCCGGCGGTGCGGCGGCGCTCGCCCTCTACGCGTTCTCCCCGGACGTCATCGCGCACGGCTCGCTGGCGACGCTCGACGTGCCCACGGCCGGGTTCCTGCTGACATCGGTGTGGCTCGCGTGGCGGGCGCGGCGGCGACCGCGGCTCTACGTCCCGCTCACGGGGCTGGCGCTCGGCGCGGCGATGGCGACGAAGATGAGCGCGCTTCCGGCCGTCCCGGTGCTGCTGGCGCTGGTGGCGGTGTCGATCTGGACGTCGTGCCGGTCGCGCGGTGCCCGGCGGCCCATCGCCGCCGCCCTGCTGTCGGCCGCGGGCACCGGCGTGCTGGCCGCCGGGGTGGTGTGGGCGGCGTACCTGGCCGTCGATCCGCGGCTGCGGTGGACGGCGCCCGCCGGCGTCCCGGCGATCGGCGGGCTCCGCGGCCTCCTCGTCGACGTGCTGCCGTTCCCGAGGCCGTTCCGGGACGGGATGCGCGTCCAGTTCGGCTTCGAGGACCTGACGTGGACGGGCTTCCTGTTCGGCGACACCTACCGGGGGTCGCGCTGGTACTACCTGCCCGCAGCGCTGCTGGTGAAGACGCCGCTGGGGATGCTCGCTCTGTGGGCGGCGGGCGTCGCCGCGATGGCGCTGCTGACCCGCCTGCGCCCGGCCGCGCCGTACGTCCTCGCGCCGGCGGCCGTGCTGCTGGCGGTGGCGATGACCGGGGCCCGCGACCTCGGCGTCCGGTATGCGATCTTCCTCCCGATGTTCCTGGCGGTGGCGGCGGCCGGGGCGGTGCTCGTCGGCCGCCGGGCGACGAGGATCGCGGTGGGCGTGCTGGTGCTGTTCGTCGCGGTCAGCTCGCTGCGGGCCTTCCCGTACTACCTGCCGTACTCGAACGAGGCGTTCGGCGGGCCGTCCAAGACGCACCTGTACCTGCACGACTCCAACGTGGACTGGGGTCAGGATCTGGGGCGGCTCGCCGACCGGCTGCGCGGCCGCTACCCCGGTGAGCGGGTCTGGCTCGCCTACAAGGGCAGCGGCGTCCCGTCCTACTACGGCATCCGCGCGGCCGACCCGCTCACCGTGCCCCCGGACCGGGTGCACGGCCTGCTCGCGGTGTCCGACAGCTGGATCGCCAAGGACGACCCGCGGCTCACCCCGCTGATCGCCTCCAGCACGCCGGTCGGCGAGGTCGGCCACTCCATCACGATCTTCCGGCGGCCGTGAGCCGTCAGCGGCGGCGGGCGTGGGCGCGCGACCACAGCGCGGGCCAGCCGCCGTGCGCGAGCCAGGACGCGGGGACGCGCAGGCCGTGCTCGGCGATCTCGTCCCAGAACACGGAGGTGTCGGCGCCGAGGTCGCGGGCGGCGGGCAGGGCGCGGTGCCAGGGGCCGTCCTCGTCGGCGAGCGTCGTGGCCGGGTAGCCGGGGACGGTGACGGTGCGCGGCGGCGCCACGAGGGCGAGACCGGTGCCGGGGGCGCTGCACGTGACGGCGATCGCGAGCGCGCAGAGGAGCGGCTCGGCCGACGGCTTCGCGAGGGCGTGCGCGATGACGGGGTCGTCGCGGACGGCGAGGGCCCCGATCGCGCGGCGGACGCGGCGCGCCACGAGGTCGGCGGCGTAGGCGCCGGCGACGGCCGGATCTTCGGCGGGCGGGCGGGCCGCGCCGTATCCGGCCCCCTCGCGCCAGCTCGCCAGGCCGGCGTCCGCCCACTCGCGCAGCACGGCGTCCGGCACCGCGGCCGGTTCGCGGACGCCGCACACCTCGTCAGTGGTCGTCGTCGTGGCGGCGGCGCCGGCGCAGGTCGTCGAGGCGGTCGCGGCGGCTCTGCGTCGCCAGCCGCCGCTCGCGTCCGCCGAGCGCGTGCCGGCGTTCCAGCACCCGCTCGAGTTGCTCGGGCCCGAGGACGTCGCTGGCGGCCGACGCCAGGTGCAGGGCCGCCCACCGCTCCTCTTCCACGGCCCGCGCGGCGGCGGCGCCGACCCGCCGCGTCACCGAAGGGCCGAACAGCGCCACCAGGAAGCCGGCCCGCTGCCCGAGCCGGTGCGCGCCGTCGACGCCCACGACCCGCAGCGCGGCGAGGACGGCGTCGCGCTGGTCGCCGTGCGCGCCGTCCAGCCGCGCCGAGCGGAAACCGGCGCCGAGGTCGACGCCCGCGCCCGCCGCGACGACACCGCCCGCCGCGCCGGCCTGGTCGAGCAGCCGCGCCGGGCCGGACGGCCGGGCGGTCCAGGCATGCCGCCCCGACGCCACCACACCGCCGGCGGGCCTGATCTTCACCCGGCCCGTCCTGCCCGCCGGGGCCCCTGCGGCCAACCGGTTTCAGCGCGGGGCCGCGGCGCTCCCGTACCCGTGGGCGACGAGCCGCTCGGCCATCCGCGCGTACGCGGCCGGGTCCTCCGGGGCGCTGGTCGCCAGCCCGTCCACGTACCGGTTGTACATGCAGAACGCGGCGGCGATGAGGACCGCGTCGTGGATCTCGACGTCCGTGGCGCCGGCCTCGCGCGCGGCCGCGATGTGCGCGTCGCCGACCTCCCGGCCGCCGCGCTGCACGGCGGCGGCGATGGCCAGGAGCGCCTTGAGCTTGGCGGATACGGGCGCGGCCTCGGGATCGGCGTGGATCTGCCGGACGAGCGTCATGCCGCCGGGCAGCTGCGCGGCGGCGCACGCGCCGTGCGAGGAGGCGCAGAACCGGCAGCCGTTCAGCTCGGACACGTAGGCGGCGATCAGCTCCCGCTCACCGCGGTCGAGCGGGCCGGGGCCGCGCAGCAGTGCGTCGGCGAGCGCGCTGAGCGGGCCGGCCGTCTCCGGCCGGAACCGGAGCAGGGACGGCAGCCCGGGGACATTCTCGTCCAATTCGATATGCGCCAAGGACCGCCTCCAGAGGAACGATGTAGGGAATTCCTCTTATCCTCGTACGAACACCCTCAGGCCGATAGTTTTCTCGCCACTCCACAAAAGGTCATGGTCTCCTGCGGCTCGCCCCACGGATTGGGTTCGGGACGCCACCGGGAGCACGACACCACTCCGGGATCGACCAATTCCAGGCCGTCGAACAGCGCCTCGATCTCCGCGGCGGTCCGGGCCCTGAGCGGGTGCGGGGTGCCGCTCTCGTTCCACGCCTCGACGGCGGCGTGCGTGACGTCCACGTCCAGGCAGGCGTGCGACAGCGCTACGAAACTGCCGGGGGCGAGCGCGCTGGCGAGCCGGTCCAGGATGCCGCGCGCCTCGCCGTCGTCGGTGATGAGGTGCAGCAGGGCGAGCATCATCAGGGCGACGGGCTTGCCGAGGTCGATCGTCGCGGAGGCCTCGTCGAGGATCCGCTCGGGGTCGCGGACGTCGGCGTCGATGTAGCTGGTGGCGCCCTCCGGCGAGCTCGTGAGGAGCGCACGCGCGTGGGCGAGCACCAGCGGGTCGTTGTCGACGTAGACGATGCGCGACTCCGGCGCCACCCGCTGGGCGATCTCGTGGGTGTTGTCGGCGGTCGGCAGCCCGGTGCCGATGTCGAGGAACTGCCGCACGCCCTCCTCCCCGGCCAGGTGGCGGACGCAGCGGCCGAGGAAGAGCCGGTCGGTGCGGGCGGCTGCGACGATCCCGGGGACCCGCCGCGCGACCTGCTCGCCCGCGATCCGGTCCACCTCGTAGTGGTCCTTGCCGCCGAGCCAATAGTCCCAGACCCGCGCCGACACCGGGCGGTCCGAGCGGATCCCGTCGTCCGCGCCGCCCCTTCCACCCGCGCTCATGCGGCCTCACCTCCGGATCCGGGGACGCGCCCGCCCCCGGGGGATGCCGACGCTACACGCCCGGCCGCGGCCCTGCGGGTGAGGTCGGTCACGCGGGGCCGCGCGCCGGCCCGGATCAGCCGGTCGTGCTGTGGGTCGCCCGCGCGCGTTCGGCCGCCTCGGTGATCGTGCGGTCGGCGACCTGCCGGTCCTGCCACCCGCGCACGTCGGCGGCCTTGCCCGGTTCCAGGCTCTTGTAGATGTCGAAGAAGTGCGCGATCTCGTCGAGGACGTGCTCGTGCACGTCCCGCAGGTCCTGGACGCCGGCGTACCGGACGTCGCGGGACGGCACCGTGAGCACCTTGGCGTCCGGGCCCTTCTCGTCGTGCATCCAGAACACGCCGACGCTGCGGACGGTGATCTGGCAGCCGGGGAACGTGGGCTCCTCCAGCAGCACCATCGCGTCCAGCGGGTCGCCGTCCTCGGCGCAGGTGTCCGGGATGTAGCCGTAGTCGTGCGGGTACCGGGTCGCCGTGAACAGCATCCGGTCGAGCCTGATGCGGCCGAGCCGGTGGTCCATCTCGTACTTGTTGCGGGATCCGCCGGGGATCTCGACGACCATCTCGATCTCCATGAGTACCTCCCCCTTCCGCGGACCCTACCCGCCGGGAGAGGCGCTGATCGTAGGGTCGGGGCATGGACGCGCTGCGATTCGCCTACCGGCCGCTCCCCGTACGGGTCGTCTTCGGCGACGGCGTGCTCGCCGGACTGCCCGCCGAGGTGGACGCGCTCGGCCTGTCCCGGGTGCTCGTCCTGTCGACGCCCGGCCGGCGGGCGGACGCCGGACGCGCCGCGTCCCCGCTGGGCGCGCGGGTCGCGGGCGTCCACGCCGGGGCCGTGATGCACGTCCCGGCGGAGGCGGCGGCGGAGGCGTGCCGGGTCGCCGGGACGCTCGGCGCGGACGGCCTGCTCGCGTTCGGCGGCGGGTCGGCGGTCGGCCTGGCCAAGGCGGTCGCCAGGGAGACGGGGCTGCCGATCGTGGCCGTCCCGACGACGTACTCCGGGTCGGAGATGACGCCGACGTGGGGCATGACGGAGGACGGCGTCAAGCGCACCGGGCGCGACGAGCGCGTGCTAGCCCGGACGGTGCTCTACGACCCGTCCCTGACGCTGGGGCTGCCGGCGGCCGTGTCGGCGGCGTCGGCGATGAACGCGACGGCGCACGCCGTCGAGGCGCTCTACGCTCCGGACGCGTCGCCGATCGTCTCGCTGATGGCCGAGGAGGCGGTCCGCGCGCTGGCCGGGGCGCTGCCGGAGGTCGTCCGGAACCCCGGCGGCCTGCCCGCGCGAACCCGGGCCCTGTACGGGGCGTGGCTGTGCGGGACGTGCCTGGGCGCCACCACGATGGGCCTGCACCACAAGCTGTGCCACATCCTCGGCGGCTCGCTGAACCTGCCGCACGCCGAGACGCATGCGGTCCTGCTGCCGCACGCCCTCGCCTACAACGCCCCCGCCGCACCGGACGCCGTGGCGGCGCTCCGGCGGGCGCTCGGACGCGACGACCCGGCCCGCGCGCTCTGGGACCTGTCCGGTTCGCTGGGCCTGCCGCGTTCACTCAAGGATTTGGGCGCCGACCCCGCTCACCTGGACGATGTCGTCGCGCGGGCCGCCGCCGGCGGGTTCGCCAACCCGCGTCCGCCGGAGGAGGCGGGTCTCCGGGTCCTGCTCCGCGACGCCTGGGAGGGGCGTCCCCCGGCCGCCTCCTAGTGGGCGGCGGCGTTCCAGTCGGCGCCGGTGCCGATGGCGACCTCCAGGCCGACGCGGAGCGGGTAGGCGGTCGTCATCCGGTCGTGGACGATCTTCTCCACGGCGTCCCGCTCCCCCGGCGCCACCTCCAGGACGATCTCGTCGTGCACCTGGAGCAGCAGCCGGCTGCGCAGCCCGGCCTCGGTGAGCGCCCCGTCCACCCGCAGCATCGCGATCTTGACGATGTCGGCGGCGGAGCCCTGGACCGGCGCGTTCAGCGCCATCCGCTCGGCGGTCTCGCGGCGCCGCCGATCGTCGCTGGTCAGCTGCGGCAGGTAGCGGCGGCGGCCGAGGACCGTCCGGGTGTAACCGGTGACGCGGGCCTCGGCGACGACCTCGTCGAGGTAGTCGCGGACGCCGCCGAACCGGGCGAAGTAGGCGTCCATCAGCGGGCGCGCCTCGCCCATCGGGATGCCGAGCTGCCGGGCCAGCCCGAACGCCGACAGCCCGTACGCCAGCCCGTACGACATCGCCTTGATCTTGCGGCGCATGTCCGGGGTGACGGCGTCCGGGGCGACGTGGAAGACCTGCGCGGCCATCGTGGCGTGCAGGTCCTCGCCGGACGCGAACGCGGCGAGCAGCGTCGGGTCCTGCGACAGGTGGGCCATGACCCGCAGTTCGAGCTGCCCGTAGTCGGCGGTCATCAGCGACTCGAATCCGGCGCCCGGCCGGAACGCGCGGCGGATGCGCCGCCCCTCCTCGGTGCGGACGGGGATGACCTGCAGGTTCGGCTCGGTGGAGGTGAGCCGGCCGGTCGCGGCGACGGTCTGCTGGAAGGTGGTGTGGATCCGGCCGTCCGCGCCGATCTCGCGGATCAGCCCGGCGACGGTGGTGCGCAGCCGCGCCTGGTCGCGGTGCCGCAGCAGCACCTCCGGCAGCCCGTTGTCGGTCTGGGTGGCGAGCCAGGTCAGGGCGTCCACGTCGGTGGAGTGGCCGGACTTGGTCTTCTTGGTCCGCGGCAGGTTCAGCTCGCCGAACAGCACCTCCTGCAGTTGCTTCGTCGATCCGAGGTTGAAGCGGCGGCCGGCGATCTCGGCGGCCTCGTCGGCGGCGCGCTCCATCGCGTCGGCGAAGTGCCGCTCCAGCTCGTCCAGGAGGGCCGCGTCCACGTGGATCCCGGCGCGCTCGGCGCGGGCGAGCAGGTCCGACAGCGGCAGCTCGACGTCGCGGAGGACCGCGTCCATGCCGGTGGCCGCCAGGTCGGCGGCGAACGTCCCGGCCAGGTCGAGGACGGCGCGGGCGCTGAGCATCAGCCCGGCGGCCCCGTCGGCGGGCGGGCGCCGCCCGAGGTGGCGGCCGGCGAGGTCGGCGATGCCGTAGGCGGCCAGGCCCGGGAGCAGCAGGTAGGCGGCCATCGCAGTGTCGGTGGCGACGCCGCCGAGGCGCCGGTCGCGGTCGCCGAACACGCGCACGAGCGCCTTCACGTCGTGCACGGCCTTGGGGCGGGACGGATCGGCGAGCCATTCCGCGAAGGCGCGCTCGTCGGCCTCGGTGAGGGCGGACGGCTCGAACGAGGCCGCGCGGCCGTCGCCGGTCGCCAGCGCGATCCGCGCGATGTCGCCGGTGCCGCGCGCCCACGTCCAGTCGGCGGCCAGCCCGATCAGGCCGGTGCCGTGGGCGCCGAGCCAGCCGGCCAGCTCGTCCGGGCCCAGCTCGCGGCCCCGCACCGGTTCGGGCCGCGCCGCCTCGGCGGGACGGCCCCCGCCCGGGTCGGCGGCGAACAGGCGCTGACGGAGGCTGGCGTTGCGGAACTCCAGCTCGTCCAGCAGCGCGGTGAACGACGGCAGGTCGTAGGGGCGGCGGCGCAGGTCGGCGGGCGCGACCGGCAGGTCCACGTCGCGGACGAGCTCGGTCAGCCGCCGGTTGAGCCGTACCGAGTCCTGCGCGGCGCGCAGCTTCTCCCCCGCCTTGCCCTTCACCTCGCCGGCGCGCTCCAGCAGAGCGCCGAGCGACCCGTACTCGCGGACCCATTTCGCGGCCGTCTTCTCCCCGATACCCGGGATGCCCGGCAGGTTGTCGGACGGGTCGCCGCGCAGCGCGGCGAAGTCGGGGTACTGCGCCGGGGTCAGCCCGTACTTCTCCCGCACCGCCTCGGGCGTGTAGCGGATCATCTCCGCGGCCGTCCGGTAGAAGTACAGGACGGTGACGTCGTCGCTGACCAGCTGGAGGACGTCCCGGTCGCCGGTGACGACCAGCACGGCCATGCCGTCGGCCTCCGCCGCCGTCGCGAGCGTCGCGATCACGTCGTCGGCCTCGTAGCCGGGCGCGCGCAGCACGGGCAGGCTCATCGCCGCGAGCAGGCGGTCCAGGACGCCGAGCTGGCTGCCGAACTCCTCCGGCGACCGGGCCCGGGTCGCCTTGTACTCGGGGAACGCCTCGGTGCGGAACGTCCGGCGCGACACGTCGAACGCGACGGCGGCGTGCGTCGGGCGCTCGTCCCGCAGGACGTTGGCGAGCATGTTCGCGAACCCGTACACGACGTTCGTCGGCTGCCCGGAGGTGGTGCTGAAGTTCTCCACCGGCAGCGCGTAGAAGGCCCGGTAGGCCAGCGAGTGGCCGTCCAGGAGCAGCAGGCGGGGCCGGTCGGTCATGTCTTGCATCCTGGCACCGGGGAAGGTGGCATGAAACGGCGGCGCGAGGTGTTGGGAGCGACATGGACAAGATCGAACCGGGCCGGCTGGGGATCTGGCGCCCGTGGAGCATGCTGGACGGCGACCTGGCCAAGGACCTCGAAGACCTCGGCTACGGCGCGATATGGATCGGCGGGTCGCCGCGCGGCGACCTGAAGATCGCCGAGCGGCTGCTGGCGGCCACCGACCGGCTCGTGGTCGCGACCGGCATCGTGAACATGTGGGCGACGCCGGCCGGCGAGGTCGCCGCGTCCTACCACCGGCTGCACGACGCCTACGGCGACCGGTTCCTGCTCGGCGTCGGCATCGGCCACCCGGAGGCGACGCAGGAGTACCGGAGCCCGTACGAGACGATCGTCCGGTACCTCGACGACCTGGACGCCGCGGACGTCCCGGTAGAGCGGCGGGCGCTGGCGGCGCTCGGGCCGAAGGTGCTGCGGCTGGCGGCGGAGCGCACGGCGGGCGCGCACCCGTACTTCACCACGCCCGAGCACACCCGCGCGGCGCGCGAGACGCTGGGCGCGGGGCCGCTCCTCGTCCCCGAGCAGAAGGTCGTGTTCGACACCGACACCGGGCGCGCCCGCGCGCTGGCCCGGGAGTCGGCCGGGTACTACCTGCGGCTGCGCAACTACGTGAACAACTTCAAGCGGCTGGGCTTCACCGACGAGGACGTGGCGGGCAGCGGCAGCGACGCGCTGCTGGACGCGCTGATCGCGCAGGGCGGCGCGGCGGCGCTGGCCGCGCGGGTGAAGGGGCACCTGGACGCGGGCGCCGACCAGGTGGCCGTCCAGGTGCTCGGCGAGGACGACCCCCGTCCCGCGCTGCGCGCCATCGCCGAAGCGCTCGCCTGACGCGCGGTCCCGCGTGAACGTGTGAGGGACGCGCCCGGAGCCGGGCGCGTCCCTCAGGAGCCGGATGTCACCGGGTCTTGTAGTTGCCGATCTCGTCCGGCACGGTGCGCTTCGCGGCCTGAGCCGGGGCGCGCCGGGCGAACTCGTTGCCGTTGACCGTCAGCGTGCTGTGCGCGAACAGCTGGGTGACGGCGGCGGTGGCGTCGATCATGTGGTCGAAGCCGGTGAGGTCGACGTTGTCGTAGCGGTCGCACGCCGAGTGGTAGCAGGGGTCGTAGGCCACCCCGGCGGTGCCGCCGTAGATCGCCGCCTGCTCGGGCGTCTTGATGCCCTCGGCGCCGGTGAAGATGCCGCCGGCGGGGATGCCCGCGGTGATGAAGGCGTTGTAGTCGGACCGGCCGTCGAAGGCCGTCGCGTCGGTGTGCAGGTTCCGGGAGGCGAAGTAGTCGTTGAACGCCTTCTCGATCGCACCCGACCCGGCCGGCGGCTCGACGTTGTTCCGGCCCTCGCTGTCGTCCCCGTCGTAGACGAAGTTGACGTAGTTCGGCGAGGCGAGCATGTCGAAGTCGAGCATCAGCGCGACCTTGTCGCGCTCGGCCTGCGGCAGGTTGTCGACGTAGTACTGGGAGCCGAGCAGGCCCTCCTCCTCGGCGCCCCAGAACGCGAACCGCACCTGGTTGCGGACCTTCGGGCCGAGCTTTCCGATCTGCTTCGCCATCTCCAGCAGCGTCGCGGTGCCGGAGCCGTCGTCGTTGATGCCGGGGCCCGCGGTGACGCTGTCGTTGTGGGCGCCGACGACCACGACGTTGTCGGCGCGGCCGCGCCCGGTGTCGGCGAGGACGTTGGCGGCCTCGCGCTTCTGGTTGAGCGTGTCGGTCTTCACGCGCAGCGTCACGCCGCCGTTGTTCGCCTGGTCGACGAGGGCCCTGCCGACCGCGTTGGTCGGGCCGATCACCGGGATGTCGTACGGCGTGGTCAGCGTGCCCGCCACGGGGCCGGGCTGGTCGGGGAGCTGGTAGATGACGACGGCGGAGGCGCCGGCGGCGATCGCGTTGTCGGTCTTGAGGGAGAAGAAGCAGCCGCCGCGCTGGATCAGCGCGATGTGGCCCGCCGGGAAGCCGGCGAAGTCGTCGGCCTCGCAGCCGCTGCCGAGCCCGGTGGCGCCGGGGTCGACGGGCGTCGCGGCGGCGGTGACGTCGCCCGACCCGGAGTACTGCATGGTCGCGAAGTCGGTGTCCGGCGCGAACGTCTTCTGCTCCGGCGCGGTCTCGGCGAACACCGCCGCGGAGTTCTCCTGCCAGAAGTCGAACGCGAAGTTCTGGACCGTGGGGGTGTAGCCGGCCCGCTTGAGCTGGTCGGCGATGTACTTGATGGTGATCTTGTTGCCGGGCAGCCCGGCGGCCCGGTTGCCGCCGTTGGCGTCCGCGATCTTCTGCAGGTTCAGCTGGTGGTGGCGGACGTTCTTCAGCGTGACCAGCCTGGCCAGCTTGGACTGGGACGGTGCCGCCGCCTGGGCCGGCATCGCGGCCACGGTGGCGGCTGCGAGCGACAGCCCGGTGAGGGTTGCGAGCGCGGCTCTGCGCATGACTAGGTCTCCGTTTGTGGGGGGACGAAGCAACCCGAAGCCTGACATGAGTCAATTCCCACAACAAGACACGACTTAGCATCAAAACGGCCAATATTGGCCTCTATTTCACCTCTGCTCACAAGATCGACAATTGTCGGCCGGTCACCGTCCGTCCCGGCGCACCGCACCGCTCGTGTCGATCATCGGCGGGGCCGCGGGAACGCGTTCTCCAAGGTCAGCCCGGAATGGCCCTCGATAAGACCGCATTGACCTGCGCAAACGCCGCCGTACGCGCGGAAGCCCCGCGGCCCCCGCCGGAGCCGCCCGGCGGCCCGCCCCGTACTTCCCCGGATACGCGTTCCAGCAGGTGAGGCCGCTGGCACCGGACAAATCGGCGTGAGTATGCTTCGTCACCCTTGAAGGTGGCCGCCGACGATCAGGAGTGGGCCGTTGTCGAGTCCCGAACAGGTGCGCAGATCCCACGGGCGTCCGCACACGCGTCCGATCGGCCGGCGGATCGTCCTGCTCCTGGCGATCCCGCTCGTGTCGCTCGTGGCCCTGTGGACCTTCTCGGCCGTTCCCGCACTGGACGAGGCGATCCAGCGCAACCAGTACTCGGGGAACCGCGAGCGGGCCGGCGATCCGGCCACCCGCGCCATGCAGGCGGTGCAGGAGGAGCGCGCCGCCGCGGTCGCCGCGCTGACGTCGCCGTCGGCCGCGGCCGACCAGAAGTTCCGGGAGGCGACCGGCAGGACCGAGGGCGCGGTGGCCGCCTTCCGCAAGACGGCGCTCGCGCCGGAGTCCGTCGAGCACCTCACCGACGCCGAGGTCCAGCGCACCCGCAACGTCGGCAACCAGCTCGACCAGCTGGCCAGCATCCGGTCGCAGATCACCGCGCGGAACGTCTCGGCGCTGGACGCCATCAACGCCTACAGCACCGCCTTCGACAACACGGTCCGGCTGCTCACCACGCTGGTGACCCTCGACGACGTCAGCGTGTTCCAGCAGACCAACGGCCTGCTGTACATGTACTGGGCGCGCGACTTCATGCTGCGCGAGGACACGCTGCTGACCGCGCTCGGCGGCGGCCGTCTGAAGGCCGGCACCCGCGCCGCGTTCGCGCAGTGGGCCGGCACCCGCGCCGAGCTGGTCGACCTCGGCCTGATCGGCCTCAGCGGCGACATGGCCGAGACCATGAGCGGGCTGGTGAACTCGCCCGCCTACGCCGACTTCGTCGCGTTGGAGACCTCCGTCGTCGAGCAGGGCAGGACCCCCGATCCGCGGCAGTGGCGGGCCGTGACCGGCGCGGCCGGGCAGGTGTGGCTCGGCACCACCGCCAAGGCCGGCGAGCAGCTCCAGCACGACGAGGTCGCGCCCGCCGGCCAGGCGATCATGCTGCGGGTGTACCTGGCGGGCGGCGTCGGGCTGCTCGCCGTCGTCGCCTCCATCGTGCTGTCGCTGCTGTTCGCCCGTCGGCACGCCGACGAGCTGCGCAGGCTGCAGCGGTCGGCGCAGGAGCTGGCGAACGAGCGGCTGCCCCGGGTCGTGGCGCGGCTGCGGCGCGGCGAGCGGGTCGACCTGGAGACCGAGACGCCCCGGCCCGCGGCCGGCCGGACCCGCGAGGTCGCGCTGGTCAGCGAGGCGTTCGAGACCGTCCAGCGGCAGGCGATCAGCACCGCGATCGGCGAGGCGGAGCTGCGCGCCAGCATCAACCGGGTGTTCGTGAACCTGTCGTGGCGCAGCCAGTCGCTGCTGCACCGGCAGCTGCGGCTGCTGGACCAGATGGAGCGGCGCGCCTCCAGCGCCGAGGAGCTGGACGACCTGTTCCGCCTGGACCACCTGACGACCCGCATGCGGCGGCACGCCGAGGGCCTGGTCATCCTGTCCGGCTCGCCGACCGTCCGCGCGTGGGACCACCCGGTCGCCGCCGAGGACGTGGTGCGCGCGGCGATCGCCGA
This sequence comes from Actinomadura bangladeshensis, assembly GCF_004348335.1. Taxonomy (GTDB): domain Bacteria; phylum Actinomycetota; class Actinomycetes; order Streptosporangiales; family Streptosporangiaceae; genus Spirillospora; species Spirillospora bangladeshensis. The sequence goes on along the minus strand of NZ_SMJW01000017.1, from coordinate 41,913 downwards.
GGTCGAGGACTACACCCGCATCGAGGTGACCGGCGCGTCCGCGGTCGCGGTGACCGGCGACGTGGTCGCCGACGTCATCCACCTGCTCGCCGAGCTGATCGAGAACGCCACCGCCTACTCCCCGCCGACGACGGAGGTCACCGTCAAGGTCGAGACCGTCGCCAACGGGCTCGCGGTGGAGGTCGTCGACCGCGGCATCGGGCTCGCGCCCGAGGAGCTGGACGCGCTCAACCGGCGCCTCGCGAACGCCGTCGAGTTCGACCTCGTCGACACCGAGCGGCTCGGCCTGTTCGTCGTCGCGCGGCTCGCCGCCCGGCACGACATCAAGGTCTCCCTGCAGCCCTCGGCCTACGGGGGCACCACCGCGATCGTGCTGGTCCCGCACGCCCTGGTCGTCATGGACGAGCAGTGGCAGGCGACCGGCGAGGGCACGGCGGTGACGCAGTCCGTCGCGTCCGGGGCCGGCGCGCCGCGGCTCGGCCGCCCGATCCGGCCCGCGCTGCCCGGCCCGGCCGCGAGCCCGCCGCGCGGCGGCCCGCCGGACGCGCCGCCGCCGGTGGCGTTCAACCCGCCGGAGTCCTACGACGCCCGGGCCGCCTACGACGCCGAGGTGGCCTACGACGCGCAGGTCTCCTACGACCCCCCGGGCGTCGCGGAACCGAAGGTCTCCTTCGATCCGCCGGTCTCCTTCGCCCCTCCGGGGCGCACCAATGGCCGGACCCGGCCGCCGGCCGGGGATACGGAACCCGCCGCGGTGGAGGACAGCGAGGTCACCGGCCGGCTTCCGCGCCGGGTGCGGCAGCGCAACCTCGCCCCTCAACTGCGCAAACGCCTCTCGGCCCCGGCTCCGGAACCGGCCGGTCCGCCGGACGACGACTTCGAGGAGCCGAGTCCGGAGCTGAGCCGCGACCTGATGGCCTCGCTACAGTCTGGTTGGCTGCGCGGCAGGGTCGCCGACGACGAACCGGGCGATCTCGATCCACGCGATGAATGGGGGGAATCATGACGCGGCAGGGCCACGCCACCGGCGAGCTCGACTGGCTGCTCGACGATCTGGTGCAACGGGTCGGCGAGGTCCGCCAGGCCGTCCTGCTGTCCCGCGACGGGCTGGTCATGGGCGCCTCGGGGGACGTCACCCGCAAGGACGCCGAGTTCCTCGCGGCGCTGTCGTCGGGCTTCCACAGCCTCGCCAACGGCGCCCGCGAGCACTTCCAGGCCAAGCAGGTGCGGCAGACCGTGGTGGAGCTGGACGACAAGCTGTTCTTCGTCATGCCGGCCGGCAACGGGAGCTGCCTGGCGGTGCTCAGCGACGCCGGCGGCAACGCGGGGCTCGTCGCCTACGAGACCACCATGCTGATCAAGCGGGTGCGGCGGGCGCTGTCGGCGTCGCCGCGCGCCGCCGAGTCGCAGGACACCTCGCTGCAGCCGGGTGCGTCGGGCTGAGCGACCGTGGAGACTCCGAGAGAGCGCTGGATCGGGCGGGACGCCGGCCCGGTCGTGCGGCCGTACGCGATGACCCGGGGGCGCACCCGCCCCCGCGGGCTCGTCGTCGACCTGGTGACGATCCTGGTCGCGACCGGCCGCATCCCGGGCGACCGGGTGTGGCTGTCCCGCGAGCAGCGGCGGCTGCTGGAGCTGTGCCGGCAGCCGTCGACCCCGGCCGACCTGGCCTCGGAGACCGACCTGCCGTTCCGGGTGGTGCAGATCCTCCTGGAGGACCTGCACCAGTACGGCCTGATCGAAGAGGTCCGGCAGACGGCGGAGCCGTCCGACCGCCCCGACCCCCGCATCCTGATGAGAGTGCTCGATGAACTTCGCCGCCTCTAACCCGTCCATGACGCCGTACGCGCCGGACGACGACGTCCCCCTGCACACGCTGAAGGTGCTGGTGGCCGGCGGCTTCGGCGTGGGCAAGACGACCATGGTCGGCGCGGTCAGCGAGATCCGCCCGCTGCGGACCGAGGAGACCCTCACCGACGCCTCGATCGGGGTGGACGACCTCGGCGGCGTCGAGGGCAAGTCCACCACGACCGTCGCGATGGACTTCGGCCGGCTGACCTTCTCCGGCGGCGTCCGGCTCTACCTGTTCGGGACGCCCGGCCAGGAGCGGTTCTGGTTCATGTGGGACCAGATCGCCTACGGCGCGGTCGGCGCGATCGTGCTGGTCGACACGCGGCGGCTCAGCACGAGCTTCGCGTCCATCGACTTCTTCGAGCAGCGGGAGATCCCGTTCGTCGTGGCCGCGAACCAGTTCGACGGCGCCCGCCGCTACAGCGTCGAGGAGATCCGCGACGCCCTCGACGTCGATCCGGACGTCCCCGTCCTGATGTGCGACGTGCGGAGCCGCGAGGTGGCCCGGGGCGTGCTGGTCGCGCTGGTCGAGCACGCCCTCCACGCGGCGCGGAACTGACCGGGCGGCCTAGCCGGCCGCCATCCGGGCGACGATGAGGGACGCGAGGGCGGCGTAGGCGGCGGAGTCGTCCATGCCGGTCTGCGCCTCGATCTCGCCGCGGTGGATGGACTCCATCACCTGGCCCGCGACGGCGCCGACGAACGCCGCGTCCGCGTCCCCGGACGCCTCCCGGACGAGCCCCTGCACGCGCCGCACGGCGAACGCCGTGTTCTGCTTGTAGATCTCGCGGGCCGGGGCGAACGCGTCCAGGTCGGCGAAGAAGGCGGGCGACGCCGGCGCCAGTTCCTCGGAGATCGCGCGCAGGTAGAGCCCGACCCGCTCGCGCGGATCGGCGCCCGCGTCGAGCGCGGCCTCCACGCGCCCGGTCGCGCGGCGGAAGAACGCGCGCACCACCGCCGCGATGATCTGCTCGCGGCTCGCGGCGACCGAGTACAGCGTGCTCTTGGAGCAGCGCAGCAGGGCGGCGAGGTCGGCGACGCTCAGCTCGGCGAACCCGCGGTCGAGGAAGACGTCCATGAGCCGCCCGATCAGCGCCTCCCGCCGCCGCGCCGCCCGCGTGACGCGCTCGTCCGCCCGGTCCATGCCGCGACAGTACCGCAAGCGGTTCGCCAGTACTCGTTTTGGTACCGTGAGGTGGCCGAAAGGAGCCCGCCCATGCCCGCCACCCGCCATCTGCCGACCCCGGAGTCGGAGGACCTGCTCGCGCTCACCCGCGACATCGCGTACAAGGAGCTGGCGCCCCGCGTCGCCGGCGACGAGCGCACCGGCACGTTCCCGCGCGAGGTGTTCACGACGCTCGGCCGGGCCGGCCTGCTGACCCTTCCCTACCCGGAGGAGTTCGGCGGCGGCGGCCAGCCGTACGAGATCTACCTCCAGGTGCTGGAGGAGATCGGCGCGGTGTGGGCGAGCGTCGGCGTGGGCGTCAGCGTGCACGCCCTGTCCTGCTTCCCGCTGTTCTCCTACGGCACCGACGAGCAGCGCGCGGCGTGGCTGCCCGGCATGCTGTCCGGCGAGCGGCTGGGCGCGTACTGCCTGTCCGAGGCGCACGCCGGCTCCGACCCCGCCGCGATGCGCGCCAAGGCTGTCCGGGACGGCGACTCCTACGTCCTCAACGGCGCCAAGGCGTGGACGACGCACGGCGGCAAGGCCGACTTCTACACCGTCATGGCCCGCACCTCCGACGACGGCGCCCGCGGCATCTCCTGCTTCCACGTCCCCGCCGGCACGCCGGGCCTGGAGTTCGACGAGCCCGAGGACAAGATGGGCCTGATGGGCTCGACCACGGCGACGGTCCGCCTGGAGGACGCCCGCGTCCCCGCCGGGAACCTGATCGGCGCGGAGGGCCAGGGCCTGTCCATCGCCCTCGCCGGCCTGGACTCGGGCCGCCTCGGCATCGCCGCCGTCGCCACCGGCCTCGCCCAGGGCGCCCTCGACCACGCCGTCGCCTACGCCAAGCACCGCGAGGCGTTCGGCAAGGCGATCATCGACCACCAGGGCCTGGCATTCGTCCTCGCCGACATGGCCGCCGCGGTCGAGTCGGCCCGCGCCACCTACCTGTCGGCCGCCCGCCTGAAGGACGCGGGCCGCCCCTACGGCCGCGAGGCGTCCATCGCCAAGCTGGTCGCCACCGACAACGCCATGAAGGTCACCACCGACGCCGTCCAGGTCCTCGGCGGCGCCGGCTACACCCGCGACTTCCCGGTGGAGCGCTTCATGCGGGAGGCGAAGGTCATGCAGATCTTCGAGGGCACCAACCAGATCCAGCGCCTGGTCATCTCCCGCCACCTCGCCCGCTGAACCGCGGTCGCCGGGCCGTCCGCCGCGCGGCTCCTAGAGCCGGACGTACTCGTAGTCGAAGGGCCGGCCGTTGATGCCGTTGCGGGGCGGGGCGATCCAGGCGGCGATCCTGCCGCGTTCGTGGACGGGCCGCATCAGCGACCGGACGTGCGTCTTGTCGACCTCGGTCGGCAGCCAGGCGCCCTTGCGCCGCTCCCACTCGTCGGCGGAGAGGATCTCGCCCTGCGGGGTGGTCTCGATGCCGGCGAACGCGCCGACCTTCCGGTTGAAGGCGACGCCCGGCAGGTAGAGGCGCTGCGGGAGGCCCGCGTCGGCGAGGATGCGGTTCCACCGGTTGACGCCGCTCTGGCAGTCGGAGATGTACTCGCGGCGCAGGTCGGTGTTGAGGCCGGTGAGCGCGGCGACCTCGGTCTGCCCGATGGCGCCGTCGACGAGGGCGTCCACCATGACGGCGTCGTCGGTGAGTAGGTGGTCGTCCTTGCGGCGGCCCTCCATCCAGCGTCCCTTGAGCCCGGCGGTGTAGTAGTTGGCGACGTTGCTGGACGTCTCGGAGCCGAACAGGTCGAGCGACACCGAGTAGTGGAAGTTCAGGTACTTCTGGACGACGTCGAGCGAGATCGCGCCGTGCGCGGTGACGTCGTCGGTGTCGTGCTCCTTCATGAGCTGGACGGTCCGCTCCACGACGCGGTCGATGCCCGTGGTGCCGACCATCATGTGGTGGGCCTCCTCCTTGAGCATGAACTCGCAGGTCCGCGACAGCGGGTCGAAGCCGGACTCCTTCAGCGTGCCGAGCTGGTACTTGCCGTCCCGGTCGGTGAAGTAGGTGAACATGAAGAACGACAGCCAGTCGGGCGTCTCCTCGTTGAACGCGCCGAGGATGCGGGGCGACTCCTCGCTGCCGGAGTTGCGGTGCAGGAGCTCCTCGGCCTCCTCGCGGCCCTCGCGTCCGAAGTAGGCGTGCAGGAGGTAGACCATCGCCCACAGGTGGCGGCCCTCCTCGACGTTCACCTGGAACAGGTTGCGCAGGTCGTAGAGGCTGGGCGCGGTCGCGCCGAGGTTGCGCTGCTGCTCGACGGACGCCGGCTCGGTGTCGCCCTGGATGACGATGAGGCGCTGCAGGTCGGCGCGGTACTCCCCCGGGACCTTCTGCCAGGCGGGCTCGCCCTTGTGCGCGCCGAACCCGATGCGCCGGTCGCCGTCGCGTTCGGCGAGGAAGATGCCCCACCGGTAGTCCTTCATGGCGACGTGCCCGAAATGCGCCCAGCCCTCGCGGCCGACGTTCACCGCCGTGCGCAGGTAGACGTCCTGCGTCGGCAGGGACGGGCCCATCGACTCCCACCAGTTGAGGAAGTTCGGCTGCCACGACTCCAGCGCCCGCTGGAGCCGCCGGTCCTCGTGCAGGTCGACGTTGTTCGGGATCTTCTCGGTGTAGTCCGCGCCGGCGGGCATGGGTCAGGCTCGCTTTCGGTCGAAGTCGGCGCGCCGGCCGGTGCCGTAGCGGCGCAGCGCGCCGTCCGGGCCGGACGCGTTCGGGCGGGTGAAGATCCAGTTCTGCCAGGCGGTGAGCCGTCCGAAGATCTTGGTCTCCAGGGTCTCCGGGCCGGGGAAGCGGTAGTTGGCCTCCAGCCCGGTCAGCGCGTCCGGGCTGAAGCTGCCGCGCTCCTCGATCGCGATGCGGACCTCCTCGTCCCAGTCGATGTCGTCGGGCGCGAAGGTGACCAGGCCGAGGCGTTCGGCGTCGCCCGCGTCGAGGGGCTTGCCGGCCGCGTCGCGGACGGCGGCGAGCGCGCCGGCGTCGCCGAGGAAGCGGGTCTCCAGCCGGGTGAGGGCGTTGCCCATCGGGAGCGGGCCGAGGTTCATCGCGTCCACGGTGACCGCGGCGGGGTCGGCGTCCGGGTCGACCTCCTCGAAGACGCCGTCGAGCTGGTAGGCGCGGTCGGCGGCGAGCGCGACCTCCAGGAGCGAGCCGGCGAAGCAGGAGCCCGGCTCGATCAGCGCGATGAGGCTGCGGCTGGTGACGTCGAGGCGCTTCAGCGTCCGCTTCAGGTAGTGGACGATCTCGTTGGCGAGCCAGTCGCCGGCGTTGTCGAGCAGCAGCCGGTCGTGGGCGAGGACGTGCTCGGCGGCCCCGGCCGTGCGGAAGACCCAGGTGCCGAGTTCCAGCTCGTTGGTGCGCAGGTCGAGGATGAGGTCGTCCAGCTCGCGGGTCATGGCGAGCGTCCAGAAGGACTCGTGGTGGAAGTCCACCGGGGGCGCCGCGTCGGGGCCGGCGATCGTGATCTCGGCGGCGCCGGCGGCGCGGTCCAGCTTCGCCGTCACGTGCCGGTAGGCGATGGAGGTGTCCGTGCGCTCCTTGGCGAGCGGGGTAAGCGCCACGCCCTCGGCGCCTTCCGGGCGGGACGAGCGGGCCGCCAGCTCCCGGGCGCGTTCCGCGACGGTCGCGTCCCAGGCCGTGCGGGGCACCGCCTCGTCCACCAGCCGCCACGCGACGGCCTTCTTGCCGCCGAGCCCCTCGGCCCTGGTGGAGAAGTAGTCGGCGCGGTCGCGGCGGACGTGCCGCTTGTCCGACACGCGGGTGAGGCCGCCGGTGCCCGGCAGGACGCCGAGCAGCGGCAGCTCCGGCAGCGACACCGCCGAGGACCGGTCGTCCACCAGCATGATGTGCTCGCAGGCGAGGGCCAGCTCGTAGCCGCCGCCGGACGCGGTGCCGTTGACCGCCGCCAGGTAGGTCTGCCCGGAGTTCGCGGTCGCGTCCTCGATGCCGTTGCGGGTCTCGTTGGTGAACTTGCAGAAGTTCACCTTCCAGCTGTGCGGGGACGCGGCCAGCATCCGGATGTTGGCGCCCGCGCAGAAGATCTTCTCCTTGCCGCTGGTGACCACCACCGTGCGGACCTCCGGGTGCTCGAACCGGAGCCGCTGGACGGCGTCGTACAGCTCGATGTCGACGCCGAGGTCGTAGGAGTTGAGCTTCAGCTCGTAGCCGGGGACCAGGCCGCCCTGCTCGTCCACCGCCATCGTGAGGGTGGCGACGGGTCCGTCGACGTCCAGCCTCCAGTGCCGGTACCGGGACGGGTCCACGCGGAACTCCACGTGCGGGGTGGTCATGGGGTGTCCTTCCGCCGGTGTCGTCCCATCATGCTCCACAAAATTCGCTCAGTACGTCAAGAGTTTGTAGTACATCGGTCCGTGGGCCGTCCCGGGCCGGGGCGGCCGGCGCCCGCTCAGGGCGTGTTCAGCAGGGTCGCGGCCAGTTCGCGGACGGCGAAGCGGCGCAGCTTGCCGGTGGGGGTCGTCGGGAGCCCGTCCACGATCAGCACCTCGCGGGGGCGCTTGAACGACGCGAGCCCCGCCCGGCAGAAGCCGATCAGCTCCGCCGGCTCGGCGGCCGCGCCCTCCTTGAGGACGACGGCGGCGACCGGCTTGTCCAGGCCGTCGGCGTCCGGCAGCCCGACGACCGCGGCCATCGCCACCGCCGGATGCTCCAGCAGCCGGCCCTCGACCTCGGCCGGCGACACCCAGATCCCGCCCGCCTTGAGCATGTCGCCGGTCCGGCCGAGGCAGGTGTAGTAGCCGTCCTCGTCCCTCACGTAGGTGTCGCCGGTGCGCAGCCACTCCCCCTGGAACACCTTCCGGGTCGTGCCGGTGCGGCACCAGTAGCCCGTCGCGATCGACTCGCCCTTCACCAGCAGGGAGCCCGGCGTGCCCGGCGGGACGTCGGCGCCGTCCGCGTCGACGATCCGCAACTCGTAGCCGGGGACGGCGGTGCCGGTCGTCCCCGGGCGGACCTCGCCCGGACGGTTGGACAGGAAGATGTGCAGGCACTCCGTCGAGCCGATCCCGTCGATGATCTCCACGCCGTACCTGGCGGTGAAGCGGCGGCACAGCTCGGCGGGCAGCGGCTCGCCCGCCGACACCGCCAGCCGGACGGACGCGAACGCCTCCGCCGGCACGTCCGCGTTCAGGATCGCGGCGAAGAACGTGGGCACGGCGAAGAACAGCGTCGGGCGGTACTCGACCAGCCGCTCGGCCACCGAGGCGGGCGTCGGCCGGTCCGGGTCCAGGATCGCGGTCGCGCCGGCGGAGAGCGGGAAGAACAGCGAGTTGCCGATGCCGTAGGCGAAGAACAGCTTGGCGACCGAGTAGCAGCGGTCCTCCGGGGTGATGCCGAGGACCTGGCGGCCGTAGGTCTCCACGACGTGCCGGATGTTGGCGTGCCGGTGCATCGCGCCTTTCGGCTTGCCGGTCGTCCCGGACGTGTAGAGCCACAGCGCGCTGGAGTCGTCCGAGGTCAGGTAGGGCTCGGTCAGCTTCCCGCCCCGCTCGCGCCCGGCCCGGACGAGGTCGTCGAAGGGACTCACCCGCACGCCGGGCGGCACCTGGAGCCCCGCGCTCCCCTCGGCGGCGCCCCCTTCCACCGCTTCCACCGCGACGTTGCGGACGCCCGGCGCCTGCGCCAGCGCCGCCTCGGCGGCCACCGCGAAACGGCCGCTGACCAGCAGCACCCTGGCCCGCGCGTCGTTCAGCAGCGCGGCCAGTTCCGCTCCGGTCAGCATCGTGGACACCGGGACCGGGACGGCGCCGAGCCGCATGGCGCCGAGGATCGCCGCGGCCATCAGCGGGCCATCGGCCATGAACAGGACCACGCGCTCCTCGGCCCGCGTCCCCCAGGACTCCAGCCCGGCGGCGATGTGCCCGGCGAGGTCGGCCAGTTCGCCGTAGCCGAGGTCCCCGCCGGGCCCGCTGAGCGCCGTCCGGCCGGCGGTATCCGGTCGGAAGGCCGGCTGGAGCAGGTATTCGGAGGCGTTGAACGTGTCGGGCGCGGCCGGTGCGGTCGCCGTGTCGGCAGTCGCCGTTTCAGCGGTCATGGGGGTCTCCAGTCGCCGGGAACCGTGGCACCAATGCTCTACATAGACAAAACGTTAGTCAATAGACTTGTCGAATGATGGCCGGTCGGGAGGAACGCTCGCGGGTACCGCGCGGTACGCACGCGGTACCGCTGCATACTCGCGCAATACTGGACAGCGTTCCATGGACGGCCGCGCCCCAGAAGGGCTCAGGAGGAGAAGCACATGGCCCGATCCGGCGAGGACGCGGCGCACCCCCGGCCGGAGTTCCGGCGCCGGCGCGAGCTGGGCGCGGCAAGCGCCCGGTCGCTGCTGCTGACCGTGCTCGGCGAGTTCGTCCTGCCCGGCGGCGAGCCGGTCTGGACGGCGACGTTCCTGCGGGCGCTCGGGCTGCTCGGCGTGGAGGAGAAGGCCGTCCGGCAGGCGCTCGCGCGCAGCGCCGCCGAGGGCTGGCTCGCCGGGGAGCGGCACGGCCGCCGCACCGCCTGGCGGCTCACCCCGGCCGGCGAGCGGCTGCTCACCGACGGCACCGACCGCATCTACGGCTTCGGCGGCCCGGTCGGCGACTGGGACGGGCGGTGGCTGCTGGTCCTCGCGACCGTCCCGGAGACCAACCGCAGGCTCCGCCACCTGCTGCGGACGCGGCTCGCCTGGAACGGGCTCGGCAACCTGTCCCCCGGCGTGTGGGCGACCCCGCACCCCGTACGCGAGCGGGAGGTGCGGGGCGTCCTCGCCGAGATCGGCGTCGCCGACACCTCCACCCTGTTCACCGGGCGGCTCGGCGACCTCGCCGAGGCGCGCCGGGTGGCCCGGCAGGCGTGGGACCTCGACGAGATCGAACTCTCCTACGAGGACTTCCTGGAGGCCGTCAACGCGCTGCGCCCCCGCGACGATCCGGGCACGTTCGCCGCGCACACGCGGCTCGTCCAGGCATGGCGCCGGTTCCCGTTCCTCGACCCGGCCCTGCCCGCCGAGCTCCTGCCGGACGACTGGAGCGGCTCCCAGGCGTTCACGCTGTTCCACGAGCGCCACGACACCTGGCGTCCCGTCGCCGACCGCCAGTGGAAGGCGATGAGCGGCGACTAGCCGGGCGGGGTCAGCCGCAGCAGGTTGACGGTGCCCTCGGCGACCACGCGGTCCTTCTCGTCGGTGATCGTCGACTGCCAGGTCACGTGGTCGTCCACCCGGTCGACCGGGCGGGCGCGGGCCACCAGCCGGCCGGCGCGCACGGCGCGGATGAACCGGGTGTGGTTGCTGATCCCGACGACCTGCTCACCGAGCCCCACGGTGAGGGCCGCGCCCATGCTGCACACGGTCTCGGTGATGGCGCAGTACACGCCGCCGTGGACGATCCCGTACGCCTGCATGAGCTTGCCGGTGACCTCCAGTTCGGCCACGACCTCCTGGTCGGACGCCTCGGTCACGACCAGCCCGAGCGTCTCGTCCAGGGGGCCCGCGTAACCGGAGAACTCAACCGTCATCCCCGGAAGCTATACAGCCGCCGGATCCCCCGTCAACGGCGCGTCACACGTGCGGGGGCCGGCGGCGGAGCGCCGCGTGTAGAGAGCGCGCTGCCGGGAAGTCGGAGAAGGGTCGGTGCCGCGTGTTGGGAGGTCCTGGGATGGGCAGCTTGGTCGGACGGAACCTGCTCGCCGGAGCCGAAGCGGACGTCGCCGCCAACTCCGGCTACACCGATCACCCGCCCCGGATGGGCTTCTTCACCGACACGTCGGTGTGCATCGGCTGCAAGGCGTGCGAGGTGGCGTGCAAGGAGTGGAACGCCATCCCGGAGGACGGCCTGGAGTTCACCGGCATGTCCTACGACAACACGCAGGGCCTCGGCGCCGACACCTGGCGGCACGTCGCGTTCATCGAGCAGAACAAGCCCATGGGGAACGCCGAGCCCGGCGTCGACCACGGCGACTCCCCCGGCGCGGCCCCGGGCGGAGGCGGCACCGACCTCCGCTGGCTGATGGCGTCGGACGTCTGCAAGCACTGCACGCACGCCGCCTGCCTGGACGTCTGCCCGACCGGTTCGCTGTTCCGCACCGAGTTCGGCACGGTCGTCGTCCAGGAGGACATCTGCAACGGCTGCGGCTACTGCGTCCCGGCCTGCCCGTACGGGGTCATCGACCAGCGCAAGGAGGACGGCCGGGTCTGGAAGTGCACGCTGTGCTACGACCGGCTGGGGGCGGGCCAGGAACCGGCCTGCGCCAAGGCGTGCCCCACCGACTCCATCCAGTTCGGGCCGCTGGACGAGTTGCGCGAGCGCGCGGCGATGCGGGTCGAGCAGCTCCACGAGATCGGCGTCGAGGACGCCCGCCTCTACGGCCACGACCCGGACGACGGCGTCGGCGGCGACGGCGCGTTCTTCCTGCTCCTGGACGAACCGGAGGTCTACGGGCTGCCGCCGGACCCGGTCGTCACCACGCGCGACCTGCCGTCCATGTGGCGGCACGCGGGTCTCGCCGCCGCCGCGCTGGTCGGCGGGCTCGCCACCGTCTTCGCCGCCCACGCCGGCGTCCGCGGCGGCCGGGGAGGAGCGCGATGAGCGAGTCGGAGGTGCGCAGGGAGGGCATCGCCGGGGCGCGGCCCGACCGCGAGGCGCTGGTCGGCCGGGGCCTGCGGCCGCGGGACGGCGGGCGGCGCGGCAGGCGGCGCGGCGGGCGCGGCGAGAAGGCGATGGTGCCGGACGCCGAGTTCACCTCCTACTACGGCCTGCCGATCCTGAACCCGCCGGTCTGGAAGGCGGCCGACGTCGCCGCCTACCTCTTCCTCGGCGGCCTGGCCGGCGCCGGCTCGATGCTGGCCGCGGGCGCGCAGCTCACCGGGCGGCCCGCCGCCGCGCGGGCGCTGAAGATCTCCTCGCTGGCCGCGATCGCCGGGTCCACGGCCGCGCTGATCCACGACCTCGGCCGGCCGGCGCGGTTCGCCAACATGCTGCGGGTCATGAAGCCGACCTCGCCGATGAGCATGGGCTCCTGGATCCTCGCCGCCTACGGGCCGGCCGCGGGCGGCGCCGCCGTCCTGGACGTGGCGGGGCGCTTCCCGCATCTCGGCAGGGCCGCCACCGCCGCGGCCGCCGCGCTCGGCCCGGCCGTCACGGTCTACACCGCCGTGCTGATCGCCGACACCGCGGTGCCCGCCTGGCACGAGGGGAGGCGCGAACTGCCGTTCGTCTTCGCCGGCTCGGCCACGACCGCCGCGGCCGGGATGGCGCTGGTCGCCGCGCCCGTCCGCGAGACCGGGCCGATGCGGACCGCCGCCGTGTCCGGCGCCGCCGTGGAGCTGGCCGCGGCCAAGCTGCTGGAGCGGCGGGCCGGGCTGGCCGCCGAGCCGTACAAGAAGGGCAGGGCCGGCCGGTTCATGCGCGCGGGAGAGATCCTGTCGGGCGCGGGCACCGCCGGCGGCGTGCTGCTCGCGGGGCGGAGCCGCGCGGGCGCGGCGCTCAGCGGGGCGGCGCTCCTGGCCGGGTCCGCCTGCACGCGTTTCGGCATCTTCTACGCCGGGATCCAGTCGGCCGAGGACCCCAAGTACACCGTCGTTCCCCAGCGGGAACGCGTGAACGAGCGCGGCACGGAGGCCACCGCCTAGTACCTGTCGGGTTTCTGCAAGTCCATTGAAATCTTGCGCAAGCTCTTGACGGGACTGCAAGAAGAGAGCATTCTCACGGTGCTCGCGGACGGCCGTCCCCCACCCCCTCCAGGCGCCCGCCAGGCGCCTCGCTGTCAGGAGTTCGCCGCAATGCATCGCGCAAGAATCCCCCGCAGCCGGTCCCTGCTCGCCGCCGGTGCGCTCGTCCTCGGCGGGCTCGCGCCCGCCGCCGCCCTGCTCCCCGGCTCCCCCGCCCGCGCCGCCGTCCCGCTCAACGGCGGCGACGTCACCGCCAACCTCTGGGAGTGGAACTGGCCGTCGGTCGCGGCGGCCTGCACCGACCACCTCGGCCCGGCCGGGTACGGGGCCGTCCAGGTCGCCCCGCCCGCCGAGTCGGTCAGCCTCGCGAGCAGCGGCGACGGCGCGCACCCCTGGTGGGAGGTGTACCAGCCCGTCTCCTACGGCCTCACCAGCCGGCTCGGGACCCGCGCCCAGTTCGCCGCGATGGTCACGGCCTGCCACAACGCGGGCGTCCGCGTCTACGTGGACGCGGTCGTCAACCACATGGCGGGGCACAACAACACCGTCGGCACCACCTACGGCGGGTCGGTGTTCGATCCCGCCGGGTTCTCCTACCCGGCCGTCCCGTACGGCCACGGCGACTTCCACCACCCGGGCGACGGGTACTGCGACGACGAGGACGGCGGCATCGACGACTGGAACAACACGTCTGAGGTGCAGAACTGCGAACTGGTGTCGCTGTCGGACCTCAAGACCCAGTCGGACTACGTCCGAGGCAAGATCACCGGGTACCTGAACGACCTCATCGGCCTCGGCGTGGACGGCTTCCGGATCGACGCCGCCAAGCACATCGCGCAGAGCGACTTCGCCGCCATCAAGGGCGCGCTCCACACCACCACCGCCGAGGGCAAGGCGCCCTACATCGCGCAGGAGGTCGTCCCGGGGGCGAGCACCGCCGCCCTGAAGCCGTCCGCGTTCACCGGGAACGGTGACGTGCTCGGCTTCTCCTACGCGCAGGGGCTGAAGACCCAGTTCCAGAACGGCACGCTGTCGAACCTGTCGGGCATCCCGTCGTGGTCACTGGACGCCGCCGGCGCCCAGACGTTCACCATGGTCACCAACCACGACACCGAGCGGAACGGGTCGACGCTCAGCTACAAGAACGGCTCGGACTACGTGCTGGCCAACTACTTCCTGCTGGCCTACCCCTACGGGAGGCCGTCGGTGTTCGACGGGTTCGCCTGGTCGTCCGCCGGGCAGTCGCCGCCCGCGAACTCGGGCGGCTACGTCACCGACGCCGACTGCTCCAGCGGCTGGCAGTGCCTCACGCAGTCGACCGGGATGAAGGGCATGGTCGGCTGGCACAACGCGACCGCGTCCGCCACGACGGTGTCCGACTTCACCGCGACCGCGAGCGACGTCATCGGGTTCAGCCGGGGCTCGAAGGGCTGGATCGGGCTCAACGACTCGTCCAGCGCGTCCACGGCCGCCTACCGGACCGGCCTCGCGGACGGCGTCTACTGCGACGTCATCACCGGCGGCCTCGGGGAGGACGGGTGCGCGGGCACGTCCGTCGCGGTGTCCGGCGGCACCGCGACCGTGACCATCCCCGCGCACGGCGCGGTCGCGATCCACGTGAACGCGAGGACGGGCGCGACACCGACCGCGACGCCCACCTCGACGCCGACCGCCGCGCCCACAACCGTCTCGGACGCGTTCAACGTCTACGCCACGACCACCTGGGGGACGAGCGTCTACATCGTCGGCGACATCCCGGCGCTCGGCTCCTGGGACACGTCCAAGGCCGTCAAGCTCTCCCCCGACCGCTACCCGACGTGGAGCGGCACGGTGACCCTGCCCGCCAACACCAGGATCGAGTACAAGTACATCAAGAAGACCGACGCGGGCGCCGTCACGTGGGAGAACGGCGCGAACCGCGTCTACACCACCGGGACGTCCGCGCACACCGCGAACGACACCTGGAGATGACCGCTCCCGGATGAACCAGGGCCGGCCTCGTCGTGTGCGGAGGCCGGCCCTGCTCATCGGGCACCGGCGCGCCGCCGTCGATCAGTCGCCGGCGGCCGGCCCGGACGGGCGCCAGAAGACCGCGAGCAGGAGCGCGGCGCCGATGCCGCCGGCCAGCGCCGTGATGGCGAGGCCCTCCCATCCGGCCATCGGCGCCCACCGCCTCAACGGCCATTCACGGCCCCTTCCGCACCGACGTCCCGCCAACGTACAAGGTGGTGACCTGAGGACCCGGCCCCCGGCCGGACGGCGGCGCCCCGCCGTCCGGCCGGCCCACCGCATAGATCGTCGGACGTGGGGCAGGTCACAGAGGTCAGGCTCCAGATCGCGTCACGCCCAGGGGTGTCCGGAGCGTCTACCTCTGGGGCGCTGCCGGCGCGGAGGTCGAGGAGGCGGCATGGATAGCGTGGCCAGAAAGTACAACCTGACGATGCTCTACGCCGCGTACGAGGCGTTCCGCCGCGACGCGGCCCGGCTGGAGTCCGCGGCCGGGCCCGCCGATCCGGACGTCGCCACCGCCTGGCCACTGTTCACCCACCACTGGCGGATCCAGGACAACGCCGAGAAGCGCGCCCTGTGGACGGTCATGTACGCCAAGGACGCCGACGAGCGCGCGCACGGGCGCGGGCGCGTCGCCGTCGTCCTCGACTCCCTCGCGCTGCGGACGCTGCGGGTCGTCCCGCTGATCGACGCCGTGGACGCCGCCCTGGAGCACCGCGACCGCCCCACGTTCACCCGGTACGCGCGCGAGCTGCGCACGTCCCTGGACGTCCTCCTGGACTTCAAGGAGGCGAACGTCCTGCCGCTGATCCAGGAGACCCTGACACCCTATGAATGGGGGACGTTCGACGTCGAGTTCCGCCGCGAGCTGGGGCTGCGGGGGCTCGGGACGTTCCTGCCGTGGCTGCTCGACGACGCCTCGGAGTCCACCCGCGGCGCGGTGCTGCGGCTGCTGCCGCCGCCGATCCGGCTCTTCTACAAGGTCACCTGGCGCCCCCGCCACCGGCGCCGCGGCCACCCGGCCATGCCCGCCTGCTGAAAACCTCGCACTTCCAGCACCTCGCGCCGCCTGTGACCAGGCGCACATCGCCCGGGGTGTCACAAACGTCCGCCCTCGTTCCGTCTTATGCGCAGAAAGCACGACGGAGGGATGCTGACGATGGCGGGGACGACGCCCCAGGCGCGGGGCAGAGCGGCGGTGGACGCCCCTCTTCTGAGCGGGGCGCGGGCCCTGGACGAGCGGTTCGGCACCACCGGCTTCGCGCGCAGGGCGCTGCGCAAGGCCTTTCCGGACCACTGGAGCTTCCTGCTCGGCGAGATCGCGATGTACTCGTTCGTGGTCATCCTGCTGACCGGGGTGTACCTGACGCTGTTCTTCAAGCCGAGCATGCACGAGGTCGTCTACGACGGCTCCTACACGCGGCTGCAGGGCGTCGAGATGAGCGAGGCGTACGCCTCCACCCTGAAGATCAGCTTCGATGTGCGGGGCGGGCTGCTCGTCCGGCAGCTCCACCACTGGTCGACGCTCGTCTTCATGGCGGCGATCCTCGTCCACATGCTGCGGAACTTCTTCACGGGGGCGTTCCGCAAGCCGCGCGAGCTGAACTGGCTGATCGGCGTCGCCATGCTCGTCCTGGTCATGTTCAACGGGCTGTTCGGGTACTCGCTGCCGGACGACCTGCTGTCCGGCACCGGCCTGCGCATCCTGGAGGGCGTCACCGCGGGGATCCCGCTGGTCGGCTCGTACGCGGTGATGTTCCTGTTCGGCGGGGAGTTCCCGGGGACCGACATCATCCCGCGGCTCTACATCATCCACGTGCTGCTGATCCCGGGCCTCCTCGCGGCGCTGATCCCGCTGCACGCCATCGTGCTGACCTGGCGGCAGACCCACACCCAGTTCCCCGGCAAGGGCAGCACGAACACGACCGTCCGCGGCTACCCGTTCTTCCCGGTGTTCATCGGCAAGACCACGGCGTTCTTCCTGTGGGTCCTCGGCATCACCACGCTGCTGGCGGCGTTCGTCCAGATCAACCCGATCTGGCTGTACGGACCGTACGACCCGGGCGCGATCAGCTCCGGCTCGCAGCCCGACTGGTACATGGGCTGGCTTGAGGGCGCCCTGCGGATCATGCCGGCCTGGGAGATCACCGCGTGGGGCCACACCGTCCCGCTGAACGTGCTCGTCCCCGCGCTGGTGGTGCCGGGGGTCCTGTTCACCGGCCTCGCCGCCTACCCGTTCCTGGAACGCTGGGTGACCGGCGACGACCGCATCCACCACCTGCTGGACCGGCCCCGCGACGTCCCCGCGCGCACCGGCATCGGCATCGCCGGCGTGGTCTTCTACGGGACGCTGTGGCTCGCGGGCGGCAACGACGTCCTCGCCGACAAGTTCCACATCCCGCTGTTCTGGACGACCTGGTTCTTCCGCTTCCTGATCATCCTCGGGCCGGTGCTCGGCTACATCGTCGCCTACCGGATCTGCGTCGGCCTCCAGCACCGCGACCGCGGCCTGGTCGCGCACGGGCTGGAGACCGGCATCATCCGGCAGTCCCCGGACGGCGGGTTCAGCGAGGTCGAGCGGCACCTGCCCGACGAGGCGATCGCGGCGATCACCGACCCGCGCCCGGCGCCCGCCGTCGACCTCGATGTCCCGCCGCCCGCCGGCGGCGTCGTCAGCCCGCGCGGCCGGACGGCCGCCGGGCGGCTCCGCGCCGCGCTCAACCGCCGGTTCCGCGCCGACCTGGCCACCGTCCCGGAGCGTCCCCCGCTGGACGCCGGCGGCGACCGGCCCGCCATCGACGAGAAGGCTTTCGACAAGAAGGCGTCGTCCTGAGACGCGGCGCGCGGCCGGTCAGCGCGTGAAGAGGTGCTCGATCACAGGGGCGGCGGCGGCCACCGGGTCGTCGCCCAGATCGGCCGGCAGCGCGCCGCTCAGCCACAGGTGGGCGAAGCCGTGCACGATCGACCAGGCGGCGAGGCGGCCCGTCCGGTCGCCGTCCGGGCCGTCCGGCGACGCCTGCCGGACGCCCGCGGCGAGGACGGCGCCCGCGCGGGCGCGGGCGGCGGCCAGGCCGGGGTCGTCGGCCCGGTAGAGGCCGGGGCTGAACATGACCTCGAAGTGCGCCCGGTGCTCCACGGCGAAGCGGACGTAGGCGAGGCCGACCGCGTGCAGGTCGTCGCCGGCGGCTTCGAGGGCGTCCGCGAACAGCGCGTACCCCTCCGCGGCGACGGCCGTCAGCAGGCCCGTCTTGTCGCCGAAGTGGTGGGCGGGCGCGGCGTGCGACACCCCGGCGCAGCGCGCCAGCTCGCGCAGGCTCCACCCGGCCGGGCCCGACTCGGCGATCGCGTCGACGGCCGCCCGCATGACCGCCCGCCGCAGGTCGCCGTGGTGGTAGCCGTCCCGGCCCGTCCCCGGAGTGCTCACCGGGGAATCCTACGGCCCGGTCCCGTCAGCCGCTCTCCTTGGCGAACTCGCGGAGGCGGGGCAGGTCCACGACGATGATCTTGCGCCAGCCGGTGCGGATCAGGCCCGCGCGGCGCAGGCCGTTCAGGGCGCGCGCGACGGTCTCCCGGGACGCGTCCATCCAGCTGCCGAGCTCCTCCTGGGACAGCGGCGGGCCGATCTCGATCGAGCCGTCCGGCGCGGGCGGGGCGTGCTGGGCCGACAGCTCCGCGAGCTGCGCCAGCAGCCCGGCGAGGCGCTGCGGGCCCCGGCTGGTGACGTGCGCGGTGAGCCGGCGGCCGGATTCGTCCATGCGCTCGACGAAGGTCCCGGTGACGAGCATCCACACGTCCGGGTGCCCCTCCAGGAACCCGGTGAAGCGGGCGGCGGGCACCACCAGCGCGCGGATCGGCGACAGCGCGGTGACGGTCGCGGCGCGCGGCCGCCCGCCGAGCGCCGCGCTCTCGGCGATCAGGTCGCCGGGGCCGCGGACGGCCAGCACCACGTCGTGGCCGTCCGCGGTGGACGAGGTGACCTTCGCCCAGCCGCGCTCGATGATGATCACGTGGTCGGACTCGTCGCCCTGGTAGACCAGGGGCGCCTTCACCGGGAACTGCCGGGGGCGCGCGGCGTCGCGCAGCGCGGCCCGCTGCGCGGGGTCGAGCGCGGCCCAGAACCCCGGCCGCGGGGAGGACGCCGCGTACGCTGCCACCAGCCCGTCTCCTTCGCCCCGCCATGGTTCCCGCCCACGGTTACTGCCCACGGTCATCCGAACTGTAAACCGGAGGACGCCCCCTTGTGCACCGCGAGAACACGGAGGTCACGTCACGACGGCCACCGGGGCGCGGGCGATCCGGCCGGCGACCGCGGCCTCCATCAGGCGCCGGGCGGCGGCTGCGACTCGATCGTCAGAGCCTCGTGGTCGAAGCTCAGATGGCCGGCGATCCTGGTGGCGTCCTCCAGCGGCTCCTCGTAGGACCAGGCGGCGTCCTCGGCGCCCTCCAGCGACCAGTACGACGCCTCGCCCTTGTACGGGCAGACGGTGTGCTTGCGGCTCCGCGTCAGCAGTTCGCGGCGGACGTCCTCGGCCGGGATGTAGTACCGGTTCGGCAGGCCGGTCTCCGACAGCACGATCGGGTGCTCGGTCTCCGCGACGATCTCGCCGTCCCGCAGCACCCGCACGTGCCGGCGGGCGCGGCGCACGTCGACGCGGTGGAAGGGGTCGCGCAGATGGCCGTGGACCTCCTCGTCCTCGTCGTACCAGGCGTCCATCGGGGCCCAGTAGAACGCCATGAGGCCGCGCAGCCAGGCCGCCTCGGGCTTCGGCTCCGGGTACCCCCACACCGCGTTCTCCGCGCTGCGGCCGCCGGCCCGGATCGTCCAGTACGCGGCGTCGCCCTTGAACGGGCAGTACGTCGTGTGGTCGGTGCGCTCCAGCAGGTCGGTCCGCACGTCCTCCTCCGGGACGTACAGGACGGGCAGCAGCCCCGTCTCATGCAGGAACTGCCCGCGCTCGGTGTCCAGGACGATCTCCCCGGCGAACCAGGCGTGCACCCGGCGGGGGAACCGGTGCATGAAGAGCCGGTGCTTCGGCCCGTCGATGGTGAAGTTGACCTGGTCGCCGGGCGTGCCGGCGAGCGGCCCCGGCGGCTTGGTCAGGGACATGGACGACTCCTCACATTCGGGGCGGCACGCGCGTGCCGTCACACCCCGGACGGCATCGTCTCCAGTTCACCACGGCGGGCCGCCTCCAGGTGGAGCGGCTCGAGCGCCGTCGTGATCCGGAACCAGCAGAGCGCGTCGTAGCGCTCGGCGAGCCGCGTCGGCACGTACTGGCGCCGGTCGCGGTCCGGGTCGTACACGACGCCGATCGCGCGGTGCCCGAGCGTCCGGGTGAGGAAGGACGGCTTGTCCGCCTCGGGCGGCACGATGAACATCCCGCGGTGCAGCTCCGACTCCGCCAGCACCTCCTCCAGCGACCCGGCGGCCGGCGGCGGGACCTGCATGACCTCCATCGGGCCGCCCCAGCGCGGCGCCACCACGACCTCGCCGGGCCCGCCCGCGAACCCGATCGCCACGACCTGGTCGCGGCCCCGCCGCTCCCGGGCCAGCTGGCCGAGGTTGACCATGCCCGCGGCGGCCATGTCGGTCGCCCGCGCGTCCCCGATGTGGGTGTTGTGCGCCCAGACCACGGACTTGCCCTCGCCGCCCTCGGCCTCGTGGAACTCCGTGAGCCGGTCGAGGGTGTCGGCCATGTGGACGTCCCGCACGTTCCACGACTCCGGCCCGCCGCCGATCATGGCGCGGTAGTACCGCTCGGCGTTCGCCGCCACCTCGGCGTTCTGCCGGGCGTCGAACACGTCCGCCGGGTCGCCGGTGCCGGCGTCCGGGACGGTCCGGCGCAGCCGGGTGAGCAGCGCGAGGACCTCGTCGGCGCAGCCGTCCGGGACCAGCGCGGTGTTCCACCCGTAGGCCTGCGGGTCCTCGCCGTGCGGCTCGAAGCAGCGGTACGCCTCCAGGGCCGTCTCCAGGTACTCCGGACGGTGGTCCGCCAAGTGGTCGACGACCGCGCGGAGCGACTCCCAGAGGCTGTAGACGTCCAGGCCGTAGAAGCCGGCGCGCTCGTCGGGCGGCAGGCCCGCGTTGCGGCCGCGCAGCCACCGGCAGAACTTCACGGTCTCCTCGTTGGCCCACATCCACGTCGGCCAGCGCTCGTAGGCGTCCAGGACGTCCCGCGGGTCCGCGGGCGCGCCCGGGGCGAGGGTCACCGAGCGGCCGACCCGCCGGCAGTCCGGGTAGTCGCCCTCGACCGCGACGAACGCGAAGCCGCGCTCGGCGATCAGCCGCCGGGTCAGCGCGGCCCGCCAGGCGTAGTACTCGTGCGTCCCGTGGGTGGCCTCGCCGATCAGCACGCAGCGGGCGTCCCCGATCCGGTCCAGGAGCGGATCGAGGTCCTCCTCGTACTCCAGCGGCAGCGCCGCCCCCTGCACGTCATCGGATTCGGGCCCCTCATGGCTCACCGCGGGGCTCATGGCGATCCCCTCCGCTCCCCCTTCGGCCCGGCGCCCCGCTCGGTGGCGCGCCGGGGGCGGTGGTCCTCGTCCAGCTGCAGCATCGCGTTGGCGCGCTCGCCGGCCTCCTGGTCGCTGGCGGCCCCCTGGTCCTCCAGCTGCTTGCGGAGCCTGCGGCGCTCGGCGTCGTACTTGTGGCTTCCCGGTCGTGGCATGACGACGTCCCCCTTCTCGTCGTCCTCCCCGCGTTCCCCCGATCCGGGGATCGATGCAGACGAATCCGGCCTTTCCCGGCGCGATCGCGTCGGCGGCGGCCGCCTCCGCCGCGCGCTGCTCGACTCCCGGCGGGGTCGCCCGTATGTCGCGTTCGCCCGAGACCCTGCGGGAATGCGACCGAGACGTAACGCGAATCGGCCACGAAACGCCAAAGAAATGGATAGTCTCCCACCGATCACTCTTGGTCGAGTAATGAAATCTGGGAGCACACGCCGCATGAGCGCTGCCAACCGGGCACAGGTCATCACACGGTGGGGGGCCATCGCCTTCATGGCGGCCGCGGTCCTGACCGCCACCGCCGGCGGCTTCGCCCAATCCTACGCCGGTCTCTACCACTGGGCCCTGGAACACGGCCTGCGGGGCTGGAAGGCCGAATCGTTCCCCCTGCTGGTCGACCTGTTCATCATCGTCGGGGAGCTGGGGCTCTTCCTGCTGGCCATCGACGCCTTCGTGATAAAGCGCCGCGCCATCATGAGCTGGCTCGACTTCTGCCTGCCGCTCACCATCGCCCTCGCCGGCTGGACGGCCAGCCTCATCTTCAACGTCGGCCACGTCGGCAACAAGACGTTCTCCTACCAGGCGACGGCCGCCGTCCCGCCGATCGTGTCGATGCTCGGCCTGTTCGTCCTGCTGCGGACCCTGCACCGGTACGTGTCGCAGCAGACGGACGAGGAGGAGAAGCAGCCGGAGCCGCAGACGCGCGCCATCGCCGGGCCGGTCACGCTGAACCAGATCACGCTGATGCCGTTCCGGAACACCGGGCCGTTCCCGCAGATCCAGGTTCCCGGCCACTCCGGCAAGGCGCTCGAGTCCGGGACGTCCGCGGCGCAGCCGGCGGCCGAGGCCGGCACCAAGACCGACACCGCGCCCAAGACCGCGCCGAGCGCGCCCGTCGAGGCCGCCGCGGCCCCGGCGCCCGCGCCGACCGCCGAGGCGCCGGCCCCGGCTCCGGCGCCCGAGCCCCAGCCGGAACTGGCCGTCGTCAGCGCCGCCGCCGCGGCCGGGAGCATGAACGGGCACGGCACCTACGGCGCGACGACCGGTGCGCCCGTGACCGCGCCGTCCCCGGAGAACCTGCGCAGCCTCGTCATCGACATCCTCGAACGGCGGCACGGCGACGTCGCCGGGACACTCGCCGAGGTCAGGGCCGAAGGCTACGTCTGCGACGAGGCCGAGATCCAGCGGATCAGCGACAACCACTGGTTCCCGTACGCGGTGTACCGGCTGCTCGCCAAGCACCACGGCGACGGCGACCTGGTCGCCCGGGAGCTGACCGCGCAGGGGATCACCTACGACCAGGCCACGCTGGACGCGCTCGTCCAGTCCTGGCGCGTCTGACCCCCCGCTCGTTTCCGGACCGGCCGCCCGCATCCATTGCGGGCGGCCGTTCCGCGTCGTCCACCGGCGATCCCGTGCCGTTCTGCGCCGTATCGGTGTGATCACGCTGCGTCCGTGCGACGCTGGGCGCACCAGCGACGCCGGGAGTGCCGATGAAGACGAGGACGCATCTCGCCGCCGTGGCGGCGGCCGCCGCGCTCGGCGGAGCCGTCACCGGATACCTGATCGCCCCCTCGCCGGGGGACGCCTCCGCCCGTCCCGCCGCGGCCACCCTCGCGAGCGGAACGCTCCACCTCGCGCTGAACATGCCGGCCGGCGACCGGGCGAAGGCGGCCGCACTCGGCTACAACCTGTTCGACGTCGACCCGGACGCCGGCGACATCGCGTCGCTGCCCGCGGGCGGCCGGGCCCTGCTGTGGGTCGGCAACACCACCTGCGGCGGCTTCCAGCAGGAGAGCACGTCCGCGTTCACCGCCACGGTGAAGCGGTTCGCGGGGAACGACCGGGTCTACGGGTGGTACCTGTCGGACGAGCCGAACCCGGACGAATGCCCCGACATCGCCGGGAAGATCCGGCAGCGCGCCGACGTCGTCCACCGGTACGCGCCCGGCCAGAAGGCGTTCGCGTCGCTGACCGACTGGCCGATGCGGCCGCTCGAGCCGTCCGAGACGCACCTGGACCTCATCGGCCTCGACCCGTACCCGTGCCGGACGGACGACACGACGTGCGACCTCGGCGCGATCGACACCATGGTCGGGCAGGCCGCCCGCGCCGGGTTCCCCCGCCGCATGATCGTCCCGGTGTTCCAGACGTTCGGGCAGTCCTGCAACGACGGGGAGCGCAACTGGCGGCTGCCGGGCGAGGGGCAGCTCCGGTCCATGCTGCGGCGGTGGGACCGGCTCGTCCCGCGCCCCGCGTTCGACATCAGCTACTCATGGGGCCGGCAGGACGCGTGGGCGTGCCCGGCACTGTCCGACGCCGACGGCGGAAGCGGCCTCCCGGACCTCCAGGCCGTCATGAAGGCGCACAACACGCGCCGCGCCGGCCCCGGGCTGCCCGCGCGGAGCCCGGGGCGCGCACCGACGCCGGCGGTATCCGAGAGACCGCCGGCGTCGGCGAGTCCGTGCCCCGTCCCGTCCTCGGGCTAGGGCTCGCGCTGCTGCTCCTGCGCCGGGTCGGTGCGCAGGCGGGCGTGCAGGCCGCCGTCCAGGTGCAGGACATGCCCGTTGAGCTGCGCCGCCGCCGGGGACGCCAGGTACAGCGCCGCGTCGGCGACCTCCTCCGGCGCGGTGGTGCGTCCCGCCGGGATGTCGGTGGCGGGCCGGACCTCCCCGACGACGCTGGCCGGCGCGATGCAGTTCGCGCGGATGCCGAGCCCGCCGAGCTCCACGGCGATCGCCCGGCTGAGCGCCTCGATGCCCGCCTTGGTGACGTCGTAGGCGCTCTGGTCCTCGTGGGCGCGGGAGCCGCCCGGCGACGACAGGCTGACGATCACGCCGCCCCGGCCGGCGTCCCGCCACAGGCGGGCCGCGCGCACCGACAGCAGGTACGCCGAGCGCAGGTTGGCGGCGATGACCGCGTCCCAGAGACCGGCGCCGATGTCGATGAGCGGGGTGCGGACCTCCGTCATCGCGGCGTTGTTGACGAGGACGTCGAGGCCGCCGTCCTGCGCGATCCGGGCGAAGACGGCGTCGGCCACCTCCTCCAGGGCCAGGTCGCCGGCCATCGTGGCGACCCGCGGGGCGGCGTCGAAGACCTTGAGCCCGTCGGCGTCGACGTCCACGGCGAGCACGTCGGCGCCCGCGTCCGCGAAGCGGTGCACCAGCGCGCGGCCGATCAGCCCCGCGGCGCCGGTCACCAGCACCCGCTCCCCCGTGCAGTCGAACGTGACGGCGCTCATTTGACCGTGCTCACGAACGACGTGCCCGCGTAAGACGCGCACACGAAAGACGTGCTCACGAACACTCGGCCTGCGTTCACTGGTCTCATTCGGCGGGAGCCTCCCTCACCTGGGCGACGATCTGTGTCGGGTTGACGAACATCAGCGCGACGATCAGCAGCACCGCCGACAGCGCCATGTAGATCACGGCCATCGCGTCGATGGCCTGGGCCGCGCGGATGCCCGGGGTGAACGCCGCGCTGTACAGCGCGACGATCAGGGTCTGGCTGTCGGCGTCCGCCACCAGGAACGTCAGCTCGAACATGGCGACGGTGCGGACCAGCACCAGGATTCCGGCGGCGAGGATGCCGGGCAGCAGCAGCGGCACCAGCACCCGCGTGAACACCTGGCGGGTGCGGGCGCCGCACATCCGCGCCGCCGACTCCACGTTGGCGTCGATCTGCTCCACGAACGGCGTCATCACGAGGATGACGAACGGCAGCGCCGGGACGAGGTTCGCCGCGACGACGCCCGTCATCGTCCCCGCCAGGTGCACCTTGTACAGGACGGTCGCGAGCGGGATCCCGTAGGTGATCGGCGGCAGCAGCACCGGGAGCAGCAGCAGGAACATCACGACGCGCTTGCCGGGGAAGTCGCGCCGCGCCAGCGCGTACCCGGCCGGGACGCCGATCAGCAGGGCCATCGCGACGACGATGAGGGTGATCTCCAGCGTGACCGTGAGGACCTCGCCGAGCGCGAACTCCGACCAGGCGTCGGAGTACCAGGTCGTGGTGAAGCCCTGCGGCAGCCAGCCCGCGAACCATTTCGTCCCGAACGAGTTGACGACCACGGACAGGATCAGCGCGAACAGGTTGACCAGGAAGAACGCGACGCAGGCCCAGACGAGCCAGGCGCTCGGCCGGCCCTTCGGCAGGCCGCGCCGCGGCAGCCCGGCCGGGCGCGAGACGGCGGTGGTCATGATCCCTTACCTCCCATCGCGGGCCCGGTGTAGAGGCGGCCGCGCAGCAGCAGCGTCACCGAGATGACGAGCAGTTCGAACACGCCCATCAGCACGGCGATGGTCGAGGCCATCGAGTAGTCGTACTTCTCGAACGCCGCCTGGTACGCCGCGATCGCCATCACCCGCGTCTCCCCGGCCGGTTCGCCGACGAGGTTCGCGGACGGGAACACCGAGAACGCCAGCACGAACGCGAGCACGAACGTGGTGGCGAGGCCGGGCGCCAGCAGCGGCAGCACGATGCGCCGCATCCGCTGCCAGGGTCCGGCGCCGAGCGTGGCCGCGGCCCGCTCCAGCGTCGGGTCGATCCCCGACATGTAGGACAGCACCAGCAGGAACGCGAACGGGAACCCGGTGATGAGCAGCGAGAACAGCACGCCCCAGTAGTTGTAGATCAGCCGGACGGGCTCGTCCACCAGGTTCAGGTCGATCAGGACCCGGTTGAACCAGCCCTTCGGGCCGAGGTAGCGCAGCAGGCCGTCGGCGACCAGGACCGTGCCGAGCGTCACCGGCAGGACCAGCAGCGCCGTCAGCACCCGCCGGCCCCGGAACCGGCCGCGCAGCTTGTACGCGATCGGCACCGACGCCCCGACGTTGATCAGCGCCGCCGGCAGCGCGAGCTTCAGCGTCTTCCAGACGGTGCTGCGCTGGTAGGAGTCCTTGAAGAAGTCGGCGTAGTTGCCGAACGGCCCGCCGCCGTTCTTCGGCTGCAGCGACAGGCCCACCCCGTACATCATCGGGTAGAGGAACAGCAGCCCGATGATGAGCACGGCCGGCAGCAGCAGGAGCAGCACCCGGTCGACGCCGCGTTCGGCGAGCCGGTGCCGCAGGCCGCCGCGCGCGGTCGCCGGGGCCTGCGGGCGCGGGGGAGCCTCAACCGCCATCCGGTGCCCCCGTCTCGCCCGCCGCCTCGGCGGCGGCCCGCACGCTCTCGCCGAACACGAGCACGCGCTCGGGCTGGACGGTCAGCGTCACCCGCTCCCCCGGCGCGATCCGCTCCGGGGACTTGAAGTGGACGACGCGGCCGTCGTCGGTGATCCCCTCGGCGGCGACCTCCCGCCCGTGGAACTCCGACACCTCCACGCGGACGGTCACGCGGTTCCGCGCGCCGGCGTCCCCGGCGACCCGGAAGTCCTCGGGGCGGACGGCGGCGACCGCCCGGCCACCGCCGATCGGGTCCTGCCCGACCCCGGTGAGCGTGAGGCCGTCCTTCTCCCCGAGCGTCACCGTGCCGTCGTCGACCGACAGGACGGGCAGCTCCAGCAGGTTGCGGTACCCCATGAACCCGGCGATGTAGGTGCTGGCCGGGTAGGTGTAGACCTCCTCGGGCGTCCCGATCTGCTCGACCTGCCCGGACCGCAGCACCACCACGCGGTCGGCGAGCGCGAGCGCCTCCTCCTGGTCGTGCGTGACGTACACGGTCGTCAGGCCGAGCGTCTGGTGGATGCGGCGGATCTCCGTGCGCATCTGCACCCGCAGCTTGGCGTCCAGGTTCGACAGCGGCTCGTCCATCAGGACGAGCTTCGGCCGCAGCACGATCGCGCGGGCGATCGCGACGCGCTGCTGCTGGCCGCCCGACAGCTGTCCGGGCAGCTTGCCGGCGTGCTCGGTCAGCTCGACCGTGCGCAGCGCCTCGTCCACCCGGGCGGCGATCTCGCTCTTGGCCGTCCGGCGGACCGACAGCCCGAACGCGACGTTCTTGCGGACCGACAGGTGCGGGAACAGCGCGTAGTTCTGGAACACCATCCCGAACCCGCGCTTCTCCGGCGGCAGGGTGTCGATGCGCTCCTCGTCCAGCCAGATGGCGCCGTCCGAGAGCGGCAGCAGCCCTGCCAGGCAGTTCAGCGCGGTCGACTTGCCGCAGCCGGACGGCCCGAGCAGCGCGATGAACTCGCCGCCCCGGATCCGCAGGTCGAATCCGCTGAGCGCGGTGGCCTTCCCGAACCGCCGCGTCACGCCGTCCAGCCGCAGCTCCGCGAACCCGGCCCGCGCCTCCTTCTCCACCGCGGTCTCCACGGTCATGACTTCTTGACCTTCTGGCCGCCGATCTCGCGGTCCCAGCGGTCGAACGCGGTGACGAGGGCCTTGGCGTCCAGCGGCGGAGCCTTGGGGTTGTCGGCGATGAGCTTGTCGTACTCGGCGCGGCCGTACTCCTTGATGGCCTGCCGGCTCTCGGCCGGCGCCATGTCGAGGGTCACGCCCTTCACGGCGGGTCCGGGGTAGAAGTAGCCCTTGTCGTAGGTGATGGCCTGCTGCTTGGGCTGGAGCGCGTACTTCATCATGTCGAGCAGCACGGCGAGCTTCTCACCGGAGACGCCCTTGGGGACGACCATGTAGTGCGCGTCCGTGACCCAGGTGAAGCCTTCGAGCGCCTGGACCTTGACGTCCTTCGGCACCTGGCCGAGGACGCGGGGGTTGATGTCCCAGCCGGTGGTGCTGAGGATGATGTCGCGCGTGCCCTCACCCAGCTCCTGCATCGTCTGCGTGGTGCCGGTCGGGTAGTACTCGATGTACTTGTCGAGGTCCTTGAGGTACTGCCAGGTCTTGGACCAGCCGTTCGTCGGGTCCTTGGGGTCGGAGTCCTTGAGGATGTAGGGCAGGCCCATGAGCCACGTGCGTCCGGGCCCGGAGTTGGACGGGCGCGCGTACTCCAGCTTGTTCGGGTGGGCCTTCGCCCAGGCGAGCAGCTCCTCGGCCGTCTTCGGCGGGTTCGAGACCTTCTTCGGGTTGTACTCCAGCAGCGGCCCGGACGGGTAGTACGTCACGACGACGCCCTTGCCCTGCGCGAGGTCCTGCATCTTGGACGCGGGCTCCAGGTACTGCGTCTTCAGGTCGGGCAGCTTGTCGGAGTACTTGCCGACGAGGTCCACCCAGAGGTTCTGCTCCAGGCCGGCGGACAGGCCGTCGGTGCCGGTGAGCACGAGGTCGATGTCGAGCTGCCCGGCGTCCTGCTGGGCCTTGACCTTGCCCGCCAGCTCGGGCGAGGTGGCCTTCGTGTAGGTGATCTTGCTGACGAGCTTGGGGTGCTCCTTCTTGTAGTTCTCGAAGATCTGCTGCGTCAGCTGCAGGTTCCCGGCGACGTCGATGACGTTGAGGGTGACCGGCTTGGACGGCAGCTTGACGTCCGCGGCGGACGGCTCGGACGCGCCGCCGCCGTCCGAGCTGGGCGCGCCGCAGGCGGTCAGCAGCAGTCCGGCGGCGGTCGCGAGGGTGAGGAGGGCTGATCGAGGAGTTCTCATGGGGTGGGTCCTCCCGGCGGGACGCGCGGTCCCGCGTGGTAAGGCCGGGCTCACACGGGCCCGGTGGTGCCTCGGATGAGGAGTCGGGTCGCCAGCTCGGCGGCCGGGGGAAGAGGGGGCGCCTTGGGCACCCCGGGGTCGAGCCTCGTGTGCATGGTGGCGGCGGCCGCCCGGGACAGCGCGTTCACGGGCATCGCCACCGTGGTCAGGGGCGGATTGGTCATCGACGCCATCGGGATGTCGTCGAAGCCGACGATGCTGAGGTCGCCGGGCACGTTCACGCCGCGCTCGGTGAGCCGCGACAGCACGCCGAGCCCGACGAGGTCGTTGTAGGCGAACGCCGCGGTGACGCCCGCCGCGACCACCTCGTCGGCGGCCCGGTACCCGCCGGTGAACCGCGGCTCGTACGGGCCGAGGTCCACCAGTTCGATGCCGCGCTCGGCGCAGGCCGCGCCGAGGAACTTGCGGCGCTGCCGGTTCGACCACGAGTTGGCCGGGCCGGACAGGTACGCGCACCTGCGGTGGCCGAGCGCGTGGACGTGCGCGACCGCCTGGTCCAGGCCGGGCTGGAAGTCCAGCAGGACCGACGGGGCCGCCCGGCTGGTCCGGTAGGCGAGGACCACGCTGGTCTTGGCGGCGACGGCGCTCAGCCGCGTCCCCGACATGCGGGGGGCGCACAGGATGAGCCCGTCCACCCGCTCGACCATGGCCTCGGCCAGCCTGACCTCCGTCGCCGTGTCCTCGTCGGTGTCGGCCAGGAACACCGCGAACTCGGTGTCCCGGAAGTAGGCCTCGACGCCCTTGATGAAGGGGGCGAAGAACGGGTTGGCGATGTCGGGGACGATCAGCCCGACGTTGCGGGTCCGCCCGAGGACCAGCGACTGCGCCGCGCGGTTCGGCTGGTAGCCGAGCCGCTCGGCGCATTCGAGCACGCGCCGCCGGGTCTCGGCGTTCACGAGCTCCGGGGAGTTCAGCGCGCGCGAGACCGTCGAGGGGGACACCCCCGCCAGGCTCGCCACCGCCCGGATCGAGGCCCGGGTGCCGTCTGCGCTCATGGCGACGATTATGAAAACGTTTGCGGAACAGTGTCAACAGCGGGCGCGAAAAAGCCCCCGACCGCAACGTCCCCGTGATCTGGGGCGTTGCGGCCGGGGGCTCCCCTCCCGGGGGTCTAGGCGGCGTCCCGTCCGGCCCGCTGCAGCGCGGGCTCGCCGCGGACGTCGTCGTCGTGCACGTAGCGGCGTCCGCGCATCAGCGAGACCAGCGCCGCGACCAGCGACATCGCGATGGCCAGGCTGAACACGATGACGAGCCCGTGGTGGAACGGCTCGGAGATCAGGTGCGGGAAGTACGAGCGCCCGGTGAGGGTCGTCACGTCGTCCGGCGCGAGGCTCCCGAGCACATGGAACGGTGCGAGCAGGTTCTGGATCGGGTTGTAGCCGAGGAACGCGGCGAACAGCGTGCCGACCGGCGGCAGCTCGCCGACCTGCGCGGCCGGCCCCGCCGGGACGCCGTGCTGCGTCAACCCCTGGGTGAGCGTCCTCGGCAGCGTGTTGGACAGCCCCGCGATCATCAGCGAGAAGAACACGCCGATCGACAGCACCATCCCGGCGTTGGCGAACGTGGCGCGCATGCCGGACGCGACGCCGCGCTTGTCCGCCAGGACCGAGTTCATGATCGCGGTGGTGTTGGGCGCGGCGAACAGCCCGGACCCGACCCCGTTCAGGAAGATCAGCAGCGCGAACGTCGGGTAGCCGAAGTCGGTCGGGATCACCAGCAGCCCGCCGAACGCCAGCGCCGACAGCACCAGTCCGCCGGAGGCGAACGCGCGGGCGCCGTGCCGGTCGGACAGGTGCCCCGACAGCGGCCCCGCGACCAGGAACCCGGCGGTGAGCGGCAGCAGGTAGATGCCGGCCCACAGCGGCGTGTCCGCGTAGTCGTAGCCGTGCAGCGGCAGCCAGATGCCCTGCAGCCAGATGATCAGCATGAACTGCATGCCGCCGCGGGAGATCGCGGCGAGCAGCCCGGCCGCGTTCCCGGCGGTGAACGCCCGGATGCGGAACAGCGAGAGGTGGAACATCGGCTGCTCCACCCTGGTCTCGATCCAGCAGAACAGGACGAGCACCGCGAGGCCGCCGATGATGCCGCCGAGCACCCACGGGTTCGTCCAGCCCATGTCGTGCCCGCCGTAGGGCTGGATGCCGTAGGTGATCGCGGCGAGCAGCGCGGTCAGCCCGATCGCGAACGTCGCGTTGCCCAGCCAGTCGATCTTCGCGGCGACCGCCCGCCTGGCGGTCTCGATGAGGCTGCGGTAGGCCCAGACCGTCCCGGCGATGCCGATCGGCGCGGACGCGAAGAACACCAGCCGCCAGTTGATCTCGCTGAGCAGCCCGCCCGCGACGAGCCCGATGAACGTCCCGGCGATGCCCGCGACCTGGTTGACGCCCATCGCCATGCCGCGCCGGTGCGCCGGGAACGCGTCGGTGAGGATCGCGGCGGAGTTCGCCATCAGCATGGCGCCGCCGATCCCCTGGAACACCCGCCAGCCGATGAGCCAGAGCGCCCCGGCGCTCTCGTGGAACGGATCGAGCGCCAGTAAGAGCGTCCCGACTGTGAACACCGCGAACCCGGCGTTGTACATCCGGACGCGCCCGAACATGTCCCCGAGCCGGCCGAGCGTGACCACCAGCACCGCGGAGACGAGCATGTAGCCCATCAGGATCCACAGCAGGTAGCTGACATTGCCCGGTTCCAGCGGATTCAGCTGGATGCCCCGGAAGATCGCCGGCAGCGAAATGATCACGATCGAGGAGTTGACCGTGGCCAGCAGCATGCCGAGCGTCGTGTTGCTCAGCGCGACCCACGGATAATGCCTGGACGGCACGCCGACCTCACCCCCCGTCGGATAGTTTCCTACGCTAACTAAGCATAAACCCGGCGTTCGACGCCACCCCGAAAAAGGGTTCGCATCCGTCACCTCCGGGCGTGTGCGCCCTCCCCCGCACGGCCGGACCGGCACCGCCGCCGGCGCGGAACCGGCGGCCGTCTAGGATCCGAGCGGTGAACGGCAAACACCGGCTGGCCCTGGACGACGAGCGCCTCATCGCGTTCTTCCGCGAACGCCGCATCTGCACCTTGGTCACCGTCCGCCCGGACGGCACACCGCACGCCGTCCCGGTGGGGGCCACCCTGGACGCGGGCACGGTCCGCGTGATCACCTCGTCCGGCTCGGCGAAGGCCCGCCACGTCCGCGAGGCCGGCGAGGCGGGCCTTCCGGTCGCCGTGACCCAGGTGGACGGCCGCCGCTGGGCCACCATCGAGGGCCGGGCCGTCCTGAGGACGGACGCGGCCTCCGTGGCCGACGCCGAACACCGCTACACGGCCCGCTACAAGCCCCCGCGCCCCAACCCGGCCCGCGTGGTCATCGAGATCACCGCCACCCGCGCCATGGGCACCCTCTGATCACCAGGCCGGGCGTCCCCGCGCTCTTATGCGTCCATCGGCGGCCGGACGGGTGAAAGTCAGTAGGCGTAGGCGATTTCGCAGCCGGGGCTGAGCGGGGCTTCTGTGAATCCGCCTTCGATCACTCTGCCGAAGGCGTCGAGGCCGTTCAGGCAGGCGTATCGAGGGTCCTCACCACGGGTGAAGGCGATGGCCGTAATGGTGTTCGGCTTTTGCGGGATGGTGTTGGTGACGCGCATCCGTTCCCCCTCCGTAAAGGAGAAGATGACGGTGCTCGGGGGGTTTCTCTTCTTCATCATGCCGTAGCCGGTGCGGCCGTCCGGGTTCATCACTGCGCTGGTGACGTCTCCGGAGCCCGCTTGCCGGCGGAACAGGACGCGGCCCGCTCGGAGGCCGGTGCCTCGTGCTTCGGTGTCGAGCGCATGCAGGGTGACCTGCTGGACCGCGCGTCCGGTGGGCACATGCGTTCGCCCTGGCGGTACGTCGGAGATTTCGCTGAGGGTATAGCCGAGCGTGCGGTTGTCTTGGGCCCAGACGATCTCGCCGATGACGGAGGGGATACCCGTTGTCCAGGTGCGGCGGTGGCCCGAGTCGATGTCCAGGACGGTCACGGAGGCGCCCGGCACCGCGGTCGGTCGGGCGTCGCTTGGGCAGGGAGCCGTTGTGTAGGCGAGTCGATCGCCGTCCGGGCTGAAGGCCAAACCGGCGACGAAGGCGGGAACGGTTCCCGATCGCAGCGGCCGCATGTTCGCCACGTGGCCGTCGCTGGTGAGCCCGAACCGGTAGAACCGTGACTCGCATGGGCTTTTCCGGGAGGCGGTGAGGATGAAGGTTCCACCGGGGCCTGCCAGAATCGCCTGGGCCTCAGGGGTGTCCGGGGTTGGCCGGGGGACTGACTCCACCTGGTGTGTCCGTCCCTCGGGTTCGACAGCGCGTACCTCGAACCACGGCGCGGGTCTATTGTCCGCGGACGGCCCCACCATGCGTCCCACTGTGAGGACGAAACGTGGAGGCCGGTCGTCTTGATGGTGTGGCGCGGACGGGACGGGGTCGTCGACCAGCAACTGCACCGCGGTGATGGACGCCGCGACCGATACGGCCATCGCGACCGGGCCCGCCCAGCGTCCCATCCGCCAGGACAGGGGTTCGCGGTCTTGTGACTCGTCCGGTTCATCCGCCATTCGACGATCATGCCGGTCGCGGGTGCCGCCGCGTGGCCGGACGCCGGATCCGCTATGCGCTCAAGATCTGGGACGCCAGGTCGCGCAGTTCGCGGTCCTCGGTGAAAGCACGCCAGCCGGTGCCGTAGTGGTGGCGCCGGTCGGACGAGAGGATCTCCTGCGCGGCCCGCCGCACGCCCGGGAAGGCCGGCCTCATCTCCGCGAGGTGGCGCACGGCCGTCCACCGCACCGGCAGGTACTCGCCCGCGGCCACCGCGTACAACTCCCGGTCCAGGACCGACGACGCGGTCTCCGCGTCCCCGGTGACGCGGTGGTACGCATGCGCCGCCTCGACCCTCGTCCAGTCGTCCCGGACGTCGAGGAGCGCCCGCAGCCGGCCGGCGTGGGCGGCGGCGAGCGGTCCGAGATCGGCGGCACGGCGCAACGGCTCACGGGAGCGCCCGTCGAATGCCTCGTCCAGGGCGGCCAGCAGACGGGCCGGGTCTCCGGTCACCTTCCACAACGCCCACGGGAGGACCACGTCCGCCTGTCGCGCGACCCACGCGCTGCCCGAGTCGGGCGCCCCGGCCAGGGCGGGTGCCGCGTCGGCTGCGGCGGGGCCGATGGCGGCGAGCGCGCGGGCGGCCTCGATCGTCGCGTCCGTCCCGATGAGCGCGGCGAGTTCCGGAACGGCGGCTGATGCGGCCGGGCCCCACTCCGCGAGTGCCTCGACCAGGCCGCGCGCGATGTCCGGTTCGTCGAGGCGGGCGCGGATCGCGGGCAGCAGGGCACCGGCGTGCCCGCTCAGCGGTCCCAGCAGGGTGCGCATGGTCGGCGGCATGGTCGTGAAAGGGCCGGACGGCCCGTACCCGTCACCCCCGAACCGCAGGTCCCCGGCGAGGCGGTCGAGAAGGCGCGGAAGGCAGCGGGGGTCGTTCCGGCGGGCCAGGCCCCAGGCGGCGAGGTCGGCGATCCGGCCGTCACTGTGCCGGGACAGGGGTGCATGGTCGTCCAGACGGGCGGCGAGCAGGTCGGCGTCTCCCTCGTCGAGCGCGGCGAGGAGGTGGGTCGCGTAGGCGCGCACGGCGGACGACCCGTCGGTCGAGCCCTGGACGAGGCCCGGCAAGAGCCGCACGACGGGCGAGCGCGCCGCGCTCAGGACGTCCGCGGCGATCTGCACGGCTCCGATCCGCCGGTCGCCGTCCCCGCTGCCGAGGAACGCGGCGGCCAGTTCGGTGCGCGCGGCGGTGTCGTCCTCCAGGCGGCGGCCGAGCCAGCCGAGCAGGCGAGCGGCCCGGCCGCCGTAGAACTCCCGCAGGTCGGCGGGCATGTCCCCGACCCATGGCGTGTCCCGCCAGACGCTGATGTCGCCGCGCACGGCCGCGACGAGCGTCCCGAGTTCGGGGCGCTGCGTGCGGACGGCCTTCGCGAGCGCCAGCTCGGCGGCCATCCTGATCTGGGCGTCATCGTGGCGGCGGAGGTCGCGCAGCCAGACAAGCGCCTCGGGCAGGACGCCGGCGGTGCAGCCTCCGGCGAGTTCACCGGTCGCGATGATGATCCCGAGCCGTACCGCGCCGTCGTCCTCGGCGTCCCATCGCGACCGCAGCGCGGGGACGACGGCGTCGGCGTCGGCGCGTGCGTCGGACAGCGTGCTCGCCAGCACCCGCCGCACCGCGACGTCCGGATCGTCCAGCAGCGACAGGACCCGGGGCAGGGCCGCGGCCCAGGCGTCCGGCCAGCCGTCGTCCACCCAGGACCGGGACACGGTGTTCGCCTCGCCGACGAGCAGGCCGATCAGCTCCAGCAGGCCGGGACGTACCGGCACGGCGGGGTCGCCCGCCAGCGCGACCAGGTACGGAAGTGCGGCGCGGGCGGCCGAGAAGACCATCCCGCCCTGGTGGTAGATCTTGCCTTCCAGGTCGTCGAGCGCGTTCTCCGGGTCGAGGCCCTGAGCGATGCCGCGCAGGAGGCCGGGTACATCTCCCGCCTCGCCGTAGGCGTGCCCGAGCGCCGTCCAGTCGATCTCGTCCAGGCCATCGAGCAGCGTCACAATTCGGAGATCATTCCATCTCTCCGGTGTAGGCGGCGATGGTGCGGTCCGCGGAGGCGCGGGCCGCGGCCTCGTCGGCGCCGGCGGCGACGTGGGCGGCGAACCAGGCCTCGCCGCTCTGCCGGCTGAACTCCTTGCCCTCGTCGGTCGTGGACCAGTCGGGGCCGACCTGCTCCGGGGCGCTCTCGCCCGTCGCAATGTGCAGGGCGAGGCCGAGCAGGCCCATGTCCCAGCCGATGCCGACGGCGCCGGGGCCGAACTGGTCCCACATGGCGTCGTCGACGTGGGCGATGTGCTCCAGTTCGAGGCGCGCCCGGCCGTCCGGCTCGGGGGTCAGCCGGACCTCGATCCAGGACGTCTGCCCGCCGTACTCCCAGGTCGCGGAGTAGCCCTTGGGCGGGTCGCAGGTCTCGATCGTCCCGCCGGCGTTGCCCTCGAGCTGGTAGCGGCCGCCGAGCCGGAGGTCACCGGAGACCGGCAGGAACCAGCGGGGAACCCGCTCGGGGTTGGTGACGGCGTCCCACAGGTCCTCGACGCCGGTGTCGTAGACCTGGCTGATCGTCGACGTCCGCGCGGTGCCGGCCTCCAGCACCCGCTCGCCGACCTTGCGGCGTACCGCGTTGATCTGCCCCGTGACTTCGATCATTTCGCGCTCCCTGGGTCGTGGCGGCGTGCCCGCTTGCCCCGGGCGATCTCGGTCGCCAGGGCGTCGAGATGCGGCGTCCAGAACCGGCGGAAGCGGTCGAGCCAGGCGTCGACCTCTCGCAGGGGCGTGGAGTCGACGGCGTAGAGCCGCCGCGTCCCCTCCGCCCGCACCACCGCGAACCCGCTGTCGCGCAGCACCTTCAGATGCTGTGATACCGCGGGCTGGGAGATTCCGAACTCCTCCCGGACGACCGCCGTGACCTCGCCGGACGACCGCTCGCCCTCGGCGAGCAGCTCCAGAATCCGGCGCCGCACCGGGTCGCCCAGAACATCGAACGCGTGCACGACCCCAAGCTACAGGCTCGACTTATATAAGCCAAGTCTTAAGTAGCGTTTCAGCGGCCGGCGAGGAGCTGCTCGAAGGGGACGGGGTCCTCGTACGGGTCGTCCTTCGCCGTCGCGGGGCGGGCCTCCATGAGCGCGGCGAGTTCGGCCCCCGCCCGGGCGATGCGGTCGGGCAGGGCGCTCTCACCGCTCCCCCAGTCCTCGGACGCGGCGTACACGGCGGTCGGGGCGACCGTCGTGCGCAGGTAGGCGAACAGGGGGCGCAGCGCGTAGTCGATCGCCAGCGAGTGGCGGGCGGTGCCGCCGGTCGCGCCGAGCAGGACGGGCCTGCCCTCCAGCGAGTCGCGGTCGAGGACGTCGAAGAACGTCTTGAACAGGCCGTTGTAGGAGGCGTTGAAGATGGGCGTCACGGCGATGAGGCCGTCGGCGTTCGTCACGGTCTCGACGGCGGCGCGGAACGGCCCGGACGGGAAGCCGGTCAGCGTCGCGTCGACCATCGCGTGCGCGTGGTCGCGCAGTTCGATCGTCTCGACGGCGACGTCCGAGCGGAGGGCCTCCGAGGCGGCCGCGGCCAGCCGGTCGGCGAGCAGCCGGGTGGACGACGGCTGCCCGAGACCGGCGGAGATGACGGCGAGCGTGCTCATCGGACCTCCCCCGTGTTCGCAAGGCTCGCGATGCGGGACGCGTGGGTCGGCGCGGTCGCCGGGACGTGCGCCGGACGCAGCGCCTCGAACTCCTTGCGCAGCACCGGGACGACCTCCTCGCCGAGCATGTCGATCTGCTCCAGGACGGTCTTCAGCGGCAGCCCCGCGTGGTCCATCAGGAACAGCTGGCGCTGGTAGTCGCCGAAGTGGTCGCGGAACGAGAGGGTCTTCTCGATGACCTGCTGCGGGCTGCCGACCGTGAGCGGCGTCTCGGCGGTGAACTCCTCCAGCGACGGCCCGTGCCCGTAGACGGGGGCGTTGTCGAAGTACGGGCGGAACTCGCGGACGGCGTCCTGGGAGTTCTTGCGCATGAACACCTGCCCGCCGAGCCCGACGATCGCCTGGTCGGCGGAGCCGTGCCCGTAGTGCTCGAAACGCTGCCGGTACAGGGCGATGAGGCGCTGGAAGTGCTCCTTGGGCCAGAAGATGTGGTTGGCGAAGAAGCCGTCGCCGTAGTAGGCGGCCTGCTCGGCGATCTCCGGGCTGCGGATCGAGCCGTGCCACACGAACGGCGGGACGCCGTCCAGCGGGCGCGGCGTCGAGGTGAACGACTGCAGCGGGGTGCGGAACCTGCCCTCCCAGTCGACGACGTCCTCGCGCCAGAGCCGGTGCAGGAGGTGGTAGTTCTCGATGGCGAGCGGGATGCCGTCGCGGATGTCCTTGCCGAACCACGGGTAGACGGGCCCGGTGTTGCCGCGCCCCATCATCAGGTCCACCCGGCCGTCGGCCAGGTGCTGGAGCATCGCGAAGTCCTCGGCGATCTTCACCGGGTCGTTGGTGGTGATCAGCGTGGTCGCGGTGGACAGGATGAGCCGCTCGGTGCGGGCCGCGATGTAGCCGAGCATCGTGGTCGGCGAGGACGGCACGAACGGCGGGTTGTGGTGCTCGCCGGTGGCGAAGACGTCCAGCCCGGCCTCCTCGGCCTTGAGCGCGATCGTCACCATCGCCTTGATCCGCTCGGCCTCGGTGGGGACGCGGCCGTCGGTGGGGTCGGGAGTGACGTCGCCGACCGAGAAGATCCCGAACTGCATGGCGGCCTCCGAAATAGTAGAACGTTCAATCATCTTACGGGAACCGCGGGGGGCGAGAGCGTATTCCTGACGTGTCAGGCGGCGTCCCGGACATCCCGTTCGAGCGCGTCGACCAGCCAGGTGTTGAGCGTCCCGGCGGGCGCGGGCTCACCGGTGACCTGGCCGAACAGCGTCCAGTAGCGGCGGAGGCGCGGGTCCTGCTCCATGGCGACCGCCGGCAGCAGGGCGCGCCGGAAGCGCGGGGTGTCGCGTTCGTCCCGGCCCTCCGCGTGGGCCGCGACGAAGCGGTCGAGGGCCGGTCCGGGGCCCGGCTCCCGGCCCGCGATCACCAGCGGCGCGGCCAGCGCCCCGGCCTCGCCGAGCCCGGCGATCAGCGTCGGCTCGTCCCGCACCCGGTCGGCGTTCACCCGGCCGAGGGCGCGCAGCTCGCGCAGGAGCGGCCGGTCGGCCGCCACCGCGACCATCCCGGCGTAGGCGACGACCTGCTCCGGCGTCGGATCGGCCGGCGGCTCGGGGACGCTCATCTCCAGGAACGCCCGCATCGCCCCGTCCGGCAGCGGGACGAGGACGCGGCGGCGCCAGAACTCCAGCATGACGTCCCGCGCGGCCGGGCCGTCCTGCACGGCGGCGAGCAGGTCGAGGCGGGCGGCGCGGTCGGCCGGGTCCGCGTCCTCGACCGCGCGGAGCGAGGCGCGGCGCCAGGCGAGGGCGGCCAGCTCGGCGTCGGCGGCACGGCGTTCGGCGGCGACGGCCTCGGCCAGCGAGCGCTCCCCGGTGAGGACGGCCGCGATGGCGGGCAGGCCGAGCCCGAGGGCGCGCAGCCGCCGGACGAGGACGAGCCGGTCAACGGCCGAGCGGTCGAACCGCCGGTGGCCGCCGGCACTGCGCCCCGGCTCGAGGACGCCCTCGTCGCAGTAGAAGCGGATCGTGCGCACGGACACGCCGGTCAGCGCGGCCAGGTCGCCGATCCCGAGCGAGGTGTCCACAAGGGAAGTGTCGTCCGTCACACCCGGTTGAACCTCCAGCCGACTGGAGCTCCTACCTTACGGGCACGACAGCGGACCGAGAAGAAGGAGACGATCGTGCTGGACGCCGGACGGACGCAGGAGGGCCTGCGCGAGCACGCCCGCGGGCTCGCCGACGCCGCCTCGGGGGCCGACGCGCTGACGCGGGTGCCGACGTGCCCGGACTGGACGCTGCGGGAGCTGGT
Organism: Actinomadura bangladeshensis; assembly: GCF_004348335.1. Lineage (GTDB taxonomy): Bacteria > Actinomycetota > Actinomycetes > Streptosporangiales > Streptosporangiaceae > Spirillospora > Spirillospora bangladeshensis. The sequence continues at coordinate 2,406 of NZ_SMJW01000017.1, read as the reverse complement.
CGGGCACGTCGGCCAGGCGCACCGGTGGGCGACCCATCTGGTGCGGACGGGCGGCACCGACGTGCTGGACGAGCTGCCCCGCACGCCGCCGGACTCCCCCGCCGACTGGTCCGGCTGGCTGCTCGACGGCGCGGACGAGCTGATCGAGGCGTTCGAGGCGAACCCGGACGGGTCGGTCGAGCACCCGCTCCTCGGGACGTGGCCGACCGCAATGTGGGTGCGCCGGATGGCGAACGAGACCGCCGTCCACCACGCCGACGCGGCGCTCGCCACCGGGACGCCGTTCGCGGTGGCGCCCGACCTCGCCGGTGACGCGATCACCGAGTTCCTCGGCCTGCTCACGGCGGTGACGGCGGCGGCGTACAAGCCCGAGCTGGCCGAACTGCGCGGGAACGGCGAGACGCTGTGCCTGCGTCCGGCCGAGGCGTCCCTGGAAGGCTGGCTGATCACCCGCACGCCCGAGGGGCCGGTCTGGGAGCACGGGGTCCGGGACGCGGACATGACCGTCGACGGGCCCGTCCGGGACCTGCTGCTGGTCTTCGCCCGGCGGCTCGCCCCGGCCGACGCGCCCGGCGTGAAGGTGACGGGCGACGCGTCCCTGCTGGATCACTGGCTCGCCCGCACGGCGGTCTAGCCGGTCACGGCCGCGGGGAAGACCACCTCGAAGTCCATCTGGTCTGAGGGGCCCCCGCGGGGGAATGCTCGGAGACATGATCGGTGAACACGTCCTCGCCGGATACGTCCCCGACGCCGGCGGCCGCGAGGCGCTCGACCTCGCGCGCTCCATCGTCGCGCTGACCGGCGGGCGGCTGAGCGTGGCGACCGTCCACCCGCCGGACCTGCCGGCCGCCGCCGGCGAGGCGCGCGCCGCGCTGGACCAGCTCGCCGACCTGCTGGACGAGCAGCCCGCCGACCTGCTCGTCCAGGAGGGGCGCAGCGTCGGACGCGGGCTCACCGTGCTCGCCAGCCGGATCGGCGCCGACCTGATCGTCGTCGGCTCCCCCGAGGGCGGCGCCCGCGGCCGCATCGGCGTCGGCGCCGCCGCCGACCACCTGCTGCACTCGGCGACCGAGGCCGTGATGCTCGCCCCGTCCGAGTACGCCCCGCCGGACGAGCTGGGCCGGATCACGGTCATGTACGTCCGGCGGCCCCAGTGCGACGAGGCCGTCATCCGCGCCGCCCAGGCCGCCGAGCGGCTGGAGGTCCCGCTGCGGCTGGTCACGCTGGCCGTCGGGGACGTGGCCGGCGACCCCCTCCGCGACGACCTCGCGCTCGCCATCCGGCTCGCCCTGGACTCCGCCGACCTGCTCCCCGAGGAGGTCTCCGCGGAGCTCGCCGAGGGCGACGACGTCGCCGACGCCCTGGACGACGTGGACTGGCCCGAGGGCGAGCTCCTCGTCTGCGCGTCCAGCGAGGACGCCGCCGCCCACCGCGTGTTCCTGGGCGAGGTGGCCCTCAAGGTGCTGCGGGCGGCGCCGTGTCCGGTCACCGTCCTCCCGCGTGGCTACTACTGAGTAGTCCGTTTTGACCGTTTACTCGGAACCGCTTGCCGCCTGCGGTTTACCTGGACTACATTCCGTCGAGATCGGAACGTGACCATTGGAACGGGGCACGTTCCTCCCCCGGTCGGGCGCACCCCTGCCCGGACGAGCGAGGCGCAGGGAGCGAGATGGACCCGATCGGCAGCAAGCTGCTCGACATCGCCAAGACGGAACTCGGCTACACCGAGAAGGGCGACGGCTACACCAAGTTCGGCGAGTGGTACCGCAAGAACGTCGACGGTGACCACGACGAGTACTTCTCCACCGCGCCCTGGTGCGACATGTTCCTCGCGTGGGCCGCCAACAAGGCGGACGTGACCGATCAGGCCGGGCAGTTCGCCTCCACCGTCGAGCACGCCAAGTGGTTCAAGAAGCACGACGCCTGGGGCCACGACCCCGAACCCGGAGCCATCGTCTTCTACGACTGGAACGGGTCCGGCGACATGGACCAGATCGACCACGTCGGCATCGTCGAGAAGGTCGACGGGCACACCCTCCACACCATTGAGGGCAACGCCGACGGCTACAAGCTCATGCGCAAGACCCGCGACACCGGCACCGTCGTGGGCTACGGGTACCCGTCCAAGGTCAAGGTCGAGGCCAAGTACACCCCCAAGCACGCCGCCCCCGCCACCACCGTCGACAAGGTCGGCGGTCCCGCCACGGCCACGCACACCCACGAGGCCGAGCACAACGGCGCCGCCGAGCAGCTCCCCGCCCAGGACGTCGTCCTCGGCGGCATCCTCGCCTTCATCCTCTGCGGCACCGTCGCCCTCGCCGCCGGCCGCGCCGCCGCCGCGAAGGCCCCCACCTCGCCGCCCATCCGCGTCCGCAAGCGCGGCAAGCACCACCGCCCGTCCACCCC
>NZ_SMJW01000179.1 GCF_004348335.1 Actinomadura bangladeshensis | reverse complement strand
GTACTGGGTTGTGGGGTTGATGGGGAAGCACCTGTTGCGGTGCAGAGGGTGTGGAGCATGGCGTTGGCGTCGTCGGCGGTCAGGTGGAACAGAGCCGCTCCGGTGAGGTTGTCGGCGTGAGGGCCGTCGGCTTGGACGACGGTGACGTCGTCCGAGAGGTGCACGGTGGTTCCTGCCGGGCAGGGACCGAGGGCCAACGCGCCGATTCCGTAGCGGCGACCGAGTTGGGTGATGGCGTGAACGGTGGTTGCCGTTGTTTCGGGGATGGTGGCGACCAGCAGGAGGTTGGGGAGGGGCTCGGCCGGGTCGGTGACACGTATGGCGGCCAGGTCGGTTTCATTGGCGGCTTCCAGAAGCCGGGCGCGGCGAAGAACTTCGACCTCGAGTTGGGTGATGGCGGCCTCCGACGTCGTGGTGATGGTGAGCCCTGGGACGTCAGCGAGAGCGGTATCGGGGTAGAGGATCTCGGCGTCGGACCGGGGGATGAGGACTTCCGCGCGGTCGCGGTGAGCCTTGGCGAGGAGGTCGGTGGTGGCCGCGCGAGCGACGCTCCGTGCGTTGCTGCCAGTCAGTCCCAGGTTCAACCCGGGCAGCGGGAGGGCGACTGTTGTGCGGTCGCGGGTGCCCAGGGTGATGTGGTCGGCTGGCGCATCGGTGCGGTCTTGGATGACCAGGTCGGCGTCGGACGGTATCGAGGCGTCGTGGTCGGCGTAAGCACGATCCAAGTGGGCTTTGCGGGCCTTGGCGACCGGTTCCGGAGGGGCCAGTGGACCAGCGGGGACGTCCGCGGTGTCGGAGAGACGGCGCCTGCGGCGGCGGTGCAGGCGAGTGGCGGCGACGGCGGTGCTGAGCGCGGCGGCGAGGCCGAAGCCGATGTAGGAGCCGGACGGCAGGGTGATGGCTGACGATGGGCGATCCTCCTCCACGCTCCGCAGCGTGGGTTGAGGCGGTGCGGCGGGTGAGTTTTCCGCAGGTGGCGCGACGACCGGGCTTGGAACCCGCGACGGCCTGTCCGCCGTGGCACCGGATCCGGTGTGTGGAGCGCGCGGCATCTGGCTGCCTTCTTGAGGCTGCTGGGACTTGGAGAGACCGCCGGTATCCGCGGAGCCGGGTATACGGGCTGATGGAGGAGAATCCGTCTTCTTCCGGACTCGGGGAATCTTGACGCGCTGGCCGGGGTGGATGTTGTCGGGGTCGGTGAGTGCCGGTATTCCGTCGGGCTGGTCGACGGCGCGGCTGGCCTTGAAAATCTCGAGATAACGGTCGCCCGAACCGTAGGCCCGGCGGGCAAGGTCCCACAGGGTGTCGCCGCGATGGATGATCCGGGTCCGCCATGGCTGCTGGTCGGGCTTCGGTGTCTGGGGTGCGGCGTCGCTGAGCAGGGGTTCCCACTCCCCGCCTTGGGAGGGGGAGGCGCTGGGCTCGTGCGCTGAAGGTGTGTCTGTGCTGGCGTGAGCGGTGGCCGATGCCGGTGCGGACAGGGCTGTGGCAGTGCCGAAGACGAGGGTGGCGGTCGCTACCAGGTCCCGAGCCAGTAGTTGCAGGGGGCGGACGGGACGCGGCAGGGAAGGAGTCGTACGTCCGGCCAGGTAACAGACGGTTTCGGTGCAGGTGGCGGTGGCGAACAGCGTCCAAGCCGTCCAACCGAGCAGCCGGACCGCGGACAGGAAAAGTCGGTTGTCGGTGTCGGGGCGCAGCAGTGTGGCGGTGATCTGCTCCCACGTAGGAACGTGCGCGGGGATGGGAGGGCCGGCCACGGCGTAAAGCCCGGTCGGGACTCCTACCAGCAGGACGGCGAAGACCGCTAGGGCGCCGAGTCCGCGCAGGATCTCGATCGCGCGGGTGCGTCGGGCGTAGGTCATGGCTGGGTGGGTCCTCGCACTCCGGTGGTCAGATTCGCGGTCGCGGTGCCGTCGGCGCGCAGGTGGCTGATGCCGATGACGGGCAGGAACAGCGCGGGCCGGGTGATGGTGACGTGGACGCGGATGGCGCGTGCTCCGGATGCGGTCACTGTGCCGGTGTAGCCGCTCGCCCGCAGGTGGTCGCGCGCGGCGGCGATCGCGGCATGGCGGTCGACGGTGAACTCACCGTCGGAGTAGGCGCGGTTGAGATCGACACGTCCGGCGCCGGCGCGGGCGGCCTCTTGAGCGACGGTGTTGGCGTCCTGACGGGCTTCGAGTTTCTGCTCGAAATCGACGACGGCGCCGAAGAACACCACCACGACGAGGGTGAGGATGACGGCGAAGATGCTCACACTGCCGGCATCGCCGAGTCGCTGTCGGTGCCACCTAATCCATGGGGCCAAAGCGGTCACCGAGTCTTTCCCCGGTAGGGATCGACAGGGGACCGGTGAGTCTTGGTCACGGTGCGTGAGCCGGGCATGCGCGGCAGCGCTACGTCGGCGAGCCGAATGACGCAGGTGACCCGCGCCGATACCGTCCCGGCCTGGCCCACCGGGCGGCGGAAGCCGGATAGATCGAGCTGGACGGTCGGACGGCAATGCAGTCCCCGGCCGCTGAGCGTCGCCATGGCGCTGGCTGTTGCGTCCGCGCGGGCTCGGGTGGCGGTGCGTGCGATGGAGGCGTGGCGGGCCGCGTCGGCGGCGGCCTGGGCGACGACGGCGCTGCCGTGCTGCACGCGCATCACCAGCAGCAGCCCGGCCAGGAACGTGATGAACAACGGGGCGAGGATCGCCACCTCTACGGCTGCGTTCCCCGCGTCCTCGGTGCGCAGCGGCGTCCTGCGCGAAAAGCGGTTCGTCATGGCTGCTCGGTGGTGAAGCGTTCCCTTGCGCCGCGTGCTGTGCGGCTGATGGCGATGTCGATGCCTGGCAGGAAGGAAGGGGCGCTTCCGGACACTTGGACGGTGATGGTCGTGTCTCCGGACACGGTCACGTCCGGTGAACGCAGGACGGGTTCGGCGCGGGCGAAGGAGATGGCGGCGGAGCGGCCGTCGGCGGCGGTGCCATGCCGGGCGCGGGCCGCGCGTAGTCCTTCTTCGGCGGATGCCAGCGCCACGTCACGGGCGACCGAGACCATGACCGCCTGCAGCAGCCCCAGGAACAGCACACCGACGGCGGGGAAGACGATCGCGGCCGTGACGGTCGCCGACCCTGTGTCCCCTCCAAGCTCCTTGATCGGGTTGCGCCGGGTCATGGGCCGCTGGAGCCGGGGATCTTGCTGATCCAACCGTTCACCTTTCCGGCGACGGCAAGGTAGACGGTGAAGGCCAGGCCGGCGAATCCGGCCACGATGATGATGGTCTCCACCACGCCCGATCCCCGGTCGCGCCGGACGTCAAGGTCTGCGCAGCGGTTGAGAAAGGCGATCGTCATGCGTGTTGCAGCGGTATAGAGCGTGTTCATGGTCCCCCGAGTCGGTGATGCGATGTCGGCGTTAGCCGGATGCCAGGAGCTTGGAGAAGAACGGGAAGCCGATCAGGATCACGAAGCCGAGCATCAGCAGAGAGGTCGGCACCCACATGGCGGTAGTGCGGCCATTGGCTTCGGCGCGTGCGGCAGCGGACGCCTCGTGCCGCATCGAGGTGATCTTGGCGATCAGCACGTCGTGAATTTTGGCGCCCTCGCCACCGGCGATCTCCGCGGTGTGGGCAAGGTCGGTCAGATCCCGGACATCGATGTCGGCGCCGAGCTGGGCGAGTGCGCGCCACGGCTGTTGCTGGCCGTGCCGGGCGCGGGTCAGCATCTGGTCGATGCGCTGAAACGGCCACCCGTCGGCGATCTTCGCGGGGTTCTCCAGGGCGGCGTTGAGCGCGGCGCCGGCTTGGCGTTCCAGGACGACCAGTTGCAGGTAGGAGGTGAAGGCGTAGCGGAAGTCCCGGCGCCGCTGTCGGGCCAGGGAACGCACGTTCCAGTCCGGGACCAGCGACAGCACCGCCGCCAGGACAAGGCCCATCACGAGCGGAAAGGCCCACGGCAAGCCGCCGCCCGCCGCGTTGACGAGGCCGGTCAGCACGGATGGGGTTGCGAGGCCGGTGAGGAACAAGGCCAGCTTGTCGACCATGAAGCGTTCGCCTGAACGGTCCAGCAGCGCCAGGTCGGCACGAGGCACAGCGAGCATCCCAGCTGGACGCGCGACGCGTTCGACCAGCCACCGCCCGACCCGGTCAGTGGCCGTCGAGCCGCCAGCGTGCACCGAGGCGGGCTGAAACGGCACGGGTTGGACGCGGGCCAGAGCGGCATCCAGACGTGGCGGCGCGGGCCGGAACTCACGGACGAGCACGATGACTCCGGCGGCGGCCAGGCATCCGGCGAACACGGCAAGGACGGTCACCGGCTCACCTCTTGTTTGGGTGCGGGGCAGGTGATGTGCAGGAAACGGGTGCCGGTGGACAGCACGGCCAGGCGCCGCATCCACCACAGCCCTGCCGCGTAGATCCCGGCGACAACGGCCAGCACACTCTGACCGAGAGCGGTGTCGTAGGGGCCTGCAAGTGTGTCCGACGATGCGAAGAGCACACTGAGCACGCCGACGGACGACACGATCACGATCAGCGTGGTGCGCAACCCCGCCCGCTCGGCCTCTACGTCCCGACGGACGATCACCTCGTGCTCGACCGCGTCGGCCAGCAGGCTCAACGCCTCGCGGGTGCCGGGCCCACGGCGCCGCGCGGACAGGAGAAGCGAGCAGGCGATCAGGTCGCCGATCGGGTCGTCCAACTCGTCGGCGAACGCCCGCAGTGCGTGCTCGGTACTGGCGTGGCTGTTCAGCCGCCCGGACAAGATTTCGACCGGTCCGAGGATCGGCGCGGGCGCGATACGGGCGCTGTCGGCCAGGGCCTGTTCCAGGCCGCGGCTGGCACCGATCATCTCGGCGAGCCGCCGCGACCACTGAGCCAGCGCCTCCAGCCGTGCGATCCGCCGCTGTGGTGCTCGTCCGGACAGCATCGGCGGCAGCGCGTACACGCCGGCTCCGGCTGCCAGCGCCGCGACCGGCCATTCCGACAGGAGCAGGACCGCCAGGCCGGACACGGCACCGGCGAGCAGCTGATTACGGCGACCGGGCCATGCCGGAGACCGCAAAATGGTCTGAATCCGGGACGGCGGACGCCCCTCCGATGTCCCAGGAACGACACCGGCAACACCGACGGCGATGAGCAGCACGGCCCCGGCGGTGCACACGCCGGCGAAGGCGGCCAGCCAGCCCATCACGGCCAGCCCCCATCGAGGACCGCGGGATCGAAGCCGTGCTCGATGAGCTCCTCCAGCAGGGCTGGGCTGATGTGTCCGCCGCCCGGTGCGGCGCGTCCGTCAGGACCTGGACCGAAGATGAAGTTGCGGGTCGGCTCCGCTGAGTCCGCAGGCGGGCCGACCTCCATCACCTGCGACACGTACCGGGCGTTGGTGGCCTGGTCGCGCCGCAGATACACGACGAGCGGCTCGGCCAGCCCGAACATCATGTGCACGTCGTCGGCTCCGAGGCCGAGGTCGGCGCGGCGGCCGAGTTGTACGACGCGGCTGAAGACGTGCTCGGGACGATGGACGTGCAGCGTGCACATCGAGCCGCGCGCCCCGGAGTACATCACCTCCAGCATCGGTGCGAGTTCGCCGTGACGGGCCTCACCGACGATGACACGGTCGGGGTTGAGACGCAGGCACGCCGGAACCAGGTCCTGCAGCCGGACCTCGCCGGCGCCTTCGGAGTTGGCCTGACGTGCTTCGAGCGCGACCACGTCCGGGTGGCGGTGTGCCAGGCGGGGATCGTCCAGGAACAACTCGTAGTCGCTTTCCAGGGTGATGATCCGCTCTTCGGGCGAGATCTCTCCGGCCAGGGCGCGCACGAGCGTGGTCTTGCCGGTGTTGACCTCCCCGCACACGATGATGTTGCGGTGCGCGGAGACCGCCGCTCGCAGGAATGCCTCCAGCGGCGCGGTGAGGGTGCCCAGTTCGGTGAGCTGCCGCAGGCCGATGTCGACGAGTCGATGGACCCGGATCGCCAGATGCGGATGCCGCGATACCCAGCCCACCACCGCAAGCCGGACTCCGTCGGCCAGCGCGACGTCCAGCAAGGGAGACGCGTGGGAGAACTCCCGGCCGCTGTTACCGCGCCGCGCCAGCAACTGGACCCACTCGATCAGATCGTCGTCGGTCTCGGCGACCGGCGGACCCGGCTCCTTGGTGCCGTTGGTGTAGCTGATCCACGTCTGGCGACAGCCGTTGACAACGATGTTCTCCACGTCGGAGCGTTCCAGGAAAGGGTGAAGAGCTCCTAGCCCGAACCGGCGGTCGAACACCAACTGCGCCACCCGTTGCTGCTCCAACGCCGAGCTCAGGCGGCCGGCCGCCATCTGGTCGTGCGCCCATGCCTGCACCTGCGCTTGGATCAGCTGCCGCGCCCGCACACGGTCCACTCCGTCGGCCAACGCGTCGACCAGCTGTGCAGATATCTCACGCACTGCCGCCCAGATGTTCGTCTCACTGGCAGATGTGAGAGTGTTCGATGCCGCCTGTGGGCGGGGAGCAGAGCCGAAGAACCCCGGCGTTGTGTTGGCCCATCCGGATACGGTCATCGGCGAACGCCCGAAGCCGCCAGTGGCGGCGCTGACCGCCTTGCTCCATCAAGGGAGGTGGCCGTGGTTCCCGGCCCGGCGACGGTCGCCCGGAGGCGGTGCCCGAGCACGCTCAGCGACCGAACCAGCAGTGAGGTCCTGAAGGTCAGCCGGGGACGCGCACCGTCCGACAGGACACGGGCGTCCGTCGGCGAACACGGCAACTCGGCAAGAACCGGGAATCCCAGCACCCGCTCGACGTCTGCAGCGCCGTAAGCCCCATCGGCGATCAAGCACAGTCTGATGGCCGCCTGCTCGCCCACCAACTCAATGAGCGCATCCAACCGAGCCGCGGCGGCATCGACTTGCGTCACAGTGGGCTTGAGGACCATCACCACCGCATCGGCTGCCTTCAGCAACTCGGTCGGAGTATCGCTGCCGCCGACCCGGCCCAGGTCGACGATCACGTCACCGTCCCTGGCCAGCAGCGCTTCAGTCAGCCGCGGCCAGACCGGCCCCAGCCGCACCCCATGACGGGGATCGCGGACACCATGCAGCAACCCCGCATGCCCGTCGTCTGGGATCGGCACCACGTACTCCTCCAGCGCGACCGGGCCCTGAGGATCGGCCTCGGCGGCCATCGCGAGCCCGAGCAGCCCCGGTCCGGCAGACGCACGCATCCGGTCGGCCATGAACCCTGGCAGCACCCGGCGCCCCATCGGGTCGCACTCGGCCAGCAGAACTCGGCCCGGCCACGCCAACGCCAGCCCGAGCGCGGTCGTCGACACCCCCGGGGACCCGCCCGGGGAGATCAGGCAGTGCAGCGCCATCGCCTCAGCCCCGCCTTTCGGTCACCACGAGCACGACCAGCCCGGCCGCCGCCTGCCGCGCCACTCGGCTGCTGTCGGCATCGGCCACCAGCAGCGCCACCGTCATCGCCCCCTCTGCGTCTGGGCCCTCCACCTGATCGACCACGCCTGAGACGTCCCTAGCCACGACGGCCTGTTGTTGACCCGTCCTCGGACCGCCACCGGCGCCTTGCTCCTGACCGCTGGGCGTGAACACCACGCGGACGCGCCAGCCTGGAGCCAGCCCCGGCGGCATCGCGCTGGCCTTCAGCGGAACCGGCACCAGCGTCTGCCCAGGGGGCGGACTCTGCTGCGTCGCGAGCTGCGACGCCGCCAGCAGCGTCCCCTTCCGCAGGCCCACGGCGGCACGCCGCCCGACCACCTCACCCAGCTGACGTTCAGGAATTACCGGCACTGTGGAGCCGGTAGCGACGCGAACGACGCCCAAGTCCGCCTGAACGATCTTGTGCCCTACCGCAACATCACGCGCGAGCCGAACCACTACGACCCGCTGACCCGATGACTGGAACAGGTACACGTTCGCCAAGACCGCGAACGCCAGCAGCATCACGCCGGCCATCACCCATCGGGGCCGACGCTGCCGCGCCAGCCTTTTGGCCGACGCGGGGTTCGGGCCGCCGGTCAGCTTCGGAACCGTCGGCTTGCGCAGCGTGCCACTACCGGTCTTCATGCCACTCCCTCATCCGTAGAGACCCTGCGCCTCGGCCACCCGCAGCCGGAAAATCGTCGACCGCGTCAGCGGCGGCAACGCTCCACCCGACCCGTCCGAACCCCGCCAGGTGCCTCCCCACAGCACGCTCACTCGCACCCGGTAGGCCCCACCCGGCTGATGCGCCGATGACCGCTGAAACGTGTACGAGCAATTGGTGCGCTGCATAGATGCCGGACGAGATTTGTCATATGCGGTTCCAGGACCCGTGCACCGAACGGGGCGTCCATTGCCTGGGTCGATCGTCATGCTCTGCGGCCTCGCCGAGACCTCAACCCACACATTGCGTGCGGTGGCCCGGCTGGTGATCGTGCGCCAGTTCGTAACCCAGAACCACTCCGGCAAGCCCACCAAGCCAGCCGATCGCCGCGGTGGCGCGGTGCGCACCCTGGGTGCAGGAATCGGCATCTGCGCCCAGTTCGTCATTGCCAGTTGTGCGGGTGAAACCTTGGGTGGCTTACTGCCCTCAGGTTCGGGTGCGCAAACGACCTGCACGTATTCGCTGAGCTCCTGGCAATCCCGTGGCCCAGCCGCGTCAGATTCGCTGGACTGATGCTTAGTCGAGTGTGATTTCGGTCGGCGGCTCGGCCAGCTTCTTTCGGGGGAATTAGCGCCGTACTTGTACCCGTGGATGTTGGCCACCGGCGGCAGTGGATCCGCTGGGGGCGACAATGGGCTCACCATATTTGCTGAAAGCGAGCCTGCGATGATGATGGATACCGCAGTGGCGTACATTTCTCAGCAGCCTTCGCCGAGCGAGATTATCTTGACGACGCGCCATTGCCCATCGCTGCCTTTGGATAGGTGCGCCTTGACTCCTTCCTCCTTGAGGCCCCGATTCACCTTCTTGTGTGTGCGGGAATTCTGAAGACCGGCATTGCTGGCGTCCAAGCAGTCATGCAGGATTGCTTTGTTTCCGTCGACGTGGACGCTCTGCACGTGTGGAATTGAGTTTCCGTAGGAAGTGAGGTTCTCTGCCTTCAACTCCTCAACGCGATTGAGTACCCGTGACAGCTGGGGGTCGGACATGAATCTCGACAACTCTTGCTTCCGGGTGCCTTCAGGGAGGGAGTCGGCGGTATCCAGTTGCGCAACAACGTTTGTATAAGCAGTTGTTGCGGCGTCATCGTCAGCGGGCGGGGACGTTGGGGGCATGGTCTGAGCGGAAGGCAGCGTGGCCGTGCGGCCCTCGGCATCACAGCCTGTCAGCAGGAGCGCAATGCCAATGGTGCCGGGAAGGCAGAGCTGAGCGGCCACCCGCCGGCGGATTGCGATCAAGTATCTGCCTCCATGCGTTTGATCGTTCTCGGTGCTGCTGCGGCAGAGCGGCCGCAGCAGCACCGAGAATGCAATGACGAGCGATGGTAGATGTGCACGGTGGGGTTCGCATCCGTGTCTAGCCGTGAAGAGGGTAAATCTCCGGATGCCTGTGGCCAAAGGTGAATGCATTCGTACCGCAATGCGGCGGTATGCTCACATTGTGAGCCTTGGGATGCCACGCCCGGATGCCGGAATTGGAGGCGTCCTGCTCATCACATCCCGGGCGGAACAGCGGAGTCGGCGGAAATCCGGCCGTCCTGAACGGCTGCGACCAGCAGGGTCTCGGCCGCGTGCCGCTGCTTGTACAGGCTTTTGGCTGGCACTCCCTGAACCTGGGCGTACTCCTGGACGGAGGTGCCGTCCAGCCGCGTGGCGATGATCAGTTCGGCGGTGGCAGGGCTGATGACCCCTTGGCGTGCGGCGTCCAGGAGCAACAGCACCGGGTCCGAGTTGGCCGCAGCCGCACGGTCGGGCAGTTCACGCGGGTCACACGGGACGTGGCGGGTCTCCCTGCCTCGGGCGCGCAGGGCGCCCTTGCGAGCCCAGAACATCAGGCGCGCGGCGATGTGCGGACGCGAGGTGTCGATACGCGCCACTTGAGCGACGAACTCGGTCAGCAGCTCCGAGACGATGTCGTCAGCGAGATGGCTCGGGCTGGAACGGATGATGCGCGCTGCGATGCTCTTGAGACCGGGCATGGCCATTCCGACGCAGCCGACCACCCATGAGGGCTCTCCGGTCCGTGCCCGGCGGATGAGTTCGCACCACACCTGGTCCTTCAGATCGCTGGATGCGGAGCGCTCCAGCAGCAGGTCGCGCAGTGTGTTCAGGTCGATCGGCTGCTGGGGCAGGCCCTGCCCGATCACTCGGCCGTCCACCGTGAGCGGGCCCGGGCCGCTCGTCAGTAGCCGGAAGGAGTCCTCGGCAACGGTCAGCGCGTTGCGCGACCGGAACGCAACCGTGCTGGCCGGACGCTGGTCATTGGCGCGGCGGTGGCTCATGTCGTCATCCCCCGAAAGGTCGTGATGGATCGATGACCCCAGGTGTCCACCACGGCATGTGCAGATCATGAACACTTCATAGGCAGGACGCCCTGCACACGAAGTGTTCATGATGTGTTAGAAACGGGCCTGACCTGCGATGACACCCTCACCGCGATGTTCTTTCGTATGAACAGGTAAAGTCGGCCGAGTGTTCAAAACAGCCGCTGCCTGGCTGTTCATCCGCCGCCAGATTCCTTCGGTAAAGATCTCGGGAGGGGCTGGCAGCCCCCTCGGTCACTCGCTCGCCCGGATCCTTCTCATGCCGGTATGGGAACCTCTTGAGGATTTCCATCTGGTCGCGATCTGCTCCGCGCCGCTGCCACGATGAGCCGGCACGAGCTGGCTCAGCCGACCGCGCTCCACGGGACCTAACGTTCCGCAGCGCTGACTGTGTGCGCTTCATGAAGACACGGCAACGCATGTCACTGAAGTGCTCACGGAGTGCTCATAATCGCTGTGACCTGCGGTGTTGTCGTCGAACGGATGGTGTGCTACGGCCGAGGTCGCACTCGACGAGGACCTGGCTGCCGCCGGATCGCCCGGCGCCGAGCGGTTGACGGGGCATGAAGACTTGCGGGACAACCATGGTGAGAGACAGGAACCGACAGGTTGGCGAGCGGCGGCTTGAGGACGGCTGATGGCGAGCAGCGGGGACAAGGGACGCGGCGAGGCGACCGAGGTGAGTGACGACCCCAACGGCGGGCGTGGGGACTCGTTCGCCTCCCTGTTGGCTGGGTGCCGGTTCTCGGCTGTGCATTTGGAGCAGAGGGACGTCTACACTCCGACCGACCCGGACTACTTGAGGTGGCTGGGCGGTGACCATTTCGACCCGGTCGAGCGGTGGCAAGGATGGATCGACCTCCTCGCACCCGTGGTGACCCGTGGGGTGTCGATCCGCCGGTTGCGTATCGTGTCCGAGCCGGTCACCGATTACATCCGCTACGAGTACGGCGTGACGCCGATGAACGTCGCGGCGGGTGAGTCGGTGCGCTGGCTGCCGCGTCGGCGGGCATCGGATCTGGCGCTGCCGGGTAACGACTACTGGGTGTTCGACGACCGGGTCGTGCAGTTCAACCACTTCGCCGGGGACGGATCGTCGCTGGGCCCTGAGAATCGCACCGAGCCGTCCGTGGTGTCGCTGTGCTTGTCGGCATTCGAAGCAGGATGGAAGCGGTCGATCCCACACGCGGACTTCGAGCCGACCTGATAGTCGGGACCATCGAGGTTCAGCCCTGCTCGGCAGATGTCGGTCTCGGAGGGCTGTTCCACTTGGCGGCCGTGTCGTCATTTCGCAAGGTGGCGAGCCGGTGAGCGACTTCTCGCCGAGCCCAATCGGTACTCGGAGCTTTGCGAATGTAGGGACTCAGTCCGCTGAGTTCACGGACGTGCACGAGCACGTCGAAGCCCGGACAGGTACGAACGTTCCGTCCGTAGGCGGCTGTGAAGGCATCAAGATCTTGCTCAGTATGGCGGTTGAACCGGCGACGCATGTAGTGCGGCTGGATCAAGTCCCATTCCCGAGGGCCATGGGCGACGTGGTCCCAGTCGCCGAGCACGACCTCCCCATCGCGGACCCGGATGAGGTTATTGGTGTGGGCATCTCCGTGGATCAGCCCAGAGGGGAGCGTGCCGGCCAGTTGCGTCCAGGCGGTGCGGATCTCATTGATTCGGGTGAGCAGCCATGACCGGTCTCGGTTGCTCATGGCATTGGGGTGGCGTTGGGCTGCCTCGGCGACACTGCCCAACGGGTCGGTCATCGGTTGCAGCTTGAACGGCGGGACCGGCTGGTCGTGGAGCGCCCGGAGTATTCGGCCGAGGTCTGCGCCGGTTCCCGGTGGCCCGGCACAGACCTCGAGCAGCCGCCAGATCGACAACACGTGTGCGTCGATGCGGAAGGGATCGGCATCGGCAGGCTCGGTGCAGGGGAACCTGCGGCTGGCCAGCCATCGCGTTATTGCGACGGACTGAGTGACCCTGTCGAACGCCTTGGGGTTACCGGCGATGCGAACGACGAGTCGTGCTGCCGGCAGCGCGATGACGGTGTTGCTGTGCTGCCCCACCAGCCGAGCATCGCCCGTCGGAATTGCGCACCGCTCGCTGACCGTGTCAAGCAGGAGCCGGATCTCGTCGGGAAGGGCTGCCATGAACGGTTACCTGCGGCTCACCGGGCGCAACGCGCCAACACCGGACGCGCGGCCTCGTATAGCTCGGTGACGGCTGGTTGGTCCTGGTGAGGTCGGAGGGCATCGAGCACTTCGGTGACCCGTAGACAGACACGGCGTGAGGAGATCTCAGCGGCGAGTGCGAGGAGCTCATGGCCGTAGGCACAGGCCTGCTCGATGTTCAGGTTCTGCGCGTGTGCGATCGAAAGGACGCCGAGGGTGAAGGCGCGGGGCCGTGGTTCGGTTCGGGTGGCCAGGCTCTGCTCGGCGGAGCGGATGGCGTGCCGTCCCATGCCGAGGTTGACATAGCAGCGGGCCTCCTCATGGCGCAGATGCCCGACTCCGTAGGCGTTGATCCAACTGGGTTCGGTCGTCGTTCCGGTTCGCTCGTAGGCGTCCCACACATCGCCGAGGATGCGCTGGGTGCGTGCACGGTTACCGGTCAGCGACCATGCGAGCGCGGCCTTGGTCGTCAGGAAGGCCCGCCCGAGCGGAGGGACCGCGCGCGCTATGCCGACGGCGCCTTCGGTGTAAGCCAACGCCTGGTCCACGTATCCCGCTTTCTGGGCGGGACGTCGGGCGAGTGTGGCTTGGTGCATTTCATGCTCCCCGCGCCGTGACAACACCCACGCCGTCAGGGAGGGGTCGCCCGACTCGTTGGCCATACTCGCGGCCCGGCCCAGCAGGGTGAGAGAGGTATCCGGCCGGTCGGTGTCCAGATTCATCGCCGAGACACGCAGAGTGAACTCGGTGGAGACCGCGAAGAGCCGCCGGCGGAGGGGATCGGATGCGTGTCCACGGAGCCGCGGCTCGATGACGTCGGTGAGGTACTCGGTGGCCTGCCGGCGGATGCGGGTGCCGCCGAACTGCCGATCGGAGGCCATCAGCGCCGCGAGCATGCCGCGGATCGCCTCGACGTCTCCCTCATTGGGATTGGGTGCGGGCGGCGGTTGAGGCCCGTCCTCGAACAGCTCGTCGTCACTCATGCCGAAGGCCCGGGTGTACAGGATGCGGTAGCGCTCGGTGACCCGGACGACCTCGCCCTTCTCCCACCGCTCGATGTAGCGGCGCAGGCTCCGAACGCTCGGCATCTTGTGGGGATAGTCGGCTGCGTCGCGCAGCTCCTGGGCCATGCGGGGGATGTCCCATCCCCTCGTCCGCCGTTCGCGGCGCAGCCGAGCCCGGACCTGTGGGGTCGTCTCATAGGGCATGAGCGTGCACCTCCCTGTCTGTCGGTTGCCGGGCGAACGCTGAAGATGTCGCAAGCTGTCGAACATTGTCGTCTAGAGCTGTGGCGCCCGCCCCAGATTCACTAACAGTGACCAGATCGCCACGCCCTATAGAGAGCCGGTCATCGTGCACCGATTCCCAGAGGATCAGACGCAGCAAGCCGTCGAGCGCCTGCCCGCCGACCTCCTGTGCCAGACGATCGCCCAACCAGGGCCCGGGTCGCGCACTGCTCTGGGCGTCGTGTCGGCGTCGGCGTTGAACAGATGATGGTGCGGCTGGTGACCCTCCTGACAGCAAGCATGATCAAGGTTGCCCATCCGGTCCTTGGCCAGGTCCTTCCGAGTTCTAGTTGCGGCGAGGACGGCAACAGGGAGAAGGCGCTGCCACGGTGTTGTTGACCAGATGAATGAACAAGACGGCTCTCCCTCGACTCCGGAAGACACATCTTTTGATCTGCCGATTGTGCCCGCCATCCAGGCTTCTCCAGAACGGATAAGGCGGGCGTGGCTGCTGGCCTTGCAAGAGCGATTCCCATACCTGTGCGCTTGGTACGGGCAGTCCACGCGGCATTGGTGGGCGCTGCTCGGCGGCCAGCTCGTTGAGCAGGAGACCGCAGATGCCCTTGCAAGGCAGGTTGCTCGATGGAGAGCTGGCGACCCGCTCTGAACCGTCGGTGCGGATCCCTGTTTTTGCCAGACCTATACACAGCTTGCTTGACGCCATGAACAGAGGCAAGCGCTGATTGTATTCCATCCGCCCGCTTTAACGGCCGTATAAACGGCAGGGGCGGCCAAACGACAAGGGGAATGGAAAGTGGAAAAGAAAAGCTGGGGCATGTGCTCTCCGGGTGACTGGCTGCGGGGTTCGGGGCCGATGCAGTGGCGTCGGGTCTACCCGGGCCGAGTGGATCAGGTGCGTGCCGCTCGGGTGTTCGCCGCGACGCTGTTCGAGGGGACCGGCCGTGAAGAGGACGTGGCGCTGGTGGTGGCCGAGCTGTCCACGAACGCGGTCCGGCACTCGCGGTCGGGCAACGACCGGGGCTGGTTCGGCCTGGAGGTCACGCTGTCGGAGATCGCCTACATCGCGGTGACCGATCTGGGCGGGGGCTGCGTGCCAACGATCCGGTCGGAGACGCCGGGGTGCGAGCCGCGGGTGGGCGGCTACGGCCTGCTCACGGTGTCCAAGCTGGCCCTGACGATGGGAGTGCACGGCAGTCCCGGCGACGGATTCACCGTGTGGGCCGACATGGACCTGCGCCGCCCCGCCCAGAACGGCCCGGGGCAGCAGGTGACGCTGGCGTCGTAGGGAGGGCCCAGCCTGCTGATACCAGGCTGGCCCCTCAAGGGACAGCGTAGAAGAACGCTGCTCGCGTCGGGAGGCCCCGTCCGCAGGCCCGCATCAGCCGGTCTACGGACGGGGCCCAGGCGTCTGTGCCGGTTTTGTGCGCCGGCGCTCGCTGCGTGGACGGTGCGGCGTGCTGTCGTCTCTCCGGTCTTGTTTTCAGGGTTCTTATCGGTCTTCTTTTCGGGGTTCTGTCTATGAACAGAAGGTGTTGCTTACGGCGTCTGGGCAGGTCGCAGCGGGTGGTGCATATTCTGTTGGTGGCCCCGACTCGTCACCAGAACGACCCCTGGTAATAGCTTGCGATGTTGGTCTGGTTTTTCTCTGTCCTCTACCTATTTCCTCTGGTCGGTTTGCCGTCCCTCCCTCTCTCTCATCGATACACCGGCTGTATGCCGGCCCGCTGGCGGCGGGTCGGCGCTGGGCCCTTCGGCGCCCGAGGCGCGAGGTCGCCGTCGCCCGACGAGTCGAAAAGGCGAGAGGGGTGCGAAACGCCTCCATGAGGTGCCGTCGGGCCGCGCCGCCGCGCGTTTTGACACACGGGACTCCGAAAAGGCGCGCGCGTGATGAGGTGTCCGGGTGTGAATTGGTGCAAATCTGCTTTACCGTCGGGTGGGTTTAGCGGGCGTGGGTGTGAATGGTTAGGTTGTTCAGCCGTTGAGGTGACTAAAAATGTGGCCGAAGGTGCTTGCCTAGTGGCGCGGCATCGAGAAATGGTCGAGCTCCCGATGAACGGGAACGGCGCCGGAATTTCGGTCGCCGGTCACATCGAATGGGAGTCGAAATGGCCGCGAAGAACATCACCGGAAATGGTGCCGCCGGGAACGGCGTCACGGACAACGAGAACGCCGGGAACGGCGCCGCCGCTATCACGGGCGGGGCGCGCCCGACCGGCGCGGCTGGGGACGTGTGGGACGCGCTGACGCGCAACCCGGGTGCGACCGTGACCGCGCTGGCGGAGGCGTCGGGTGTCAGCCGCGCCACCGTCACGCGGACGCTGACCACCCTGGAGGGTGACGGGCGCGCCGCCCGGACGCGCGGCGGTCGGGACGGTGGTAAGCGCCTGCCCGACACCTGGCACCCGGCCACCGCCACCGGCGACACCCCGGACGCGTCCGCCCCGGACGTGCCGACCGATGACGCGGACGCCACCACCGACAGCCCGGTCAGCACCGACGCGCCGACCGCTGACGACACCGCCACCGGGCAGGACGCGCCGACCGAGGCGCCCGCCACCGGTGAGGACGCGCCGACCGGCACGGACACCGCCACCGCCGGGGACGCGCCCGCCACCGAACCCACGGACGCCGAGGACGCCGGGGACGCCGAGGCGGGGATGGACGCGGCGGCCGTGGCCGAGGCGCGGGACGCGCTGACCGCCCTGCAGGACGCCATCGGGGCGGCGCTGACCGCGCTGGACGCCGGGGACGGTGCGGCGGCGCTGACGGCGGCCGAGGGCGCCTACAGCGGGTCGGGGTTGGTGCGGCGGCTGGTGCGCGCCGCCGCCAACGGGCGCCCGCGCACCGCGTCGGGCGCGCCGCGTTCGGCGCCGGGTGAGATGCGGGCGAAGGTCGCCGCGCACCTGACCGGCCACCGGGGCGCGGCGTTCACCCCGCACGAGATCGCCAAGGTGATCGGGCACTCGGCGGGGGCGGTGTCCAACGCCTTGGACCGCCTGACCGAGGCCGGTGAGGCCGAGCTGGTGTGCGAACGCCCCCGCCGGTTCACCGCCGCCACCGCCACCCGCCGCGCCGCGCGCTGACCGCCCCGCACCGACCGCCACCCGGGGG
>NZ_SMJW01000178.1 GCF_004348335.1 Actinomadura bangladeshensis | reverse complement strand
GGGACGCGCCGGCGCCCCCCAACCCTAGCGGCCCCGGCTTCTGTCGGTGGGGTCCTCTACGGTCGCGGACATGACGAGTCCGCAGGGTGCGCAGGGCGCGGGGATCCAGGGGACGCTGGACGACCTCGGCACCCCGCTCGCCGAGGTCACCTTCGTGGTGGTCGACCTGGAGACGACGGGCGGCTCGGCCGCCGACTCGGCCATCACCGAGATCGGCGCGGTGAAGGTGCGCGGGGGACAGGAGCTCGGCGAGCTCGGCACCCTGGTCGACCCGGGCGGGCCCGTCCCGCCGTTCATCACCGCGCTGACCGGCATCACCACCGCGATGGTGACGGCCGCGCCGCGCATCGAGTCGGTGCTGCCCGCGTTCCTGGAGTTCGCGCGCGGCTGCGTGCTCGTCGCGCACAACGCCCCGTTCGACATCGGCTTCCTGAAGAGCGCCTGCGCCGCGAACGGCTACGCGTGGCCGGCGTTCCCCGTCGTCGACACCGTCGACCTGGCGCGCCGCGTCCTGTCCAGGGACGAGGTGCCCAACTGCAAGCTCGGCACGCTCGCCCGCTTCTTCCGGACCTCCAGCGAGCCGACGCACCGCGCCCTCGCCGACGCCCGCGCCACCGTGGAGGTCCTGCACGGCCTCATCGAGCGGCTCGGCTCGTTCGGCGTGACCTCGCTGGAGGAGATGCGCGGCTTCGCCAAGGCGCCCACCCCCGAGCAGCGCCGCAAGCGGCACCTCGCCGACGACGTGCCGAGCACGCCCGGCGTCTACCTCTTCGAGGACCACGCCGGCGAGGTGCTCTACGTCGGCAAGAGCGGCGACCTGCGCTCGCGGGTGCGCAGCTACTTCACCGGCTCGGAGACGCGCTGGCGGGTCCGCGAGATGGTCGGGCTCGCCGAGAGCGTCCGGACGATCGTGTGCGCCACCGGGCTGGAGGCCGAGGTCCGCGAGCTGCGGCTGATCGCCGAGCACAAGCCGCGCTACAACCGCCGGTCCAAGTTCCCCGAGCGGGCGATCTGGCTGAAGCTGACCGCCGAGCCGTTCCCGCGGCTGTCGATCGTCCGGGAGTGCCGCGCCGACGGCGCCCGCTACCTCGGCCCGATCTCCTCCCGCCGGCAGGCCGAGGAGGCGCGGGCGGCGCTGCACGAGGCCGTCCCGCTGCGCCAGTGCACGCAGCGGCTGACGCTCCGCATCATCGAGCGCGGCACGGCCCGCGCCTGCGCGCTCGCCGAGATCGGGCGCTGCGGGGCGCCCTGCGACGGCCGCGAGTCCCCCGACGCCTACGCCGTGCACGCCGACACCGCGCGCTCGGTGCTGGAGGGCGACGTGCGCCCGGTCGTCGCCGCCGCGCAGGTGCGCATCGACCGGCTCGCCTCCGAGCTGCGCTACGAGGAGGCCGCCGCGCAGCGCGACCGGCTCGCCGCGTTCGTCCGCGCCGCCGCGCGCGGGCAGCGGCTCGCCGCGCTGGCCCGGCTCCCGCAACTGGTCGCGGCGCGGCCCGCGTTCGACGGCGGCTGGGAGCTGTCGGTCGTGCGGTACGGGCGGCTCGCCGCCGCCGGGACCGTCCCGGCGAACGCGCGGCCCCGCCCGTACGTGGACGCGCTCATCGCCACCGCCGAGACGGTGTTCCCGCCGGCCGGTGAGGCGCCCGGTGGCGTCGCGCTCGGCGCGCCGCCCTCGGCGGGCGCCACCGCCGAGGAGATGGAGTGCGTGCTGCGCTGGCTCGACCTGCCCGGCGTCCGGCTGGTCGAGGTCGACGGGCCGTGGACGTGCCCCGCGCACGGCGCCGAGGGGCTGCGCGAATGGATCGACAAGGGCTACGAGCGGCACGAGCCGTCCCATCCGAGGGCCGGCCGCCCACTAAGGTGACGATGTGGCCCTGCCCCTCTACGACAGCCAGCCGGCCCGGCGCGTCCCGTGGGTGACCTACCTGCTGGTGGCGGTCAACGTCGTGGTCTTCCTGCTGACCCCCATGTCGAACTTCGCCGCCTGGTACGGCGAGGACGGGGTCCGCGAGTGCAGGGCGGCGCACTTCACCTACGAGTACGGCGCGGTGCCGAAGGAGCTGACGACCGGCGACCAGCAGCCGATCCCGGGCGGCATCGTGCGCCAGTGCGGGCCCGCGTCCTTCCACAAGGCGCCCTGGACGTCGGCGTTCACCTCGATGTTCCTGCACTCCGGCGCGCTGCACCTGCTCGGCAACCTGGTGGCGCTGTTCGTCGTCGGCATGGGCGTCGAGGACCGGCTCGGACGCTGGCGCTACCTGCTCAGCTACCTGCTGTTCGGGCTCGTCGCCGTCTACGGGTTCGCCTGGACGTCGCCCGACTCGACCGTCCCGCTGATCGGCGCGTCCGGGGCCATCGCCGGGGTGATGGGCGCCTACGTGATCCTGAACCCGCGCGGGCGGATCGTCAGCTGGGTGCCGCCGGTCATCGTGGTGCGGCTGCCGGTGTGGGTGGTGCTCGGGTACTGGTTCGTCCTGCAGTGGCTCTCGCTCGGCGACGAGAAGAGCAACGTGGCCTACACGGCGCACATCTACGGGTTCGCGGCCGGGGTGGTGTTCGCCCTCCTCGCCCGGCGCGCCGGCACGGCGGGGCGCTTGGCCGCGCTCAGCCGGGGATGACGCTGCCGATAGGGTCGGAAGTGTCCGAATCCGATGGGGAGGGTGAAGTGGTCACTGCGATCGTCTTCGTCAAGGCCGACGTCGCGCGCATCCACGAGGTGGCCGAGACGATCGCCGCGCTGGACGGCGTCAGCGAGGTCTACTCGATCACGGGCGACCACGACCTGATGGCCATGGTCCGGGTGCGCCGGCACGAGGAGCTGAACGACGTCATCCCGGGCCGGATCAACAAGGTCCCGGGCATCGTCGGCACCGAGACGCACATAGCCTTCCGCACCTACTCCCAGCACGACCTGGAGCAGGCGTTCGCCCTCGGCCTCCCCGACGCCGACTGAAGGGCTTTTCCGGGGGCTTGAGCCTCTGTGGAGGGTCGTCCCCCACAGAGGCTCAGCACGCGGTGACGGCCTAGCCGGCGGTGACCACGGAGAGGGACAGGTCCCCGCACGGGCGGGCCGCGTAGCCGGGGCGCTCGCGGTAGACGGCGCCCGGCGGCCAGCTCGCGGTGTTGGACGCCATGACGCGGCCGGGGGCGTTGACGACGAACGCGGGCGCGGGGATCTCGCGCAGCGCGGGGACGACCTCGTTCTCGAACGTCCGGGCGAACACGTCCGCCGCGGCGACGCCGGCGAAGGCCCCGGCGACGTGCACGGGCGCGGATAACGTCAGGACGTACTCGTCGCTGCACAGGTAGTCGACGTAGGGGCCGCAGACCGTCCGCTCGGCGCCGCTCTCCGGCCCGGTGAACCACTCCCACCGGGTGTAGTCGTAGAGGGCGCTGCGCTCGGGATCCAGGTCGCGGAGCAACTGGGACGGGCGCCCGGCCGGGCCGGTCTGCCACCACTCCATGTACCAGGCGGCGTCGGCGAGCAGCTGCGGCGCGGCGATGAACCCGAGCCCGCAGACCAGCGGGCCGAGCCGCGCGAGCAGCAGCGGGCGCAGGGCGGCGAGGTCGGCGCTGACGGGGGAGCGGCCGGTGCGGTGGACGTCCGCCAGGCACCGGGCCGCGGCCTCGCGGACCCGGGCCACGGTCGTGAACACGCCGTCCAGGGTCGCGCGGACGTGCGCCGCCGCCAGGCCGACGGCCGGTGGCTCGGCGGGCATGGGACCCCCTCAGAGTGCGAGCCGTCGTTCAATGAGACGTTCTACCGCATTCAGGACGTGACTTTCAGCTACATCGCGGGCTCGGGCGTCGTCCGCGGCCTCGATGGCGTCGACGATCCCGGCGTGCTCGGCGTCGACCCCGCCGCGCCGGTCCGGCAGATCGTGCACGGCCCAGACCAGCGGCCCGATCTCGGCCTGCAGCCGGATCTCCTCGCGGGTGAGCCGGCCCGACTGGGAGGCGGCGGCGACCTCCAGGTGGAGCCGGCCGTCCAGCCGGCACATGTCGGCGTCGCCGTCGGACATCTCGGCCAGCGAGCGGCGCAGCCGCCGGACGTCGCCGGGCAGCGAGCGGAGCGCGGCGAGGCGCGCGGCGGCGCCGGCGATGGCGGCGTAGTGGTCGCCGAGATCGCGGAGCTCTTCCGCGCTGAGCGAACGGAGCCGCTCATCGAGGTCGAACGGCCTGGCGGGGGCCCGGACGAAGCTGCCGCCGCCCCGTCCGCGCCGCGTCTCGATGAGCCCTTGCTGACGCAAGGCCATCAGCGCTTCGCGTAGTGTGACCGTGGAAACACCGAGATGCGCCGCGAGGTCGGTCTCGCTCGGCAACTGCTCGCCGTCGCCGAGGAGGCCGAGCGCGATCGCGTCGCTGAGCCGCCGCACCACCGCGTGCACCCGCGCGGTGTTGTCCACGGGCGCGAACACGACGAGATGCGCGCTGTTCATGGGCCCCCTCCCGGTGTCGCTCACAGTGATACCGGAACATCACTTGAACTGAAACCTATGAATCCATATGTTTTCGGTCATGCCGGTGACAGCGGTGAGGATCCGCGATCTGCGCAAGACCTTCGGTTCCGTCGAGGCGGTGGCGGGCGTCGACCTCGACATCGGGGACGGCGAGTTCTTCTCGATGCTCGGCCCGTCCGGGTCCGGGAAGACGACCGTGCTGCGGCTCATCGCGGGCTTCGAGCGCCCGACGTCCGGGACGGTCGAGCTCGGCGGCAGGGACGTGACCGGGCTCCCGCCCTTCGACCGCGACGTCAACACCGTCTTCCAGGACTACGCGCTCTTCCCGCACATGGACGTGCTCCGCAACGTCGAGTACGGGCTCAAGGTGCGGCGGGTGCCGCGCGCCAAGCGGCGTGAGCGGGCGCTGGAGGCGCTGCACGGCGTCCGGCTCGACGGGATGGCGGCGCGCCGCCCCGGCGAGCTGTCGGGCGGCCAGCGCCAGCGGGTGGCGCTCGCCCGCGCCCTGGTCAACGAGCCGCGGGTACTGCTGCTGGACGAGCCGCTCGGCGCGCTCGACCTGAAGCTGCGCGAGGAGATGCAGGTCGAGTTGAAGGGCCTGCAGCGGCGGGCCGGCATCACGTTCGTGTTCGTCACCCACGACCAGGAGGAGGCGCTGACCCTGAGCGACCGGGTCGCCGTCCTCAACGCGGGCCGGGTCGAGCAGGTCGGCACGCCCGCCGAGGTGTACGAGCGTCCGGCGACGGAGTTCGTCGCGGGCTTCGTGGGGACCTCCAACCGGATCGGCGGCGTCTGCGTCCGGCCGGAGAAGATCCACGTCGCGGTCGAGGGCGGCGGGCCCGGCGCGGGGGAGCCGGGCCCGCAGGAGCCGGGCACGGGGGACCGGCACGCCGCCGGCACGGTCGCCGAGGTCGTCTACGCGGGCGCGGTGACCCGCTTCGTCATCGACCTGGAGTCGGGGGACCGGGTCGTGGCGCTCCAGCAGAACCTGCGGACCTCCTCCCTGGACGTGCTGGGCCGCCGCGGCGCCCGCGTCCGGATCGGCTGGCACGAAGCGCACGAGTTCCACGTCTCGGGCAGCGGCACGGGCACCGACCCGGAGCCGGCGTCCGCCTCCTGATTCACCTCCAACCCCCGAAAATAAGGAGTTCCCCATGTGGTCCACGCGCATGGCGCTCGCCGCCGCGGCGACGCTGGCGATCGGACTGACGGCCGCCGCGTGCGGCGACGACGGCTCGGGCGGCACGGCGTCCGGTGCCGGGCAGGGCGGCTTCCCCGTCCCGAAGATCCCGATGCAGCAGTCGCTGGGCGCGGGCGAGGGCGCGGTCAACCTGGTCGCCTGGGCCGGGTACGCCGAGGACGGCTCCAACGACCCGAAGGTCGACTGGGTCACCCCCTTCGAGAAGCAGACCGGCTGCAAGGTCAACACCAAGGTCGCCGGGACGTCCGACGAGATGGTCACGCTGATGAAGACCGGCGAGTACGACGCGGTCTCGGCGTCCGGCGACGCCTCGCTGCGGCTCATCGCCTCCGGGACGGTCGCGCCCGTCAACACGGGGCTCGTCCCGAACTACGCCGACGTCTTCGCCGGGCTGAAGATGCAGCCGTGGAACTCGGTGAACGGCGTCTCCTACGGCATCCCGCACGGCCGCGGCGCCAACCTGCTGATGTGGCGCACCGACACGGTGAAGCCGGCGCCCGACTCCTGGGGCGCGGTGTTCGACGCGAACTCCCCGTACAAGGGGAAGATCACCGCCTACGACTCGCCGATCTACATCGCCGACGCCGCCCTCTACCTGATGTCGGCCAAGCCGGAACTCGGCATCAAGAACCCGTACGCGCTCGACCAGAAGCAGTTCGACGCCGCGGTCGGCCTGCTGAAGACGCAGCGCGGGCTCGTCGGCGAGTACTGGTCCGACTACACCAAGGAGGTCCAGGCGTTCAAGAGCGGCGACTCCGTCCTCGGGACGACGTGGCAGGTCATCGCCAACCTCGCGGAGGCGGAGAAGGCGCCGGTGAAGGTCGCGCTGCCCAAGGAGGGCTCCACGGGCTGGTCCGACACCTGGATGGTCGCCGCCAAGGCAAAGCACCCGAACTGCGCCTACAAGTGGCTCGACTGGATCGTGTCGCCCAAGGCGAACGCGCAGGTCGCCGAGTGGTTCGGTGAGGCGCCGGCCAACGCCAAGGCGTGCGGGGAGACCTCCGACAAGAACTTCTGCGACACCTTCCACGCCACCGACGAGAGCTACTTCTCCAAGGTGCACTTCTGGACGACGCCGATCGCGCAGTGCCTCGACGGGCGCAAAGACGTCACGTGCGTCGACTACTCCAAGTGGACCCAGGCGTGGACCGCGATCAAGGGATGACCGCCCCCACCGCGACCGGCGGTGCGGACGCCCGCCCGGCGCCGGGGCTCCGGCGCCGGGCGGCGGCCCTGCTGCACCGCCGCCCCCGGCTGCGGCTGTCGCTGCTGCTGTCGGCGCCGCTCGCCTGGCTGGTCGCCGTCTACCTCGGCGCCCTCGCCGCCATCTTCCTCACCGCGTTCTGGACGACCGACGTCTTCACCGGCGAGGTCGTCCGCCGGTTCACCCTGGCCAACTTCCAGACGCTGCTGGACGAGCCCGTCTACCGGACGGTCGCGCTGCGCAGCCTCGGCGTCGCCGCCGCCGTCACCCTCATCGACACCGCCATCGGCTTCCCCATGGCGCTGTACATGGCCAAGGTCGCGCGGCCGCGGTACCGGCCGTACCTGATGATCGCGATCCTGGCGCCGCTGTGGGCCGCCTACCTCGTCAAGGCGTACGCGTGGCGGGTGATGCTGCAGCAGGGCGGCCTGCTCGACGAGGTGCTGGGGCCGGTCGGGCTCGGCAGCCCCGGCTACGGCCTCACCGCGACCGTGCTCGTCCTGTCCTACCTGTGGCTGCCGTACATGATCCTGCCCGTCTACACCGGCCTGGAGCGGCTCCCGGACTCGCTGCTGGACGCCTCCGGCGACCTCGGCGCCCGGCCGCTGCGCACGTTCCGCGCGGTGCTGCTGCCGCTGGTGTTCCCGTCGCTGGTGGCCGGGTCGATCTTCACGTTCTCGCTGTCGCTCGGCGACTACATCACCGTGAAGATCGTCGGCGGCTCGCAGCAGCTGCTCGGCAACGTCGTCTACGACAACATCGGCGGCGCCAACAACCTGCCGTTCGCCGCGGCCGTCGCCACGATCCCGGTGGTGGTGATGCTCGGCTACCTCGCCGCCGCGCACCGCACCGGGGCGCTCAGGGAGCTGTGATGACCTTCTCGCCCGCCGCGCGGATCGCGCTGCGCGTCCTCATGGCGCTCGGCCTCGCCGTCATCTACGTGCCGCTGCTCGTCGTGCTGGTCAACTCGGTCAACGCCGACAAGACGTTCGGCTGGCCGCCGCCCGGCTTCACCGGCCGCTGGTGGTCGCAGGCACTCGACAACGAGGGCGCCCGGCAGGCCGTCCTCACCAGCCTCAAGGCGGGGCTCGGCGCGACCGCGATCGCGCTCGTCCTCGGGACGATGGCCGCGTTCGCCGTGTCCCGGTACAGGTTCTTCGGACGCGAGGCGGTGTCGCTCGTCGTCATCCTGCCGATCGCGCTGCCCGGCATCGTCACCGGCATCGCGCTCAGCAACGCCTTCCAGGTCGTGCTGAAGCCGCTCGGGATCGGGCTCGGCCTGTTCACCGTCATCGTCGGGCACGCCACCTTCTGCGTGGTCACCATCTACAACAACGTGCTGGCCCGGCTCCGCCGCACCGGGACGAGCCTGGAGGAGGCGTCCGCCGACCTCGGCGCCGACACCTTCCAGACGTTCCGCCACGTGACGCTCCCGGCGCTGCGCTCGGCGTTCCTCGCCGGCGGCCTGCTGTCGTTCGCGCTGTCCTTCGACGAGATCATCGTGACCACGTTCACCGCCGGGCCGGGCGCCACGACGCTGCCGATCTGGATCTTCAACAACCTGTTCCGGCCCAACCAGGCCCCGGTCGTCAACGTCCTCGCCGCGGCACTGATCGTGCTGTCGGTCGTCCCGATCTACATCGCCCAGCGCGTGTCCAGCGGCGCCCGGAACGTGATGTGAGCGCGGGCGCGTGCGCGGTGCGAGCGCGGGGCGGGCGTCAGCCGCGCAGCGCCTGGGAGGTGTCGACCCAGCGGTCGAGCAGGGTGCTCGCCGCGCCGGAGTCGACGGCGGCCGCGGCGCGGTCGAAGGATGCGCGCAGGGCCGCGGTGAGCTCGCCCGCGGGCGGGGCGCCCTCGTAGGCGGTGATGAGCGCGGCGGCGTTCAGCAGCACCATGTCGCGGACGGGCCCCTTCGCGCCGGCGAAGGTCTCGCGCGCCACCCGGCCGTTGAACGCCGCGTCGGCGCCGCGCAGGTCCTCCGGGCGCGCGGGCGGGATGCCGAGGTCGGACGGGTCGAACACCGTCTCCGTCGCCGTCCCCTCGCGGACCACCCACACCGTGGAGGTGCCGGTGGTGGTCAGCTCGTCCAGCCCGTCGTCGCCGCGGAACACCAGCGACGAGCAGCCGCGCGCGGCGAACACGCCGGCGATGACGCCCGCCATCCGCGGGTGGAACACCCCGACCGCCTGCGCGGACGGGCGCGCCGGGTTCGTCAGCGGGCCGAGGAAGTTGAAGACCGTCGGCGTGCCGAGCTCGCTGCGCGTCCGGGACGCGTACTTCAGCGCCGGGTGGTAGAGCGGCGCGAAGCAGAACGTGATGCCGAGCTCCGCGGCGACCCGCGCGGTGGCCTCCGGCGGCAGGTCGATGGCGACGCCGAGGTGCTCCAGCAGGTCGGCGGCGCCGCACGAGGACGAGGCCGCGCGGTTGCCGTGCTTGACGACCCGGACGCCGGCCGCGGCGGCCACCACGGCGGCCATCGTGGAGATGTTGACCGTGTGGGCGCGGTCGCCGCCCGTCCCGACGAGGTCGGCGATGGGCCCCGGCACCTCGATGCGGGTGGCGTTGTCCATCATGCCCTCGGCGAGCCCGGTGACCTCCTCGACCGTCTCGCCCTTGGCGCGCAGCGCGACCGCGAAGCCCGCGATCTGCACGTCGGTGGCCTCCCCGGCCATGAGGCTGTTCATGGCCCAGGAGGTCTCCTCGCTGGACAGCGAGTCGCCCGAGAGCAGGGCGTTGAGCAGTGCGGGCCAGCTGGTGCGCGCGTCCATGTCCCCTACCGGGTCGTCGCGGGTCGGTGTGCTGCGGTGCCGCGGGACCGGGAGATCCCGCGGTGTGAGGGCCTGCCGGGGAGCGCGGTCCTAGAGAGTGGTGAGGCGGTTCTCGAGGCGGTGGCGCATCAGGCCGGCCAGCGCGTCCGCGAGGGCCATCGGGTCGATCGGCAGGCTCACCACGGCGTCGGCGCGCGACCAGGTGGCGAGCCACCCGTCGTCGCGGCGGGCGATCAGGGCGAGGACCGGCGGGCAGTCGTACACCTCGTCCTTGGCCTGCCGGCACACGCCGAGCCCGCCTGCGGGCTGCGCCTCGCCGTCGACGATCGCGACGCCGATGTCGCCCTCGTCCAGCCGGGCCACGACGGCGGGCTGGGTGGCGACCTCCACGAACTCGACCCTGGGCAGGCCGGCGGCGGGACGGCGCCCGATCGCCATCCGGATCTGGGCGCGGGTGCTCGCGTCGTCGCTGTAGACGAGGACCTTCATCGTGGTCTCCGGGGCGGTGCTCATGCACGTGAGGGTACCGGGTCCCGAACCCCCGCAACACGCTCGGGGAACCCTAGATGGGGGGTCATGCGTCACTCACCGGATGAGGGCGCAATAATGCTGCCCGTGACAGCATCCGCGATAGAGACAACACCTCACGCACGGGCGAACCGTCCCAATATGGTCAGCGTGGGGACGATCGTTTGGCTGTCGTCCGAGCTGATGTTCTTCGCGGCGCTGTTCGCGATGTTCTTCACGATCCGCTCCGTGACGATCGGCCAGCAAGGGGAGAGCGCATGGCCGGGCGCCCCACTCGACCTGCCGCTGTCGGCGGCGAACACCACCATCCTGGTGCTGTCCTCGGTGACGTGCCAGATGGGGGTGTTCAAGGCCGAGGCGGGCAAGGTCGGGCGTGACGGCAGCCTCTTGAACCCGGCGCGCTGGGGCCTGCGCGAGTGGTACGTCCTGTCCTTCCTCATGGGCGCGTACTTCGTCGCGGGCCAGGGCTACGAGTACTACAACCTCGTCGTCCACGACGGGCTGACCTTCGCGTCCTCCGCCTACGGCTCGGTGTTCTACCTGGCCACCGGCTTCCACGGCCTGCACGTGATCGGCGGCCTCGTGGCGTTCCTGTTCCTGCTCGGACGCACCTACGCCGCCAAGCGGTGGACGCACGAGCAGGCGACGAGCGCGATCGTCGTGTCCTACTACTGGCACTTCGTCGACGTGGTGTGGATCGGCCTGTTCTCGGTCGTGTACCTGCTCGACCTCTGACCCCATCCCGACGACATGACCCGAACGGGGATTTTCGTGAATAGGATCACCGCATGGCGACGGCGCCCGTGGGCGGGCTACGCCGTCGTGCTGGCGGCCCTGGCGGCGATCGGCGTGGTCTACGCCGGCTTCTCGCCGCAGACCGACCGCGCCGAGGCGCAGAGCACCGCGCAGGCCGCGCAGGATCTTCGGCACGGGCAGCAGCTGTTCAACAAGAACTGCGCGAGCTGCCACGGGCTGAACGCCGAGGGCACCAAGGACGCCAAGGGCAACCCGATCGCCCCGAGCCTCATCGGGGTGGGCGCCGCCTCCGTCGACTTCCAGGTCAGCACGGGCCGCATGCCCGCGATGAACCCCGACGCGCAGGTGCCGCGCAAGAAGCCGATCCCCACCTTCGACACCTCGATCAAGACCGACTACGAGGAGAAGGACAAGCGGGAGGCGGCCGAGAAGCAGAAGGCCCAGGCCGAGAAGAACCTGGCCGACCTGCGGGCCTACATCGCCTCGCTCGGCGGCGGCCCCGAGGTTCCGCCGGCGTCGGCCGTGGACCCGGCGAAGGGCGACGTCGCGCTCGGCGGGAAGCTGTTCCGCACCAACTGCGCGCAGTGCCACAGCTTCACCGGGCAGGGCGGCGCGCTGACGGGCGGCAAGTACGCGCCCAAGCTGTCGAGCAGCGACGTCACGCCCACCCAGATGTACGAAGCGATGCTGACCGGCCCGCAGGCGATGCCGGTCTTCAACGACACCACGCTCACCCCGCAGGACAAGCAGGCGATCATCGCCTTCCTCGTCCAGACGCGCGAGGAGCCCAACCCGGGCGGTAACGGCCTCGGCCGCATCGGCCCGGTGAGCGAGGGCCTGGTCGCCTGGCTGGTCGGCGTCGGCCTGCTGGTGATGGCGGCCGCGTGGATCACCGCGAAGAAGCCGAAGAAGCTGAAGAAGTCATGAGCGACGACAACAAGGACACCGCGGGCTCGACGGGCCCGCGCGAGGACGGCGGCCGGCGCGAACGCGTGATCGGCACGCCGTCCCCGGCGAGGGAGAAGGCACTCCTCGCCGAGGACGACATCTCGGCGCCCGCGGGCGTGGGGGACCAGCTCGACGAGCAGTCGGCCAAGCGCGCCGAGCGGATCGTGGCGGCGTTCTTCCTGCTCGCGTTCCTGGCCAGCGTGACGTTCATCGCCTACTTCATCGGCTGGAGCGGCCGCGACGGCGGGATGCACGGCATCTGGGACGCCCGCGAGGTCAACTTCTGGCTCGGCGGCACGATGGCGCTGGCCTTCCTGTCGATGGCGATCGGCGTCACCATCTGGGTGCGCCGGCTGATGACCAGCAAGCCGATCGTCCAGGAGCGGCACGAGCTGGCCGCCGACGAGCAGACCCGGGAGACCTTCAACCGGGAGTTCTTGGAGGGGGCGGAGGACAGCGGGATCACCAAGCGCCCGCTGCTGCGCCGCACCCTGCTGCTGGCCGCCGCGCCGCTCGGACTGGCGCCGCTGGTGCTGCTGCGCGACCTCGGCCCGCTGCCGGAGAAGAAGCTCCGCCACACCTTCTGGGGCGAGGCGGTCAAGCGCGCCCAGGCCGAGGGCAAGCGGGGCGTCCGGCTGGTCGTGGACGGCACCAACAAGCCGCTCCGGGTCAGCGACTTCGCCACCCCCGGCTCCATGATCACCGTGCTGCCGGAGGGCATGGAGGAGCACCTCCCCGAGAACCAGGTGCTCACCCAGGTCGCGAAGGCCGTCACGATCCTCATCAACGTCCCCGCGGACGAGTTCAAGCCCGCCAAGGGACGCGAGAACTGGCACATCAACGGTGTGGTGGCCTACTCCAAGGTCTGCACGCACGTCGGCTGCCCGGCGGCCCTGTACGAGCAGACCACGCACCACATCCTGTGCCCGTGCCACCAGTCGACCTTCGACGCCACCGACGCGGCGAAGGTGATCTTCGGCCCGGCCGCCCGGCCGCTGCCGCAGCTGCCGCTGGCCGTCGAGGACGGGTACATCGTCGCGACGAGCGACTACCACGAACCGGTCGGCCCGAGCTTCTGGGAGCGTGGATGAGCGAGGCGACAGCGCCGAAGGCGGTCGAGGCTCCGCTGACGTTCCTCGACGACCGTCTCGGCTCCACGACCTTCCTCAAGCGGAACCTGAAGAAGGTCTTCCCGGACCACTGGTCCTTCATGCTGGGCGAGATCGCCCTGTACTCCTTCATCATCCTGCTGCTGACCGGAGTGTTCCTGACGCTCTGGTTCAAGCCCAGCATGGTCGAGGTCGTCTACGACGGCTCCTACCACCCGCTGAACGGCGTGAAGATGTCGGAGGCGTACGCCTCGACGCTGCACATCAGCTTCGACGTCCGCGGCGGACTGCTGATGCGGCAGATCCACCACTGGGCGGCGCTGCTGTTCATGGCGTCGATCCTGGCGCACATGCTGCGGGTGTTCTTCACCGGCGCCTACCGCAAGCCGCGCGAGCTGAACTGGCTCATCGGCATCGGCATGTTCACGCTCGGCATGCTGGAGGGCCTCGCCGGCTACTCCCTGCCGGACGACCTGCTGTCCGGCACCGGCCTGCGCATCACCCAGGGCGTCGCGGAGGGCATCCCGATCGTCGGGACGTACCTCTACATGTTCCTGTTCGGCGGTGAGTTCCCCGGCCAGGACATCGTGCCGCGCCTCTACATGGTGCACATCCTGCTGATCCCGGCGCTGCTGCTCGGCATGGTCACCGCGCACATGATGATCATGTGGGTGCAGAAGCACACCGCGATGCCGGTCAAGAACCAGTCCGAGAAGCAGGTGTACGGCTACCCGTTCTACCCGGTGTTCATGGCCAAGACGGGCGCCTACTTCCTGTTCACCTTCGGGGTGCTGGCGCTGTTCGGGGCGTTCGCCCAGATCAACCCGATCTGGCTGTTCGGTCCGTACGACCCCGGAGCCATCTCCTCGGGCTCCCAGCCCGACTGGTACATGGGCGTCCTCGAAGGCTCGCTGCGCATCATGCCCGGCTGGGAGATCAACGCCTGGGGGCACACGCTCAGCCTGAGCGTGCTGATCCCCGCGCTGGTGCCGCTCGGCATCATCTTCACCGGCGCGGCCGCCTGGCCCTGGATCGAGGCGTGGGTGACCGGCGACAAGCGGCATCACCACGTCAACACCCGGCCGCGCAACGCCCCGGTCCGCACCGCGGTCGGAATGGCGGCCGTCACCTTCTACGGGGTGCAGTGGCTGGCCGGAGCGAACGACATCCTGGCGGAGAAGTTCCACATCTCGCTGTTCGCGACGACGTGGTTCTTCCGGGTCGTGTTCTTCCTCGGGCCGATCATCGCCTTCATCGTCACGAAGCGGATCTGCCTCGGCCTGCAGCGCAAGGACGCCGACGTCATCGGGCACGGCGTGGAGAGCGGCGTGATCACGATGTCGCCGGAGGGCAAGTTCGCCGAGCGGCACGAGCCGGCCCGCGACGAGGAGCGGCACGTCATCCTGTCCAAGGAGAACGCGCGGCTCCAGCCCCCGGACCGGGACGCCCGCGGCATCCCGGCGCCCGGCGCGAAGGGCCCGATCGGCCACCTGCGCGCCCGCCTCAACCGCGCGTGGACCTACGACGACATCCCCGTCGAGGAGCACGCGCACGGCGGGCACGAGGAGATCGAGGGCGACCGGACGTCGCAGGAGATCACTCACTGACCGGACGCGGCGCACCGCACGCACAGGGCCCGCCACCGCCCCCGCGGTGGCGGGCCCCCGCCGTTCCGGGTGATGGGGCGTTCCGCGCCATCCGTATCCTGGCGGACGATGACCAAGACGCTGTTCGTCACCAATGACTTCCCGCCCCGCCCGGGCGGCATCCAGGCGTTCGTGCACGGCCTCGCGGCCCGCCGCCCGCCCGGCTCGGTGGTCGTGTACGCGCCCGCGTGGAAGGGCGCCGCCGGGTTCGACGCGCGGCAGCCGTTCCCGGTCGTCCGGCATCCGGGCACGCTGATGCTGCCCGAGCCGGGCGTGCTGCGCCGCGCCGCCGACGTGCTGCGCGCGGAGGGCTGCGACTCGGTGGTGTTCGGCGCGGCGGCGCCGCTCGGCCTGCTGGCCCCGGCGCTGGCGCGGCGGGGCGCGCGCCGCCTCGTCGCCCTCACCCACGGGCACGAGGCGGGATGGGCGGCGCTGCCGGTGGCGCGGCGCCTGCTCCGCCGCATCGGCGACGACGTGGACGTCCTGACCTACCTCGGCGAGTACACCCGCTCCCGGATGGCGCGGGCGCTGAGCCCGTCCGCCGCCGCGCGGATGTCCCGGCTCGCGCCCGGCGTCGACGAGAAGGTCTTCCACCGGGACTGCGGCGGCGCGGAGGTCCGCGCCCGGCACGGGCTGGCGGACCGCCCGGTGGCGGTCTGCGTCTCCCGCCTCGTCCCGCGCAAGGGGCAGGACGCGCTGATCCACGCGTGGCCGCGCGTCCTGCGGCGGCGGCCGGACGCCGTCCTCCTCCTCGTCGGCGGCGGCCCCTACCGGGCCGGTCTGGAGCGTCTGGCCTCGTCCCTCGGGGTGCGGAGGTCCGTGGTCTTCACCGGCGGCGTGAGCTGGGAGGAACTGCCCGCCCACTACGACGCGGGCGACGTCTTCGCGATGCCGTGCCGGACCCGGCGCCGCGGCCTCGACGTGGAGGGCCTCGGCATCGTCTACCTGGAGGCGTCGGCGACGGGGCTGCCCGTCATCGCCGGAGACTCCGGCGGCGCGCCCGACGCCGTCCTGGACGGCGAGACGGGCCTGGTCGTGCCGGGGCGTTCCGTCGCCCGGATCGCCGACGCCCTCACCGCCCTGCTGACCGACCCGTCCCGCGCCCGCGCGATGGGCGACCAGGGCCGCGCCTGGGTCGAGCGCGAATGGCGGTGGGAGATCCAGGCCGCCCGGCTGGGGAGCCTGATCGCGCCCTGAGATGGCAGGATGCGGCTATGGACATCGAGGACGCATGGGCCCGCGTTCCGGGGGAGGCCGCCCGGTGGCTGCGCGAGCTCGATCCGGGCCACGGCCACTCGGGGTTCGAGCCGCCGCGCCGGCCCGACGCCGCCTGGCTCCTGCACGCGATGTACGTGTGGGAGGAGGGCCTGGTCACCACGACCCACGACGATGTCCACCAGTCGGTGACGGCGGCGGGCCTCACCTCCCAGCCCGACGTGGGCGACCTGCTGGAGGGCGCGATCGTCACCGGCGTCGACATCGGCCGCAGCGGCGACCCGGGCGCCGGCTGGCGGCGGCTGCGCTGGCGGGAGCTGGCCCGCGGCTTCGGTGAGCCGGTCGTCCCCGACGGCGCCCTGCCGGGCAGCCGCTGCCTGCGCCAGGGGCATCCGGCCGGGAGCTGGTCGGCGGCGGTCCGGCCGCCCGCGGAGGGCTGCCTGGACCGGGAGAGCTGGTACCGGCTGATCGGCCTGCTGCTGCGGCACAGCCCGTCCGGCGCGGGCACCCGCTGCCTGGCCTACTACTGCCCCCTGGTGACCGCCGACTGGGACGACGACACCGTCCTCGCGGGCCGCCTCGGCGACGCGGGCGCCCTCTACGACCACCCCGGCCTCGGCAGCTGCCCGTCCGACCTGTGGCCCGAGGACCGCTCCTGGGTCGTCTACTGCGACTGGGACCTGTGGGGCACGAAGGTCGTGGGCCCGACGCCTCTGATCGAGGCCGTCCTCACCGACCCGTCCCTGGAAGCCCTCCGCCTCCCCTGGACTACGTGATATTGCATTTCTCTCCTCCTTCGGGCCCAGGGGGCCCTCCATCGTCGAGAAACGCGGTGCGATTGCTGCATCGCATCCGACTCGCCTGGCGGCTCGCTGCGCGATCAGGTTCTCGCTTCGCTTGAACCTGCCTTCGGTCGCAATCGCGATTGTTCCGGTTGGCGCGGGGCTGGGGTGGTGGCTGGTGCCGGCGCAGTAGTCGGTTGCTGTGATCCATGGGTGGTGGGGAGTCGTGCCCCGGCCCGGAGACCGGTTCCGCGCGGGCCGCCCCTGCCGAGGGGGTGGGTGTGATCGGCCTCGGCCGGCCCGGCGACCTCGTGGGGAGGACCTGGAGGTGGGGTGCGCCGGGTGGGCCGGATCGGGTCCGCGTGGACGGGAGCGCGGGGCACGACCCCGGCATCCGGCACCGTGCGGCTCGGACCGCGGCGGTG
>NZ_SMJW01000177.1 GCF_004348335.1 Actinomadura bangladeshensis | reverse complement strand
TATGCGATCGTCGGCAGCGTCAGTTGTGTATAAGAGACAGGGGTGAGGGTGTCGTCGGTGGCGGCGGCCAGTTCGAGTTGGATCTCCGCGATGGAGCGGCCCTCGGCCTGGCGGCGTTTCACCGCGACGAGCTGGAGGAGGTGGCGGGGACCGTAGAGGGCGGTGCGGCCGCGGCGGGCGAGCGGCGGGTCGAGCAGGCCGATCGTGGTGTACCAGCGGATCAGCCGGGTGTTGGGGACGTCGCGCACCCGGCCGCTGACCTGCACGGCTCCGTCCGCCGCGAGGGCGGCGGCGGCGCGTTCCGCCAGCTCGCCGATCGTCCAGGTACCGTCCATGATGCGATGATGACACTGTCATCGTGACAGTGTCAACCTCAGGCGAAGATCGGCTTTGGAAGCCCTTGCCGCCGCCTGCCGCACGCTGTTGCCCGCGCGATCGGCGGTCGCCGAAACTGCGCTTCCACCGATGATGGGGACTCGGCTCGTTGATTGACCCGCGAAATTTCTCCCTTCTCCATGGGTTGCGCTCTGATTGCTCACGGTCATGATCCGCTGGTCACAGCGATCGTGTGATACTTGCAGTATGTCGGTCAAAAC
This sequence comes from Actinomadura bangladeshensis, assembly GCF_004348335.1. Classification (GTDB taxonomy): domain Bacteria; phylum Actinomycetota; class Actinomycetes; order Streptosporangiales; family Streptosporangiaceae; genus Spirillospora; species Spirillospora bangladeshensis. The sequence continues at coordinate 16,660 of NZ_SMJW01000177.1, read as the reverse complement.
GCCCAAAGCGCATAAATGTAACTCTTCATCAGAGTTGCCTGGATAGCTCAAGAATGGTGTTCGGTATCAGAGTTGGATCTTCTGAATTGGCCAGTAAAGACCGGCGGGAACCTTTACCTTTTCTGGCATGAACGACCATCTCCTGGTCGAGGCGCTACGCGAGCGCGATCCGGGCGCCCCGACCGCGGTGTACGACGCCCATGCCCGCCGGCTCTACGCGTACTGCTGGTTCCGGTTGCGGTGCCGTGAGACGGCGCGGGTCGCCCTGCGCGACACGTTCATCGTGGCCGAGGCGCACATCGGCAAGCTGCGCGACCCCGGCAGGTTCGGGGCGTGGCTCTACGCCATCGCCCGGCAGGAGTGCGAACGGCGCCTGCCGCCCAGGTTCAAGGCGCCGGACGTGCCGATCGCCACCCATGACCAGGAGGACGTCGACCAGCGCATCACGGCGTGGCACGCGGTACTGGCGTTGCGTCCGCTCTCCAGAGAGATCCTGGAACTGAGGATCAGGCGGCGGCTGTCATCCCCAGACCTGGCCGCCGTGCTCGGGTTGTCGCTGAAAGACGTCCAGGGGGCACTGGAGGTCGCGCACAGGGAACTGGAGGAGGCCTTAACGGCGGAGATACTCGCCCAGCAGGGTCCCTACGGCTGCACCGAGCGCGCGGTGCTGCTGCGTGAACGTCGCGACGACGTCCATCACGATCTGAACAGACGGCTGATGGAACACGCAGAGGGGTGTTCCGTCTGCGGGGCGTTCCGTCCCCGGAACGTGTCGGCGAGAAAGGTCTACGGGCTCCTGCCGGACCCACGCCCCGCGGCGGAACTGCGCCTGCGGGTGATGAGCTGTTTCCTCGACCCCGAACTGGTCGGCTACAGGCTCTTCGTGGCCACCCGGGTCACGGAGTTCACGCCCGACGGCTTCCCCGCCCAAGCCGCGCGGGCGGGACGACTCATGCCTTCCGGCGGCCGACGCTCATGGGCCGTACGCCCGCACAAGGCCGCTCCAGCGGCGCACGAGGCCGGTGTGCGCGCACAGGTCGCCCGGGCCGCCATGGTGCTGGCCGTGGTGGCGCTCCTGTCGGGCGGTGGGGTCGCCTCGATGTACGGCGTCCTGGGCACGGCACGAAAGCCCGCGGGAACCGCGGCCGAGCCTCGCCCGACGGCTATCCCGGGGGTCTCGCAGGAGCCGGAGGGCAAACCGTCGCCGACGACGGCTCCGCAAGGGCCGGGCACTTTTGAGGCCGCTCCCGTGTCGGCCACGTTCCCGCTCGGCGCGCGCGCGTCCTCCGCACCGGCGACAGCCCTGCCCGCACCACCTCCGGTCGCCGTTCCTGGGCTCGAGCCCAGCGGCACCATGGGCGTCCTCACGGTCTCCCCGCTCTTCCTCGACTTGGCGGGGGAATCGGACGGCTCCATAGAAGTGCGCGCAGAAGGCGGGCCGGTGGCTTGGCGGGCAACGACTCAAGGCCCCATAAGGGTCGAGCCCTCTTCCGGGAAGCTTCAGGCCGGGCAGACCATGACCGTGCGCGTGCACGCTTCCCGGCGGCCGGACGAGCAGGGAGACGGCACCATCATCTTCCGGCCTGGCGGCGTGCACGTGCGCGTCACCTGGCGGCAGGACGCACCGCCACCCGCCGGCAGTCCCTCGCCTACGCCGACGGGCTCCGCGTCGGCGACGCCCTCCACGCCACCCGAAACGCAGCGGCCGGAGAGCCCGCACCCCACACCGTCCGAGACCCAACGGCCAGAGAGTCCGCAACCGTCCCCGCAACCGCCATCGGCCCCCTCGCCTGCACCGCCGTCCAGCAGCACCCCGGAGCCGGTACCGCCCCCGCCGGAACGGTCGTCCGGGAGCACCTCACCGAGCGTGAGCCCAACGTCCACCGGGTGACGCGACCACGCGCCGGATGACACCGGACACACGCCGGAGAGCGGCGGAGTACCGGCCGTTGCCAGAGTCACCTACTCTTCGTAGGTGATCGTTTGCGCTAAGCAGTACATCCTCGGGGGAGGACGTGCTCATGGCATCTGGCGCAGCAGATACCCGCCGCCGCGCGACACCGTCCCCTGCCAGGAGTACGGCGCTGCGGCTGGTGGCCTTCACCTCCGGCCTTGCGATCGGAATGACCCTGCTGGTGCCGGCCGCGTCCGCGCGTCCCTCCGCTGATCCCGGCCCTAGCGCCAAGGACGTCGAACGGAGCGAACGCCAAGTCAGCGAGCGGGCGGCCGAAGTAGGCCGGACGAAGGCCAAGCTCGCGCAGGCGGACGGTGAACTCGACATGCTCGCCGTCGCCGCAGAGGCCGCCATAGAGCGCTACAACGGCGAACGGGTGAAACTGCAACGCTCGCAGCAGGAGTACAGGGACACCCAAGGACGCCTTGCCGAGGCCGACCGGCGCGTGGAGCAGACCAGGACCGAACTGGCGTCGTTCGCCGCCCAGATCTATCGCGACAACACCGGCTACGACCAGATCTCGTCGGCGCTCGTCGGGGATGGCGGTCCGCAGGGCTTCATGGACCGTGCCGGCCTGGTGGAGATGCTCGCCAAGCGGCGCACCGCCATGGTCCGCCGCGTCGAGGCGTCCCAGAACGTCGCGGACGTGTTCCGCCGCCAGGCGGAGACCGCGCTAAGCGGGCAGCAGGCGGCGACCCGGCGCGCCGACGAGTCCAAGAGGGCCGCACAGGACGCGGTGGCCGAGCAGCAGGAGTCCGTCGAACGCATCGAAGCCGAGAAGCGGCGCCTAGAGCTTCGGCTTGGCAGGGCTCAGGCCCACGCGGTCCGCGTCAAGCGCGCGCGGGAAGAGGCCAAGGAGAAGGCCAGGGAGAAGGCCGAAGCGCGAAAGGTCCGTGCCTCCTTCGCAGGCGCCGGCTCTTCCGTCCCGGGGCTGACCTCGTCTGCCGCTCGCGGTGCACTAGTGGCCCGAGCGGCACTGAAATGGCTCGGCACACCGTACTCATGGGGTGGAGGCAACACGTTCGGCCCCAGCCACGGGGTCGCCCAAGGCGCGGGCACGGTCGGCTTCGACTGCTCGGGCCTGGCCATGTACGCGTGGAACAAGGCCGGTGTAAGGCTCGACCACTGGACCGGTACGCAGTGGACGTCCGGCCCGCACATCCCCATCAGCGCACTACGGCCGGGCGACCTCGTCTTCTTCGCCAAGGACCCGTCCGACCCCGGCACGATCCACCACGTCGGCGTCTACATCGGCAACGGCCGGATGGTGGAGGCCCCTTACACGGGCGCCAGTGTGCGCATATCGAGCATCCACCGGAGTGACCTGATCGGTGCCACCCGTCCGTCCGGATGACGTACGGGCGCCTGGACGGCGAGAACCCTTCCGCGCGGCGTTCCGCACGGAAGGGTTCATCGCGAGTCGCGTCGCGGGGCGGCGGGGAGCGGATCAGCGCCGTCCGCGACTCCCTGCCCCAGCCCAGCCCTCACCCGGCGTGGCCCCGGCACGGCCCGGCCGGTCAGCAGGACCGGACGGCGCTCAGTGACCGCCCTGGTCCGCGGCGCGCTTGCGCGAACGCTCGATCTCCAGCTCGGCTTCGACACGTCCCACCCAGCTGGCGCCCTCGACGGACTTGCCGGGCTCCAGGTCCTTGTAGACCTCGAAGAAGTGCTGTATCTCCAGCCGGTCGAACTCGGCGACGTGGTGGATGTCGCGGAGGTGCTCCATACGGGGGTCGGTGGCGGGGACGCACAGGACCTTGTCGTCACCACCGGCCTCGTCGGTCATCCGGAACATGCCGACCGCGCGGCAGCGGATCAGGCAACCCGGGAACGTCGGCTCCTGCAGCAGGACGAGTGCGTCCAGCGGGTCGCCGTCCTCCCCTAGGGTGTCCTCGATGAACCCGTAGTCGGCCGGGTACTGCGTCGAGGTGAACAGCATGCGGTCGAGCCGGATGCGTCCGGTCTCGTGGTCCACCTCGTACTTGTTCCGCTGGCCCTTCGGGATCTCAATGGTGACGTCGAAATCCAAGATGTCCTCCGCTCCCTGCGCGCGCGCAGTGAATAGTCTTTCGGGAGCCCCGGTGGGTGAGGCCGGCCCCACAGGGCGAGTGTTCCCTCGTATAAGGATGTCGCACGTTGGTGAGTGCTGAGTGGGAGAGGGGCGGTCACGTGCCTGGACGGGGCCGGACCCTCGTGATCCTGTCGCTGTGCCTCCTTAACGTTTTCACCGCCACCGCCGGGCTGGCAGTGGCGAAACTCACACCCGACCGGTACCTGTCACCGCAGCCGCCGAGCGTGGCCGTGCGCGACCTCGTGAGCGTCCCGGCGTCGTCGGTGGTCATGCCCGCCGCCGATCCCGGGACGGGCCGGCCGCCGAACCCGTCCGTCCTGGCGGGACGGCTGTCCGCGCTGATCGGCGGCCCGCAGGCGAAGATCAACGCGGTGGTGGTCGACGCGGAGACGCTGCGCCCCCTGTACCAGTTGCGCGCCGACCGGCCCGCCACCCCCGCCTCGACGACGAAACTGGCGACGTCGGTGGCGGCGCTGGCCTCGGTCGGACCCGCGCACCGGATCACCACCCAGGTCGTGCGCGGGGCCGGCGGCGGAATCGTACTGGTCGGAGGCGGGGATCCTACCTTGACGGCCCTTCCGCCACGTCCGGGGGCGGGCCATCCGCCCTATGCGTCCCTCCTGGATCTCGCTCGCCAGACGGCGACCGCCCTCAAGGTCTCCGGGGTGAGCCAGGTGCGGGTGGACTACGACGTGTCCGCGTACCAGGGGCCGCGAACGGCGGCGGGCTGGAAGCCCAATTACCTGCCGGACGGTGAGGTCGCCCCTGTGTCGGCCCTGACCGTCGACGAGGGACGCGTCTCCCCGTCGGATCCGACCAAGAAGACGCGGGTAGCCGACCCACCTGCATCCGCGGCACACCAGTTCGCGCGGTTGCTGTCCAGGGAGGGCGTCAAGGCCAAGGCTGGACGAAGGACGGTGGCCGCTCAAGGCGCGGAACGGCTCGGCGCCGTCCAGTCACCGCCGCTGTCCGCTCTGGTGGAGCATCTGCTGACCGACAGCGACAACGACGTCGCCGAAGCGGTGGCCCGCCAGGTCGCCATCAAACTGGGACGTCCGGCGACGTTCGCGGATTCGGCGCAGGCCGTCCGGCAGGTGCTCGCCAAGCTCGGTGTCGCGGAAGGGGTGTCGGTCAACGACGGCAGCGGGCTGTCACCGCGCAACCGGATCTCGCCCATCGCGCTGGCCCGCATCGTCTCGCTCGCCGCAGGGGACGACCACCCGAGATTGCGGCCGGTCATCACAGGACTGCCCATCGCGGGGTTCTCGGGGACGCTCAGCCCGCCGCGCTACACCGTCGCGTCCAGCCGGGCGGGGGCCGGGATGGTCCGCGCCAAGACCGGCACGCTGGCGGGTGTCAGCACGCTGGCGGGGCTCGCCCACGACGCCGACGGACGGCTGCTCGCGTTCGCCTTCATGGCGGGGGACGGGAAGGGACCGGTCGACCCGGGCAAGCTCGACCAGCTCGCCGCGACGGTCGCCGCCTGCGGCTGCGGCTGACCACCGGCCGAACTGACCACGGGTTGCGGCTGCCACGGACTGCGGCCCGCCGGCCGCGGGCTGATCGCGTGGGGGCGCACCGCGTGTGGGCGCGGCCGTACGGGAGATAACCAGAACGGTTGTTCGTTGAACGACCCAGCAGGGGCGCCTCGGCGCCGTCTCCGAAACGTACGGTGGAGCACATGAGCGCCTCAATGATCGACTGGAACGTGGCCGTTCAGGCCGGAACCCGGCTCGTGAGGCCGGGACCGCAGGTCAGCTTTGACGAGGCCCGTGCGGTCGTGACGGAGCTGCGCGAGCTGTCGAAGATCGCCCACGGGCACGTGCGCGACTTCACCGGCATGGCGTCCGAGCTCGACCCCGACCCCGCGACGGTCGTTGACCGGCCCGGCTGGATCCGCGCGAACGTGGACGGTTTCCGGGTGGTGCTGGAGCCGCTCATCGAGCAGTTGTCCGAGCGGCGGGCCCCGGGCCCCCTCGGCAGTGCGGGCAATGTCGTCGTGCAGGCGGTCGGCTCCCGCGTGACCGGTATGCAGGTGGGCGCCATCCTCGCCTACATGGCCAGCCGTGTTCTGGGCCAGTACGAGTTGTTCCTCCCGCCGGACCCGACCGGGCGTGCCGCGACGGGACGCCTGACGTTGGTCGCGCCCAACATCGTCCATGTCGAGCAAGAGCTGGGTGTGGAGCCGCGTGACTTCCGCCTCTGGGTGTGCCTCCACGAGGAGACCCACCGTGCGCAGTTCACCGGTGTTCCCTGGCTGCGGGAGTACGTCCAAGACCAGATGACCAAGTTCCTGCTCGCATCGGACCTCGACCCCGGCGCGATGCTGGACCGCATCCGGGACGCGGCCGAAGCCGTGGCGGACGCAGTGCGCGGCGGTGACGCCAACCTCATCGACGCGATCCAGAGCCCGGAGCAGCGCGAGATCCTGGATCGGCTGACCGCGGTGATGACCCTGGTGGAGGGGCACGGCGACTACGTGATGGACGCGGTCGGGCCCGAGGTCGTGCCGTCCGTCCAGCAGATCCGGTCGCGCTTCCAGGGACGCCGTGAAGGCGGCACCAAGCTCGATAAGACCATCCGGCGCCTGCTCGGCATCGACCTCAAGATGAAGCAGTACGCGGAAGGATCGCGGTTCGTCCGCCGTGTCGTCGCCGAGGTGGGCATGAGCGGCTTCAACCAGGTCTGGCAGTCCCCGGAGACGCTCCCCACGCACGGCGAGATCAAGGAGCCCACGCTCTGGATGGCCCGCGTGGTCGGCCCCAGGGCCATCGACACCCCGCCCAAGGCCAACGAAGCCTGAGCCAGGCCGCCCCCTGCACGGCCCCATCTGGTGGTAGACGTTTCCCATGGGGCCTGATCCGGCAGTGGCGGCGGTACGTGTCGCGGTGCGGCGGGTGCTCGCCGATCTGCCGCAGGGCGAAACGGTGCTGGCCGCGTGCAGTGGCGGCGCCGACTCCCTGGCGCTCGCCGGTGCGCTCGCCTTCGAGGCGCCCAGGGGCGGACGTCCCGCAGGCGGCGTCACGATCGACCACGGGCTGCAGGACGGCTCGGACGAGCGTGCCGAGACCGTAGTCCGGACCATGGCCGGCCTAGGGCTCGACCCGGCGGGATCCACCGCCGTGACCGTCGATGGGCCGGGAGGCCCCGAGAACGCCGCGCGTGATGCCCGCTATAAGGCACTTGACGAGGCCGCTGAGCGGCTGGGAGCCGCAGCCGTCCTCCTGGGCCACACTCAGGATGACCAGGCCGAGACCGTTCTTCTGGGGCTCGCGCGTGGTTCCGGTGCGCGATCGTTGTCCGGCATGCCTCCCGCTTTCCACCGGCAGGGCGTCCTCTATCTGCGGCCCTTGCTGGGCATCGGTCGCACCACCACGCGCAGAGCCTGCAAGGCGATGGGGCTGGAGCCCTGGGACGACCCCCACAACATCGACCCGGCCTACGCGCGCGTGCGCGTACGGCATCAGGCCCTCCCCGCCCTGGAAAAGAGTTTGGGACCAGGAGTGGCCGAGGCCTTGGCACGGACGGCCGGGATGCTTCGCGACGACGCGGACGCCCTGGACGACCTGGCCGCTCGCGCCTACGCCGACCTGGAAGTCCGGGAAGACGGCTGGAACACTGCCGTCCGGCTGGACGGGCTCGCGGAGCTGCCCAGGGCCGTCCGCACGAGGGTTTTGCGGATGGCCGCGCTGAAGGCCGGCAGCCCACCGGGTACGCTCGCGGCGGTTCATGTCGATGCGGTGGACCGGCTGGTCACGGCCTGGCGCGGTCAGCGGCACGTGGATCTGCCCGGAGGGCTTCGCGCCGTCCGGCGGTCCGGGAGGCTGCTGTTCGGCCCGGCCTGACCTCGCGGCGTGTGCGAACCGCCACACGACGCGTCCGCCGCTCGCATCGCGTACACGGCGCGTGCGGCGGTGTCCGTCCTGCGTCCGTCCCACCGGACGGGCGAGGCTGAGCAAGAGGGTGGGGTTGTGGACGAGAAGGACCTGGGCACCGACCTGGCGAAGGTGCTGATCCCCGAGAGCGACCTGCAGGCCAAGGTGCGGGAGCTCGCCGGGCAGATCGACGCCGACTACGCGGGCAAGGACCTGCTGCTCGTCGGGGTCCTCAAGGGCGCCGTCATGGTCATGGCGGATCTGGCGAGGGCGCTGCACTCGCCCGCCTCGATGGACTGGATGGCGGTCTCGTCCTACGGATCGGGCACGAAGTCGTCGGGCGTCGTGCGCATCCTGAAGGACCTCGACACCGACATCATCGACAGGCACGTCCTGATCGTGGAGGACATCGTCGACTCCGGCCTGACCCTGTCGTGGCTGGTGAGCAACTTGCGTTCGCGCGGCCCCGCCTCACTGGAGATCTGCGCCCTGCTGCGCAAGCCGGAGGCGGTGAAGACCGACCTCGACGTGAAGTACATCGGGTTCGACATCCCTAACGAGTTCGTCATCGGGTACGGGCTCGACTATGCGGAGAAGTACCGGAACCTGCCGTTCGTCGGGACGCTCGCCCCGCACGTGTACGGCGGCGACGGGGCCTGACCGTCCCGTCGGGCGGGAGCGGCCCCGGACGAGCGCCGATCTCCAGATGCAGTCGTACTGGTCACATGCGGGCACACGAGGCCAGGGAACAAGTAACCGTGACGAATCGTTGCAAGGATCGTTGACGGGTATATGGAAGGGATGCGGGAGAACGGCGTCGGCTGCGTCTCCTGCGCCTGCGGTGTACCGTCGGTGTCCCGGACCCTTGGTTCGGGGGGCCATATGAGGGAAGCCGCCACGGTGGGTCCGGAGCCCAGGGCGACGGTCCCTTCGTTGGACGCATTGTTGATCGCAGTGGCGTTCGTCCCCCCGGGACGGGCGGGGATCGTACACAGACGTTGGTCAGGAGGGACGGGCCCCCTAGGGGTAACCGGATAAATGGACGTGAAGCGCTACTTTCGCGGGCCGCTGCTGTGGATCCTGCTGTTCGGCATCTTGGTCGCCCTCGTCATGTGGGGTGTCAACCCCGGCCGTTCGTTCGAGAAGGTCGACACCTCCGCGGTGGTCAAGGAGATCAACGCCGGCCAGGTGAAGTCGGCCAAGATCGTTGACAAGGACCAGCGGATCGAGGTCACCCTCAAGAACGACAAGCGGCAGCAGGCGTCCTGGGTCGACGGCCAGGGGCTCCAGTTGCAGCAGCAGCTGCAGAAGCAGGCCGACGCCGGCCAGTTGTCCGGCGGCTACAACGTTGATGTCCCCAAGCAGAGCTTCTTCCTGAACCTGCTGTTCAGCCTGCTGCCCATCGTGGTCATCGTGCTGATCTTCCTGTTCATCATGAACCAGATGCAGGGCGGCGGCTCGCGGGTGATGAACTTCGGCAAGTCCAAGGCCAAGCTCATCACCAAGGACACCCCGAAGACCACCTTCGCCGACGTGGCCGGGGCCGACGAGGCCCTGGAGGAGCTCGAAGAGATCAAGGACTTCCTGCAGAACCCGGCGAAGTTCCAGTCCATCGGCGCCAAGATCCCGAAGGGCGTGCTGCTGTACGGCCCGCCCGGCACCGGTAAGACGCTGCTGGCGCGCGCCGTGGCCGGTGAGGCCGGCGTGCCGTTCTACTCGATCTCCGGTTCGGACTTCGTGGAGATGTTCGTCGGTGTCGGAGCCTCGCGTGTCCGGGACCTGTTCGAGCAGGCCAAGACCAACGCCCCCTCGATCATCTTCATCGACGAGATCGACGCCGTCGGCCGGCACCGAGGCGCGGGCCTCGGCGGCGGCCACGACGAGCGGGAGCAGACCCTCAACCAGCTGCTGGTCGAGATGGACGGCTTCGACGTCAAGGGCGGCGTGATCCTGATCGCGGCGACGAACCGCCCCGACATCCTGGACCCGGCGCTGCTGCGTCCCGGCCGGTTCGACCGGCAGGTCACCGTGGACCGCCCCGACCTGGAGGGCCGCAAGGGCATCCTGCGGGTGCACGGCCGCGGCAAGCCGTTCGCGCAGGACGTCGACCTCGACGTCATCGCGCGCCGGACGCCGGGCTTCACCGGCGCCGACCTGGCCAACGTCATCAACGAGGCGGCGCTGCTCACCGCCCGGTTCGACCGCAAGCTCATCGACATGGACACCCTCGAGGAGTCCATCGACCGCGTCATGGCCGGGCCGGAGCGCAAGACCCGCGTGATGTCGGAGAAGGAAAAGAAGATCATCGCCTACCACGAGGGCGGGCACGCTCTGGTGGCGCACGCGCTGCCGAACTCCGACCCCGTGCACAAGGTGACGATCCTTCCGCGCGGCCGGGCCCTGGGTTACACCATGACCCTGCCGATGGAGGACAAGTTCCTCACCACCCGATCGGAGATGACCGACCAGCTCGCCATGCTCCTGGGTGGACGCACCGCCGAGGAACTGGTGTTCCACGAGCCCACCACGGGTGCTGCGAACGACATCGAGAAGGCCAGCTCGATCGCCCGCAACATGGTGACCGAGTACGGCATGAGCGAGCGCCTGGGCGCGCGCAAGTTCGGCTCCGGTCAGGGTGAGGTCTTCCTGGGCCGCGACATGGGGCACGAGCGCGACTACTCCGAGGACATAGCGTCCGCGATCGACGACGAGGTCCGCCGCTACATCGAGGCCGCCCACGACACCGCGTGGGAGATCCTCGTCGAGTACCGGGACGTCCTGGACGAGCTCGTGGTCAACCTGATGGAGAAGGAGACCCTGTCGAAGGACATGGTGCTGGAGATCTTCGCGCCGATCCAGAAGCGGCCGCACCAGAACTCCTACACCGGCTACGGCAAGCGCCTCCCGTCCGACCGTCCGCCGGTGCTGACGCCCAAGGAGCTGGCCCTGCTCGGCCCGCAGGACGTCACCGACCTGACCAAGAACAACGGGCAGGGCGGCGTCACCTCCGAGGCGGTCGACCCCGCCCAGGGTGAGAGCTGACCGTCTTGGCGATTCCGTACGACGAGGCGCCGATCGAGAACGACCCGCCGGGCGAGACCCTGCACGGCGGTCACTTCGACCACGCGCGCATCGAGAAGGCCGTGCGCGAGATCCTGATCGGCATCGGGGAGGACCCCGACCGTGACGGACTCCGCGACACCCCGGCCAGGGTGGCGCGCGCGTACGCCGAACAGTTCGCCGGCCTCAGGCAGACGCCCGAGGACGCGCTCACCACGGTGTTCGACGCCGACCATGAAGAGATGGTCCTGGTGAAGGACATCGAGGTCTACTCCGTCTGCGAGCACCACCTGGTGCCCTTCCACGGGGTGGCCCACGTGGGGTACACGCCCAACAAGAAGGGCCAGATCACCGGTCTGTCGAAGCTGGCCCGGCTGGTGGACGTGTACGCCCGCCGGCCGCAGGTGCAGGAGCGGCTGACGAGCCAGGTCGCGGACGCGCTGATGAGCGTGCTGGAGCCGCGCGGGGCGATCGTGGTGATCGAGGCCGAGCATCTGTGCATGACGATGCGGGGCGTGCGGAAGCCGGGCGCGAAGACGGTGACGTCGGCCGTCCGCGGCGACTTCCGCGATCACGCCGAGACCCGCTCCGAGGCGATGAGCCTCATTTTGGGCCGCTACTGACCGTCCGTCCGCTCCCGAGGAGCCCGGACCGCCTGAACGGGCCTCAGCGATGCGCTGAGGCCCGTTCTGCTGGTTGATGAGGGGCCGTGGCGGCCGTGTCCGGGGCGGTCGAGGCGCCGCGTCGAGGGCACGGCTTCAAGGCATAGGGTTGGGTGACATGACCAATGCCGTAGTTCAGGGGCTGCCAGCGCCAGGGCGCTGCCTCGTCATGGGCGTGGTCAACGTGACTCCGGACTCGTTCTCGGACGGCGGAGCCTGGTTCGACCCCGAGAAGGCCGTCCGCCATGGGCTGGACCTTGCCGCGGAGGGCGCCGACATCATCGACGTCGGCGGAGAGTCCACGCGGCCGGGTGCGCAGCGTGTGTCGGAGGACGAGGAACTCCGCAGGGTGATCCCCGTCATAGAGGCGCTCAACGCCGAGAACATCCCGGTCAGCGTCGACACCATGCGCGCGGAGGTGGCGGAGGCCGCCGTCGCCGTGGGTGCCCGGCTGGTGAACGATGTCAGCGGTGGCCTGGCCGACCCCGACATGCCGCGGGTGGTGGCCGCGGCGGGTATCCCCTATGTGGTCATGCACTGGCGCGGCCACAGCCATGACATGCAGACCCGCGCCGTTTACGCGGACGTCGTCCGTGAAGTGCGCGAGGAGCTTCTGCAGAGGGTCGACGCGGTCCTGCGGGAGGGTGTCGACCCGTCGATGATCGTGCTCGACCCCGGCCTGGGCTTCGCGAAGAGTCCGAAGGCGGGCCACAACTGGGCGCTCCTGGCCCGGCTCGACGAGCTGACCTCGACCGGGTATCCGGTGCTGGTCGGTGCGTCGCGCAAGAGCTTCCTCACGAAACTGCTGGCCGAACCCGACGGAACCCCCCGTGCGTTCGCCGAATGCGATGACGCCACCGTCGCCACCACGTCCCTGGCCGCGGCGGCCGGGGCATGGTGCGTGCGGGTCCACCGCGTCCGCCCCAACGCGGACGCGGTGCGCGTGGCGGCCGCCATCAACGCGGCCCGCCCGTCCGATGACGAGATCTCAGAACCGGTCGCGGCGGACGGCCGCGCCCGGCAAGGGGGACACCGCGTATGAGCCGTGCCGTGAACCGCGCCGATGTGGACGAGGTCCACGCCGAGTTCTACGCGGCGTTCGAGGCCGGCGACTTCGACCGGATGTCGGCGGTGTGGGCCGACGGCCCGTACGCGCCCGGTGTCTCCTGCGTGCATCCCGGCTGGACGATGCTCCGCGGACGTGAGGAAGTGCTGCGTTCCTGGGCGCTCATCATGGCCAACACGACCTACATCCAGTTCGTGCTGACCGATGTCGAGACGGACGTGTACGGCGATCACGCCGTGGTGACGTGCAAGGAGAACGTCCTCACCGCCGACGAGGACACCGAAGCCGGGTTCCTCGCGGGCGGAAGCATCGTGGCGACGAACGTGTTCGTACGGTCGGACGGGGAGTGGAGGCTTCTGCTCCACCATGGTTCGCCCGTCCTCAACGTCGTGGATGCAGAGGAAGAATGACTTTCGACCGCAGTGAGGCTCTGGACCGCATCGAGTTGCGCGGCCTGCGGGCGCGGGGGCGGCACGGCTGCCTGCCCGCGGAGCGGGAACTCGGCCAGGAGTTCGTGGTGGACGCCGTTCTGGGGCTCGACACCCGCCCCGCCGCCGCCGGCGACGACCTCTCGCGTACCGTCGACTATGGGAGCCTCGCCGGCCGTCTGGTCGAGGCCGTCGAGGGCGAGCCCGTCAATCTGATCGAAACGCTGGCCGACCGGCTGGCGACTATATGTCTGGAAGATAGGGCGGTGTCCGAGGTGGAGATCACCGTCCACAAGCCGAGCGCCCCCGTGCCGCACCCCTTCACGGACGTCGCCGTGAAGATCAGGAGGAGTCGCCCATGACAGCGTCCGACCGCATGCACGACCGCACCGCCACCGGCGGCCACATGCTCGTCCAGCATCGCGTCGTGTTCTCGATCGGCAGCAACCTCGGGGACCGGCTCGACAACATCCAGGGGGCGGTCGACGCGCTGTTCGACGCGCCCGGCCTCAACTTCGTGGCGTTCTCCCCGGTCTACGAGACCGCGCCGTTCGCGCCTCCCGGCGAGACCATCCCCGAGCAGGGGGACTTCCTCAACGTCGTGCTGGTGGCCGACACGAGGCTGGCACCGGAGAACCTGCTCGAACGCGTCCTGAACATCGAGAACTCCATGCGGCGCGAACGCGAGGTCCGCTGGGGGCCGCGCACCCTCGACATCGACATCGTCGTGTTCGGTGACATCTCCTCCGACGACCCCGACCTGACGCTTCCGCACCCGCGCGCGCACGAGCGCGCGTTCGTTCTCGTCCCGTGGGCGGACATCGAGCCGGACGTCCTGCTGCCCGGGCACGGCCGCGTCGGTGACCTCGCCCAGGCCAAGCAGTCCGAAGGTGGCCCGTCGGCCGTCCGCCGACGGGAGGACATGGCCCTGCAGCAGCCTGCATGAAACCGTCCCGCCCCCTGTTCCTCGCCGCTCTGGTGGTCGTCGTCGCGGTGGTCACCTGGGCGGTGCTGCGCTCCGCCTACGTCTCGCTGCCCCCGCTTCCGTGGACGGCGGTGCCGACGCTGCTGCTGCTCGCCCTGGGCGAGGGGTTCAGCGGCTGGAACGTCCTGCGCCGCATCCGCCGCAAGCCCGGCAAGCCCCGCATGCCCGAGCCCGGCCGCAAGTCGCCGAAGCCGATCGAGCCCATGGCCGTCGCACGGCTGGCCGCCCTGGGCAAGGCGAGCGCGCACACCGCCGCCCTGATCGCGGGCGTGTTCGGCGGCTTCGCCATCAACCTGGCGACCCAGTTGGACAAGCCGACCCCCCGCCACGACTTCTTCGTCAGCGGCGCCACGTTCCTGGCGGCCGTCGTGCTGGTGGCCGCGGCGTTCTTCCTGGAGTACGCGTGCCGCGTCCCCAAGGACCCGGACGAAGAGGAACGCGACCGCCGCGCCTCCCGCGCCTAGGGGCCGCCGCCCCGGCTGGGCCGGGGGCCGTCACGCCGGTCGCGCTCAGGGGCACCCGCTCATTTGTCGATGTCGCCGACCACGAAGAACATCGAGCCCAGGATGGCGATCATATCGGCGACCAGGTTGCCCGGCAGGAGTTCCGTCAGGACCTGGATGTTGTTGAAGGACGCGGACCGCAGTTTCATCCGCCACGGGGTCTTCTCGCCGCGCGACACGAGGTAGTAGCCGTTGATGCCGAGGGGGTTCTCCGTCCAGGCGTAGATGTGCCCCTCCGGGACTTTGAGGACCTTCGGCAGCCGCTGGTTGATCGGGCCGGGCGGGAGTTCGGCGAGGCGCTCAAGGCAGGCGTCGGCGAGATCGAGGGACGCGTGGACCTGGTCGAGGAGGCATTCGAAACGAGCCAGGCAGTCGCCCTCGGTGCGGGTGACCACACGGACGTCGAGGTCGCCGTAGGCGAGATAGGGCTCGTCCCTGCGGAGGTCGAAGTCGAGCCCGGACGCTCGGGCGATGGGCCCCGACACCCCGTATTGGAGGATCTGCTCCTGGGTGAGGACACCGACGCCTCTCGTACGCGCGCGGAAGATCTCGTTGCCCATGATGATGTCGTCGATGTCGCCCATGCGGGAACGGACCTCGGAGACGGCCGTCCGCGCGCGCGCCGTCCAGCCGGCCGGAAGCTCGTCCTTCAACCCGCCGACCCGGTTGAACATGTAGTGCATGCGTCCACCGGAGATCTCCTCCATCACCCGCTGCAACGCCTCACGCTCGCGGAACGCGTAGAAGATCGGGGTGATGGCGCCCACTTCCAGCGGATACGAACCGAGGAACATCAGATGGTTCAGGATCCGGTTCAGCTCGGCCAGGAGGGTCCTCACCCATACGGCGCGTACGGGGACCTCCATGCCGAGCATCCGTTCGACGGCGAGAACGACGCCCAGCTCACTGGAGAACGCCGACAGCCAGTCATGGCGGTTCGCCAGCACGATGATCTGCCGGAAGTCCCGGACCTCGAAGAGCTTCTCCGCGCCGCGGTGCATGTAGCCGACGATGGGTTCCGCGGCCGAGATGCGCTCCCCGTCCAAGGTCAGCCTCAGGCGCAGCACACCATGCGTGGACGGGTGCTGGGGGCCGATGTTCAGGGTCATGTCCTCGGTGGCGAGCTCCTTGGCGCCCGCACCGATCCCGACGATCCGCTCGGTGGTCATGGTCGCGCCTCCGCCGCTCCGATCACCGCTTCATGGTCCCATGGCGAGCGGTACTCGTTTTCCGGTTGACTAGGGGGCGATGAACCCGAGCCATGGCGAGCCGCCCTACGAGCCCGCCGCGCAGCCTGGACCCCAGGGCGCGGCGCACCCGCCCGTGCCCCCTGGGCAGGGTCTTGGCGGTCAACCGCCAGGCCGAGTACCGGCACATTACCCGCCGCCGCAGCCGCCGCAGACGCCGCCACAACAGGCACAGCAGGCACAGCAGGCACCGCCTGTCTACCGCGCCGACCAGGCGTTCGAGCCCGGCGGCGGCCTCCAGTGGGCGCTCATCTCCAAGCGCCACGCCTGGCACAGGCTCCTCACCGCTGTTCTCTGGGCGATCCCCATCGGTGGTGCGGGCGCGTTCATCGTGTGGCGGAACGGCAGCGTGCTCGCCGCCGCGATGTGGGTCGCCGCCGTGATCCTGGGGGCCGCCCTCACCTGGCTGGTCGCCGAACTGGACCGCAGGGCGTACGGGTACGCCGAGCGTGCGGACGACCTCATCGTCACGCACGGCGTGTTCGTCAAGCGCCTCATCGTCGTCCCCTACGGGCGGATGCAGTTCGTGGACGTCACGGCAGGGCTCCTTGAACGGTGGATGGGGATCGCCACCGTCCGGATGCACACCGCCGCCGCGGCCACGGACGCGACCATTCCGGGTCTTCCCACCGCGGAGGCCGCCCTGCTGCGCGACCGTCTCGCCCAGAAGGGCGAGGAGCGGAGCATGGGGCTATGAGCGGCCCTTACGGCCCGTACGGTCCGCCGGGGCCACCCGGCCCTTACGGCCCGCCAGGACGACCGGGCCCAGGGCCGTACGGACCCCAGGCCCACCCAGGCCCGCCTTACGG
>NZ_SMJW01000176.1 GCF_004348335.1 Actinomadura bangladeshensis | reverse complement strand
CCCTCACCGCGCCCCCGCCGCCGGAACCGCTTCCCCCGCTCCCGCCGCCGATCACCCGGCCGGCGGAACTGGCGGAGGAGCTCGCCTCCCCCGGTCTCCACTGGCCGGTACTCGACACGGTCCTCGACGCGTTCGTCCGGCTGTTCCACGAGAACCCCGGCGACGTGCGCGCCGTGCTCGCAGGCGCCGCCCAGGCGGACCTCTTCCCCGAGCTGGGGCGGCAGGGGCCGTGGTACTGGCCGAAGCAATGGCTCATCGCGGCCGCACGCCTGCTGACCGGCTCGGCGCAGGTGCCCGCCAACTGGCGTTACCGCCTGCCGAAACTCCAGATCGGGTTGGCCCCGCACGATCTCTACCTGCACCGATGCGCGGAGGTCGCCGCCGCCGTCGTGGGCGGGGCCCCGCCGCCGCTGCTGCTCGCCACCCCGACCCGGCGGACCGGCCACATCGCCCCGGCCACCTTCGTGGCACGGCTGGAGACGCTCGAGGCGGCCGGCGCCGAGCCCGGTCCCGCCGACCTCCAGCAGGCCCTGCTGCGGCTGCCGCGCGGGATCGGCCGGAAGACCGTTCGACGCGCCGCCGCGCTGACCTCGCCCTCCGGACGCGTCGCCGCGCACTGGCTGGCCGAGGGCGGGCTGCCCGTCCCCGAGGTGTCGATGCGCTTCCTTGAGCACGGACGGCCCGAGCCGGTGATCACCGTCCGGCCGACGGGGCTTCCGCTGATCGACGCGGTGCTCACGGCCCCGCCCAGGTCCGCTCCCGAGGATCGCGTCTGGCACCGGCACGCCTGGCCGCACCTGCTGCCCTCCCACCCCGAGGTCGTCGCCGCGCACGTCCTGCCGCACCTGATGCCCGGGAGCGGCTACTACGGCGAGGGGGTGCGGGTCGGTGAGCTCGTCGAGCTGACTCCGGGGAACGGTCCGCTGGCCGAGGCCGTCGCGCACTTCCTGGCGCGCCAGCTCGCCGAACGGCGCAGCGGGCAGGCGGACGAGACGCTGCGGGCCATGGCCGCCCGCGGCGACCTGCCCGCCGCCGCGCTCGGCCGCCACATCGGGCGACTCATGGAGGACGGCGAGATCCGCCCGGTACGGATCATCCAGGCACTCGACCGCGCGGCGGAAGCCGGCGCCTACCGCCAGGTGTGGGACGCGATCGCCGCCGCACTGCCCGTCCTGTGCCCCGAGCCGGGCGAACGGCCGGTGAACTCCCTCGACCGTCTGCTGGCCCTCGGCCTCAAGACCGCGCGCTGGTCAGGGGCTCACGGCCCGATCCCCGAACTGGAGAACCTGGCCGCCCGCAAGGGGTCGTCCAACGTCGTCCGCGAGGCCCGCGCCCTCGCCGCCCACCTGGGTCAGGTGAGATCCGAGGGGTCGGTGTTGGCGCCGCAGAGGACGACCATCACGCGTTCGTCCGGGGACGGGCGGTAGGCGCCGGTGCGGAGGGCGGCGAGCGCGGCGGCGGTGCCGTGCTCGACGGCCAGGCGGTACTCGGCCCACAGGTGCCGGCGCGCCTCGATGATCGCCTCGTCGGAGACCAGGACGGGCTGCACGCCGGTGCGGGAGGCGACCGAGAACGCGATGTCGCCGAGCCGGGTGGCGCCGAGGGAGTCGGCGGCGATGCCGGAGACGTCCACGTCCACGGGACGTCCGGCGTGCAGGGCGCGCTCCAGCGTCGGGATCGTCTCGGGCTCCACGCCCACGACGCGCGCGGTGCCCGCGAGGGCCGCGGCGACGCCCGCCATCAGGCCGCCGCCGCCGACCGCGATCAGGACGGTGTCGACCTCGCCGCCGGTCTGCTCCGAGATCTCCAGGCCCAGCGTCCCCTGCCCGGCGCAGACCTCGGGGAGGTCGTAGGCGTGGCAGAACAGCGCGCCGGTGTCGGCGGCGCGCTTGGTCGCGGCGTCCTGCGCTTCGGCGTACCGGGTCCCGACCTGGACGACCGTGGCGCCGAGCGCGCGCAGCCGGGCCACCTTCACCGCGGGCGCCGTCTCCGGGACGAACACCTCGGCGGGCGCGCCCACCTCCGCCGCCGCGTAGGCGAAGGCGAGGCCCGCGTTGCCGCCGGAGGCCGCCACCACGCCGGCGCCCGGCAGGCGCCCCTCGTCCCGTGCGGCGAGGACGTGGTTGAACGCGCCCCGCGCCTTGAACGACCCGGTGTGCTGGACCAGTTCGAGCTTCAGCCACATCCGCCCCGCCGGCCCCGGCTCCACCTCGGTGACCGGCGTGCGGCGCACGTGCCCCGCGACCCGCCGCGCCGCGGCCTCAACGTCCAGACGATCGATCACCAGGTCCCCTTCCCGAGCGTCTCCATCAGCAGCCCAACCTACTTTGGGACATTACAGGCACCCTGCCATGCCGAACCGGCCGCGCACCTCCCCGCCGAGCCCGAACAGCCACGAGCACGCTGGAATGTCAGGCTGTGGGGGGTTCGGGGGTGGTCAGGGCTGCGGCGCGGGATTGGAGGGTTCTGCGCTCGGGGGCGTTGTGGGTCAGGGTGGCGGCGCGTTCGAATTCCGCGCGGGCCTCCTCCCGGCGGCCCAGGCGTTCCAGGAGGTCGCCGCGGACGCTCGGCAGTAGGTGATAGCCGCGGAGGGTCGGCTCGTCCACCAGGGCGTCGGCGATTTCCAGGCCCTTCTCCGGGCCGTGTGCCATGCCCACCGCCACTGCGCGGTTCAACTCCACTACGGGGGACGGGGCGACGGTCGCGAGGATCTCGTAGAGGGACGCGATCTGGGTCCAGTCGGTGTCCTCGGGGGCGAGGGCCTGCGCGTGGGTGGCGGCGATGGCCGCCTGCAGCACATAGGGGCCGGGCGGGGCGCCGATGTTCTTCGCGCGGAGCAGGGAGGCGAAGCCCCGGTGGATGAGGAGGCGGTCCCAGCGGGCGCGGTCCTGCTCCAGGATCGGGATGGGTTCGCCGGACGGCCCGGTGCGCGCGCGTGTCCGGGACGCCTGGATCTCCATCAGCGCGGCGAGACCGTGCACCTCGGGTTCACCGGGCGCGAGCCCGGCGAGGACGCGGCCGAGGCGCAGCGCCTCCTGGCACAGATCCGTGCGCACCCAGTGGTCGCCGGCGGTGGCCGCGTACCCCTCGTTGAAGATCAGGTAGATGACCTCCAGGACGGACGACAGCCGCGCCGCGCGGTCCGGTCCGGCGGGGACCTCGAACGGCACGCCGGCGTCGGAGAGCGTCCGCTTCGCCCGGACGATCCGCTGCGCCACGGTCGGCTCGGAGACGAGGAACGCGTGCGCGATCTCCTCGGTGGTGAGGCCGCCGAGCATCCGCAGCGTCAGCGCGACCCGCGCCTGCACGGACAGCACCGGATGGCAGGCCGTGAAGATCAGCCGCAGGACGTCGTCCTCGATGTCCTCGTCGTCCGGGATGTCGAACTCGGCCGGCGCCTGCGTCTCCAGGTCCCGGCCGATCTCCTCCAGCTTGTGCTCCAGGCGCTGCTGCCGGCGGATCCGGTCGATGGCGCGGCGCTTGCCCACGGCCATGAGCCAGGCGCCCGGGTTGTCCGGGACGCCCGACTCCGGCCATTGTTCGAGCGCGGCGACCAGCGCGTCCTGCGCGAGTTCCTCGGCGAGCCCGATGTCGTTCACCATGCGCGCGAGCCCGGCGATGATGCGCGCGGCCTCCAGCCGCCACACCGCGTCGATGCTCGCGTGGACCCCGGGCGCGTTCGAAGCCGTCACGCTGCCGATGAGAGCACCCGCACCGGCCGCCGCGCAAGCTCAGCAGGGGGTCACTGCCCGGGAGCCATATCCTCCGGCCCGAAGACCTGCTTGATGACGCCCTCGCCGTCCCCGACGATCGAGTAGAACCGCTTGGACAACTCGATCGCCTCCTCGCGGGTGCGCACCTCGACGAGCGCGAAGCCGACGACGCCCTCCTTGGCCTCGGTGAACGGGCCGTCCGTCACGGTGACCTTGCCGCCGGACGAGGTGATGCGGGTGCCGTACGGCTCCAGCCCGCCGGTCGCGAGCAGGACCCCCGCCTTGGCCGTCTCCTCGATGAACTTGCCCATCTCCTGCTGGAGCCGCTCGTCCGGCGCCGCGTCCTCGGGGCCGGCGTCCGTGGTCATCATCAGGAACCGCATGGGTGCCTCCTTTGTCGGTGTCCGGGTCAACCCCGGTGCTTGCCAACGCGTCGAAGAAGGGGAGGCCGATTCGACGTCCCGCGCACATCTTTTCCAGATTCTTTCCGGAACGGGAGTCCTGCCAGGTCAGCGCCCGGCAGTCTGCTGACAAAGCTGAACATTGCAGCAGATCCTGACAAACCAGGATGATCGGGACAGGTGGGCAAGCGACCCGCGGTCGAGTAACTTCTTCCCCGTAGGTAGTTTTCCTGCGCGTCGAGGAGGGTTTCCGTGGGAGATTCAGGACCGGACGCCGGTGCACGGCCCGGCCCCGAGTTCGACGACACGGTGCCGCAGCCCGCGCCAGGGAAGGCGTCATGAGGCCCGCCGAACGCCGGGACGCGCCGGTCCCCCTCGTCCCCGATCCGCGCACCGGGTCCGACCTGCGCGCCGCGGGGCCGACCGTGCTGCGGATGGTGGTCGGCGCGCAGCTGCGCCGGTTCCGCGAGGCCGCCGGGATCTCCACCGAGGACGCCGGCTACGAGATCCGCGGCTCCCACTCCAAGATCAGCCGGATGGAGCTCGGCCGCGTCGGCTTCAAGGAGCGCGACGTCGCCGACCTGCTGACCCTCTACGGCGTGACCGACTCCGGCGTCCGCGAGCCGCTGCTCGACCTCGCCGACCGCGCCAACACGCCCGGCTGGTGGCAGGCGTACGGCGACGTGGTGCCCGGCTGGTTCGAGCCCTACCTCGGGCTGGAGCAGGGCGCCGAGGTGGTCCGCGTGTTCGAGGTCCAGGACGTGCCGGACCTGCTCCAGACGCCGGAGTACGCCCGCGCCCTCATCACCGCCCGCCATCCGGAGGCGTCCAAGGAGGAGATCGAGCGGCGCGTCGAGCTGCGGATGGCGCGGCGCCGCGTGTTCGAGCGCCCCGAGCCGCTGAAGCTGTGGGCCGTCCTGGACGAGGCGGTGCTGCACCGCGCGGTCGGCGGCCCCGCGACGCTGCGCGCGCAGATCGAGTACCTGATCGAGGCGGCGGAGCGGCCGGACGTCAGCGTGCAGGTCCTGCCGTTCGCCGCCGGGGGCCACGCGGGCGAGAGCGGCCCGGTGACGCTGCTGCGGTTCGCCGAGCCCGAACTGCCCGACGTCGTCTACCTGGAGCAGCTCACCGGCGCCCTCTACCCGGACCGCACGGCCGACATCGCCCGCTACCGGGACGTCCTGAACCGTCTCGGCGTGCAGGCCGAACCGCCGTCCCGGACGCGGGAGATCCTGCGGGACCTCCTCGGCGCCTGAGTCACTTCGCGGCCGGGACGTAGGTCGCGATGATGACGCCCGTCGTGAAGACCCTGGTGTCCGCCAGCTTCATGGAGGCCGCGAACCCCTTGCGGGTGAGCAGGTCCTCGGGGTCGCCGGGCCCGACGAACACGGGGTGGATCCACAGCCGCAGCTCGTCCAGGAGGCCGTGCTTCACCAGCGTCCGCGACACCGGGCCGAACCCGTACTGCAGGATGTCCCGGCCGCCCCGCTCCTTCAGCCGGGTGATCGCGGCGACGGCGTCGGCCCGCCGGATCGCCGTCGTGTCGCCCCAGCCCGGCTTCCTCAGGGAGTCCGATACGACGTAGTGGGGGAGCGTGTTCATCCGGACGCCGAAGTCGCCGGTCGACTCCTCCATCGCCGGCCACGCCCGCGAGAAGCCGTCGAACGTCCGGCGCCCCATGAGCAGCGCGCCGCAGGAGAACAGCAGCTCCCGCGCGTAGGCGGCGGCCTCGTCCCGGAAGTACGGGCCCGTCCAGTTCTGCGGGTTCTCGACGACCCCGTCCAGCGACACGTACGTCGAATTGATGATCTTGCGCATGGCGCCCTCCGCGGCTCGGTCGTCCTGCCCTTCTCCCGCGCCGCACGTCCGTGCGCCACCCCGTTTGCCGGATCCTTACGCACGCCGGATCTTCCCGGCTCCCGCCAGTGCGATCCGAGGCCGGCCGATGGCCGCTTTCGGCGGACCGATATCTGAATTGTCCGTATTTCGGGGAGGTCCGCGAACGGTCAAGGAGTCATCACGCCGCCTTGTGGCCCGCGCCGCACCTCCTGATCATGAGGGGTCGTGGGGCGACGCGGGCTCGTGCTCAGCCGGATGGCCGGCGACCGGACGCTCGTACTCGCCGCCTGCGCGACCGCGCTGTTCGCCACGACCGTCCTCGCGGCGCTGATCGGCTACACCGCGTCGGTGACCGGCGAGGGGCTGCGCCGCACGCTGGCGGCGGCGACGTTCGAGACGGCGGGGACGGCGATCGGCGTGCACGTCCCCGCGAACGGCCTCCCCGGCGTCCGGGACCAGGTCGGCCGGGGCCTCAAGGACGTTTACGGCGAGGTGCCGCTGACGATCTCGATGAGCGCGCGCAGCGACACCTACACGCTCCCGGGGCAAGAGGGCGGCGACCATCCGGACCTGACCGCGTTCGAGACGTGGACCGGGCTCGAGAAGCACGCGCGGCTCACCGCGGGGCGCTGGCCACGCCCGGACGGCGGCGGCGGTGACATGATCGAGGCGGTCCTGCCGGTGCCGGCGGCCCGCGCCGTCCGAGCCGGCGTGGGGGACGTCCTCACGCTGCACGGCCGTGTCGATGAGAAGTCCGTGGTGAAGGTCCGCGTCGTCGGAGTCTTCGAGGTCCGCGACCCCAACGGCTACTTCTGGCAGGACGACCGGCTGATGACCGCCGGCGTCGAACGGTTCGACTACACGACCTACGGGCCGTTCGTGGTGCCTCCCGAGGTGTTCGGCGAGCGGTTCACCGGGACCGGGTTCGACGCCCGCTTCACGGTCCTGCCGGACCTGCGCGGGGTGGCCGCCGGCGACCTCGGGCGCCTGCACGACCGCGTGGCCTCCGCCCAGGGCGTCCTGGAGCGGACCCGTGGCGGCGGGACGCAGTTCGTCGTCGTCACGCGGCTCACGGAACTGGTCGGGCAGCTGCGCGACGCGGTGCTGGTGGCGAGGTCCACGATGCTGATCCCGGTGATCCAGCTCGTCCTGCTGGCCGGGTGCGCGTGGCTGCTGGTCGCCCGGCTGCTCACCGACCACCGGCGCGCCGAGGTGGCGCTGCTGCGGACCCGCGGCCTCGGCGTGTGGCAGCTCGCGCGGCTCGGCCTCGCGGAGGGCCTGCTGATCGTGCTGCCCGCCGCGGTGCTCGGCCCGCTGCTGGCCGGCCCGCTGCTGCGGCTCGCCGGGCACGCCCCGGCGGTGCGGGCGTCCGGGCTGCGGCTGGACGCCGGACCGCTCGTGCCGCTGTGGGCCGTGTCCGTGCCGGCCGCGCTGGCGTGCGCGGTCGCGCTGGCGGTCCCGGCGCTGCGCGGCGCGAGGCGCACGTTCGTCCAGGTGCAGACGGGGCTCGGCCGCCCGCCGCGGGGCGCCGGCTTCGGGCCGGGAGCCGACCTGGCGCTGCTGCTCGTCGCGGGCCTCGCGATCTGGCAGCTGGCCCGGTACGGCGCGGCCGGCACCGGCACCGGCACCGGGCAGGGGCCGGGCGCCGCGATCGGCGACGGCCTGGCGGGCGTGGACCCGTTCATCGTGGCCGGGCCCGCCCTGGCGCTGCTCGCCGGCGGCGTCCTGCTGCTGCGGCTGCTCCCGGCCGCGTCCCGGATCGCCGAACGGGCCGCCGCCCGGAGCCGCGGGCTCGTGCCGGTGCTCGGCACCCGGCAGGTCGGGCGGCGCCGGCTCCGGTACGCGGGCCCGGTCCTGCTGCTCGCCATGGCGATGGCCGTCGGGGTGCTGTCGGTGGCGACGATGGCGACCTGGCGCCGGTCCCAGACCGACCAGGCCGACTTCCAGAGCGGCGCCGATCTGCGGCTGGCCGGTCCGGACGCCGTCGAGGGGCCGGGCCCGCTCGGCCGGGGCGGGCGGTTCGCCGCGCTGCCGGGCGTCACCGCCGCGACCGCGGTGCTGCGCATGGACGCCGATGTCGGCGACCGGCCGGCGACCGTCCTCGGCGTGGACGCCGGGGCACTCGGATCCGTCCTGCGCGTCCAGCCCGGTCTGCGGCGCGATCTGCGGCTCGGTGAGCTGGCGGGGGCGCGCCCCGCCGTCCCGGCCGTGGCCGTCCCCGGACGGCCCCGGACGCTGCGCTTCGATGTGCGGCTCCGCCGTGCGGGACCGCTCCCGGACGCCCTGCGCGGGCAGGAGTCCTCGGCCTTCACGGCATTCCGGGCCGCGGTGACGCTCGTGGACGCTCGCGGACTGGCCCAGCGCATGACGCTGCCCCCGCTCGCCGCCGACGGCGACGAGCGCACCCTCGTGCTGGACCTCGCCGACCTCGCCGGACCGGGAGGCGTGCTCGCCTATCCGCTGTCGATCCGGAGCATCGACTACGCCTACGACCTCAACCCCGTCGCCGGCCCGCTCGACCTGGACCTGCTGCGGGTGCGCGGCGAGGACGGGGACGCGGCGCCGCCCGCGGGCGTCCGCTGGGACGCGTTCGGCCTGTCGACCGACGCCCGCACGAGCGTCGCCCCCACCGCGGCCCCGCTGCCGGGCGGGCTGCTGCGGTTCAGCGTTCCCGCGACCCCGTACCAGCGGGGCTACGCGGGGGAGGGCGTGATCGTCCCCCAGGTGTTCGCCCACGCGATGGCCGCCACGTCCGCGCCGCCGAGCCACGTGTCGGACAACGCCGACCTGCGGCCCGCCGTCCCCGGCGTCATCACGAGCGCGATGGCCGCCCGCGCGAACGTCGGGGCGGGCGGCACCGTCACCCTGTCCACCGCCGCCGGCGACCAGCCGGTCGAGGTCGTCGGGGTCGCCCCGGCGCTGCCGAGCGTCCCCGCAGGTGAGCCGGGCGCGCTCGTCGACCTGCCCACGCTGACCGAGCGGTGGACGGCCGCGGCCGGAACGGACCCCGCCGCCCTCGCGCCCGGCGAATGGTGGGCGTCGGTGCGCGGCGGCCGCACCGGGCCGGCGACGCGGGCCCTGGACGCCCACCCCGCCTGGGGGAAGGCCGAGGCCGACCGCGCCGCGCTGCGCGTCCGGCTCCGCGACGCCCCGCTCGGCGCCGGCCTGCAGGGCGCGCTCGTCCTCGGCGCCGGCACCGGGCTGGTGTTCGCCCTGATCGCTTTCGTGGTGAACGCCGCCGTGACGGGCGGGGAGCGGTCGCGCGAGTTCGGGGTGCTGCGGATCCTCGGCGTCCACCCGCGCCAGGTCGCCGGGATGCTCGCGGTCGAGCAGGCGTACCTGGCCGCGCTCGGCCTGCTCGGCGGCACGGTGATCGGCCTGCTCGTGGCGCGCCTCGCCGTCCCGCACATCGTGCTCGGGGTGCGCGCCGCCCGCCCGTACCCGCCGGTCGCGGCGGTCTTCCCGTGGCCCGTCCTGCTCGCCGTGGTCGCCGGCGTGGCGGCGGTGCTCGCCCTCGTGCTGCGGGTGATGATCGGCGCGCTCCGCCGCCGCAACCTCGCCACCGACCTGCGCGTGGGGGAGGACAGGTGACCGGCACGGCATCCCCGGTAGACGCCCTCACGAGTCGAGGACCGAGGGCGTTTTGTCCGTATTTCGAGAAGGTTGCGAAACATCAAAGAATGGTCACGGACTCTTGTCGTGGTCAACCCATCGCAATGATCATGACTTCCCGTGGGGCGGCGGGGGCTTGTACTCAGGCGGATGTCCGGCGACCGGACGCTGGTCCTGGCCGCATGCGCGACCGCGCTGTTCGCCACCACCGTCCTCGCGGTGCTGGTCGGCTACACCGGGTCGGTGACGCGCGAGGGCCTGCGGCGGACGCTGGCCGACGCGACGTTCGCCTCCGTCGGGACGACGATCGGCACCCACGTCCCCGCGAACGGCCTCACCGAGGTGCGGGGCCAGGTCGGCCGGGCGCTCGAGCAGATCTACGGGGACGTGCCGCTGGCCGTCTCGATGAGCGTCCGCAGCGACTCCTACACCCTGCCCGGCCAGGAGAAGAGCGACCATCCCGAGCTGACGGCGTTCGCGACCTACACCGGCATCGACGAGCACGCGCGGCTGACCGAGGGGCGCTGGCCCGCCGCGACCACCGGTGAGCTGGAGGCGGTGCTGCCCAGCGCCGCGGCCAAGGCCATCGGCGCCGATGTGGACGACGTCCTCACGCTGCACGGCCGCGTCGACGAGAAGTCGGTGGTGAAGGTCCGGGTCGTCGGGCTGTTCGACGTCCCCGACCCGCAGCTCTACGTCTGGCAGGACGACCGGCTCATCACGACCGGCGTCGAGCGGCTCGACTACACGACGTACGGGCCGTTCGTGGTGCCGCCCGAAGTCTTCGCCGCCGAGTTCACCGGGACCGGGTCCGACGCCCGCTTCACCGTCATGCCGGACCTGCGCGGTGTCGAGTCCGGCGACCTCGCCCCGCTCGGTGACCGCGTGACGCGCGCCGGAGACACGTTCAAGGACATCGGCGGCGGGGCGCAGTTCACCGTCGTGACCAAGCTCCCCGAGCTGACCGCGCAGCTGGACGGCGCCGTGCTCGTGGCACGCTCCACCATGCTGATCCCGGTGATCCAGCTCGTCCTGCTCGCCGGATGCGCGTGGCTGCTCGTCGCCCGGCTGCTCGCCGACCACCGGCGCGGCGAGGTCGCGCTGCTGCGCACCCGCGGCCTCGGCATGGGCCAGCTCGCCCGGCTCGGGATCGCGGAGGGGCTGCTGATCGTGCTGCCCGCCGCGGTGCTCGGCCCGCTGCTCGCCCGGCCGCTGCTGCGGCTCGCCGGGCACGCCCCGGCGGTGCGGGCGTCCGGGCTGCGGCTGGACGCCGGACCGCTCGTGCCGCTGTGGGCCGTGTCGGTGCTGACCGCGCTCGCCTGCGCGGCCGCCCTCACGATCCCGACGCTGCGCGGCGCGAACCGCACGTTCGTCGAGGCGCAGGCCGGGATGGGCCGGCAGGGCCGCGGCGGCCTGCGCGGCTCCGGTGTCGACCTGGCGCTGCTGGTCGTCGCCGGGCTGGCGGTCTGGCAGCTCACCCGGTACGGCGCGGACGGCGGTGCGGACGGCAGCGCGGACGTCGCAGGCGGCTCGGGGGCCGGCACGTCCGGCATCGACCCGTTCATCGTGTCCGGCCCGGCGCTGGCACTGCTCGCGGGCGGGGTGCTGCTGCTGCGGATCGTGCCGGGGGTGTCGCGGTTCGCCGAGCGGGTCGCGACGCGGGGGCGCGGGCTCGTGCCCGTCCTCGGCACCCGGCAGGTCGGGCGGCGCCAGCTCCGCTACGCCGGCCCCGTGCTGCTGCTCGTCATGGCGATGGCCGTCGGGGTGCTGTCGGTGACGACGATGGCGACCTGGCGCACGTCGCAGACCGACCAGGCCGACTTCCAGAGCGGTGCCGACCTCCGGCTCACCCCCGCCGCCACCACCTCGTCCACCGCCTCGTCCAGCACCGCCGGCGGCGGCGGCCCGGCGGCGCTCGGACAGGGCGGGCGGTTCGCCGCGCTGCCCGGCGTCACGGCGGCGACGGCGGTGCTGCGCGCCGACGCCGACCTCGGCAACGAGCCCGCGACGCTGCTCGCCGCCGACACCGCGGAGCTCGGACGGGTGCTGCGCGTCCAGCCCGACCTGCGGCGCGACCTGCGGCTCGGCGAGCTGGCCAGGGCCCGTCCCGCCGCGCCGGCGCTGACCGTGCCGGGCAGGCCGAAGCGGCTGCTGTTCGACCTGAGCCTCACCCGCACCGGCCCGACGCCCGACAACCCGGCGGACTACGAGCCGCCGGCCGGCTTCCGCTACCGGGTCGCGGTGACCGTCGTGGACGCGCACGGCCTGACCCGGCGGGCGACCCTGCCCGGCTTCCCCGCCGACGGCGAGGAGTACGAAGTCCCGCTGGACGTCGCGTCCCTCGCGGGGCCCGGCGGCGTGCCGTCCTACCCGCTGTCGATCCGCGGCTTCCACTACTCCTACGAGGACAACACGCTGTCGGGGCGGCTCGCCCTGGACATCATGGGCGTGCGCGGCGACGGCACCGGGGCCGCGCCGGTCCCCGCCGGCGCCCGCTGGGACGTCTTCCCCGACGACGGCCGCCGCCTGGCCAGGACGCTCGACCCGAGCCTGGAGGACGCCGGGAAGGCCCTCGCCCGCGTCGCGATCCCCGAGTACCCGATACCGGACCCTTCCTCCTACAGCTTCTCGCCGCTCGGCTCCGTCCACGCCATCATCGGCACGGGCCGGAAACCCGTGCACACCACCGGGAACGCCAACCTCCAGCCGGCCGTGCCCGGCGTCATCACCGAGGAGATGGCCCGGCGCGCCAAGGTCGGCGCCGGCGGCACCGTCACCGTCAGCACGGTGGACGGCGACCAGCCGATCAAGGTCCTCGGGGTCGCGCCCGCGCTCCCGACCGTGCCGGCGGGCGAACCCGGCGTCCTGGTGGACCTGCCGGCGCTCACCCAGAGCCGCATCGCCGCCGCCGGCGTCACCACCGACAGCATCGAACCCGGCGAATGGTGGGCGTCGGCGCGCGGCGGCGACACGGCCGCGGCCGCCCGCGCGCTCGCCGCGCATCCCGCCTGGGGCGAGGTCGCCGCCGACCGCGTGAAGCTGCGCGCCGAACTCCGCGACGCCCCGCTCGGCGCGGCGCTGCAGGGCGCGCTCGTGCTCGGCTTCGGCGCGGCGCTCGCGTTCGCGGTCATCGCGTTCGTCGTCAACGCCGCGGTGACCGCCGGCGAGCGGAGCCGCGAGTTCGCGGTGCTGCGCGCCCTCGGCGTGCACCCCCGGCAGGTCGCCGGGATGCTCGCGATCGAGCAGGCCTACCTGGTCGTGCTCGGCCTGCTCGGCGGGACGCTCCTCGGCCTCGCCGTGGCGCGGCTCGTCGTCCCGCACGTCGTGCTGAGCGTGCAGTCGGCGCAGCCGTACCCGCCCGCCGGGCTCGTCGTCCAATGGCCCGTGGTGCTGGGCGTGCTCGCCGGGGTCGCGGCCGTGCTCGGCCTCGTGCTGCCGCCGGTGATCCGGGTGCTGCGGCGCCGGAACCCCGGCGCCGGCCTGCGCGTGGGGGAGGACCGATGAGACGCTCCGCCGTGCCGATGAGGGGGGCGGCCGTCCGGCTGGCGCGGGCCCAGTGGGCGCCGCTCGCCGCGCTGGCCGTGCTGTCGCTGCTGTCGGCGCTGCTCGCGGTCGCCGTCCCGTCCCGCACCGCCGCCGGGTACGACCGCGCCGCCGTCGCCGCCATCGGGCCCGCCGCCGATCTCCGGGTGGACGGCAAGGCGCGCGGCGTGCAGGCGTGGCGGGCCGTCCCGGGCGACGCCGCGATGGGGGCGAACGCCGTCACCTGGCAGCAGATGCTGCCGCGCTCGCTGGCCGGGGTCGCCGGGGAGCCGGAGTCGTCGGTCACCACCGAGCAGATGGTCGTCGAGGGGCGGTTCTCCGCGCCCAGGCTGCTCTACCTGGGCTGGGACCTCGCCGCGTGGAAGCGCGTCCGCATGGTGGCGGGCGAGCCCGCGATCAACCCGCCGTCCGAGACGAGCGGCGACATCCGGATCATGGTGTCCGAGAAGTACGCCGACCAGATGGGCTATGAGGTCGGCGGCCGGATGGACCTCGGCGGCCTCATGGTCCGGATCTCCGGGATCTACGAGCCGGTGGACGCCGCCGACCCGTTCTGGCTCACGCGCCCCGGCCTGCTCCACTCGGTCAAGGTGTCGCTCGGCAACGACGGGACCCTGGGCGACGGAGGCACCGCGCTCATGGACGCCGGCGGGTACTCGCGGGTCGCGCGCGGCGGCGACACGCTGTTCAGCTACAGCTGGCGCTTCCCGATCCGCGGCGGCGCCGTCGAGGCCGGCGAGGCCGGCGCCATGGCGGAGGACCTCGACGCGTTCCGCTCCTCCGTCCGGGGACACTCCGGGCTGTTCCCCTGCGACGTCGTCACCACGCTCGACGACCGGCTGAACGAGTTCAGCGGACGGCTGCACACCGCCCGGTCCGTGCTCGGGCTCGCGTTCGGCGGGCTCGCCGCCGTCGCCGCCGGGGTGCTGCTGCTCGCCGCCGGGCTGCTCGCCGAGCGGCTCCGCCCGATCCTCGGCACGATGCGGGCGCGCGGCGCCTCGCTCCGGCAGCTCGCCGCCCCCGCCTGCGGGCTCACCGCGCTCGCCGTCGTCCCGTCCGCCCTGCTCGGCTACCTGGCCGGCCTGCTGCTGGACGTCGGGCCGCCGCAGCCGACGTCCGGCTACGCGACCGCCGCGCTGGTGGCGGCCGTGCTCGGCGTCCCCGCCGTGATGGTGGCGCGGGAGCGCGGCGGCGGACTCGGCTCGGCCGCCGACCGGCGCGACGACCTCGTCGCCGCCCGGCCCTCACCGCGCCGGCTCGTGCTGGACGGCCTGCTGGCCGTGCTCGCGGTGATCGGCGTCGTGCTGCTGCGCGAGCGCGGCGCGTCCGCCGGGACCGACCCGCTGGTCGCCGCCGTCCCCGTGCTGCTCGGCGCGGCGCTCGGCGCCCTCGTCCTGCGCGCCTACCCGTACCTGCTCCGCGCGACGGGGCCGCTGCTGCGGCGGCGCAGCGGCGCGGTCGCCTTCCTCGGCCTCGCGCGCGCGTCCCGGCAGAACCTCGTGGGGGCGCTGCCGCTCGTCGTGCTGCTGCTGGCCGCGACCGTCGCCGGGTTCACCGCCACCGTGGACACCGGGCTGCGGGACGGCCAGGTCCGCGCGTCCTGGTGGGAGACCGGCGCGGACGCCCGCGTCGAGGCGGGGCCGGTGGACGACGCGACGTTCGCCCGCATCCGCGCGCTGCCGGGCGTGACCGGCGCCCTCCGGGTCCGGGTCATCGGCACGGCGTCGACCGCCACGGACCAGGCGCCGCTGACCGTGATCGGCGTGGACCTGGACGCCTACCGGAAGATGGCGCCCGACGTGCCGGACATCCCGTCCGGGCAGGGCGTCCTCCTGTCGCCGCTCACCGCCCGGACCCGGGGCACCGGGCCGCTGACCCTCAGCCGCGCCGGGATGACCCCGATCAAGGTCGAGCCCGCGGGGCAGATCGAGCACTTCCCCGGGCAGGGCCTCGGCACGGCGTTCGTCGTCGTCCCGTACTCGATGGTCGCCGCCGAGAAGGGCTTCCCCTCGCAGGTCTTCGTCACCGGCGACGTGGACGCGAAGGCCCTGCGCGCGGCCGCGCCCGGACGCGACGTCCAGCTGCGGCGGGACGTCCTGCGGGACATGACACGCGACCCGATGGTGACCGTCGTCCACGAGACGTTCCGCAACGGGGCCCTCATCGGCGGCGCGTTCGGGCTGCTCGCGGTGCTGCTCGTCCTGGTCGTCGGCGCCCGCGCCCGCGGCCGCACCATCGCCCACCTGCGCGCCCTCGGCCTCAGCCGGCGGCAGAGCCGGGGCCTCGCGCTCGTCGAGATCGCGCCGGTGCTGCTCTGCGCGGTCGGCGCCGGC
Source organism: Actinomadura bangladeshensis (assembly GCF_004348335.1). GTDB lineage: Bacteria > Actinomycetota > Actinomycetes > Streptosporangiales > Streptosporangiaceae > Spirillospora > Spirillospora bangladeshensis. The sequence continues at coordinate 1,972 of NZ_SMJW01000176.1, read as the reverse complement.
TGGGTGCTCGGCCTCATGCTCCCCGAGATCACCGGCCCGGTCGTCGACCTGCGCCCCTACACCCGCGGCTTCGCCGTCACCGCGCACGCCCCGGGCGCCGCCGCGCTGCTCGGCCTCGCCGGCGCCCTGCTGCTCGCCGCCGCCGCGGCCGTCGCCGTCGACCGCCTCTTCGACACCCGCCCCGGAACCGCCCTGAGAACGGGGGACTGATGACCAACGCACCCGACCTCGCCGAACTCGAGCGCCGCGCCGCCGAGCGCGGGCCCGTCTACGGCGAGGGCGCGCACATCGTCTGCGACAACCTCGTCCGCATCTACAAGACCGACGGCATCGAGGTCGTCGCGCTGCAGGGCCTCGACCTGCTCGTCGACCCCGGCGAGCTGATCGCGATCGTGGGCGCGTCCGGCTCCGGGAAGTCGACGCTGCTGAACATCCTGTCCGGGCTGGACGTCCCCACCGCCGGCGTCGCCCGCGTCGCCGGGTCCGACCTGCTCACCATGACCTCCAAGCAGCGGCTCCGCTTCCGCCGCGAGCAGGTCGGGTTCGTGTGGCAGCAGACGTCCCGCAACCTCCTGCCGTACCTGACCGCGGCGCAGAACGTCGAGCTGCCGATGCGGTTCGCGGGCCGGTCCCGGCGCGAGCGAGCCACCCGCGCCGCCGAGCTCCTCGGCATGCTGGACGTCGGCGACTGCGCGAACCGGCGCCCCGCCGAACTGTCCGGCGGGCAGCAGCAGCGCATCGCGATCGCCGTGGCCGTCGCCAACGAGCCCCACGTCGTCCTCGCCGACGAGCCGACCGGCGAACTCGACACCGCCACGGCCGCGGGCGTCTTCGAGGCGCTCCGCCGCGTCAACGAGGAGCTCGGCACCACCACCGTCGTCGTCACCCACGACGCGCAGGTGTCCGAGCGCGTCGACCGCACCGTCGGCATCCGCGACGGCCGCACCAGCGTCGAGGTCCGCCGCGGCGGCGGCACCGCCGAGGAGTACGCCGTCCTCGACCGGGCCGGCCGCGTCCAGCTCCCCGCCGCGTTCACCAACGCCCTCGAGATGCGCGACCGCGTCCGCCTCGCCCTGGAGAGCGACCACGTCGGCGTCTGGCCCGACCGGGAGGAATCCGATGACTGACCCGATGGTGGCCGTGGAGAACCTGACCCGCACCTACCGCACCGGCACCGTCGAGGTCCCGGCGCTGCGCGGCGCGTCCTTCACCGTCGCCGCAGGCGAACTCGTCGCCGTCAAGGGCCGCTCGGGCTCCGGCAAGACGACCCTGCTCAACCTGATCGGCGGCCTGGACGCCCCCGACGGCGGCACCGTCCGCGTGGACGGCCGCGAGGTCGGGTCGCTCCGCGAGGACGACCTGCTGGCCCTGCGCCGCGACCGCATCGGCTACGTCTTCCAGTCCCACGGCCTGATCCCGGTGCTCTCCGCCGCCGAGAACGTGGAGGTCCCCCTGCGCCTGGTCCGCACGAACCCGGCGGAACGCGACGAACGCGTCCGCGTCCTGCTGGGCCTGGTAGGGCTGGGAGACCACGCCGCGCAGCGCCCGTACGAACTGTCCGGCGGCCAGCGCCAGCGGGTGGCCATCGCCCGGGCCCTGGCCAACCGCCCGCGCCTGCTCCTGGCCGACGAACCCACCGGCCAGCTCGACTCCGAAACCGCCGCCGCGATCATGCCCCTGCTCCGCGCGGTAGTGGCGAGCGAAGGCGTGACGGTGCTGGTGGCCACTCACGACCAGGCCCTCCTCGCCGAGGCCGACCGGGTCCTCCACCTGGAAGACGGCGTGATCACGGAGTCTCCGGCGACCCGGGTGGCGAGCTGACCCCGAACGGGACTCCCGTACGCTTCTTGACCACGTAGACGCGGGTGGCATGTCCCCATTGTCCCATTTCGTTGATCTTGCGGATGCCGTGGCCGCCGTCCCACCTGCGGCGGAGCCGGTCGCGGGGCCGGCCGGCGGTTCTGGCCGGTTG